>JAFIES010000127.1 GCA_020832415.1 Balneolaceae bacterium | reverse complement strand
TTCATGGTACCTACCTCTTCAATATAATTGTGTTCGATGGCATCCAGCCATAACACCTGAGTGTAGCCGTTTTTCTGGGCGTTTTGGGCAGGCAGGAAGCTTCCGCCGTAATTTCCGGCTGCTTTTGCTTCACCGGTTCCGCCTTTTACTGCACGTACATATTGTTCTGAGGTGGTCAATTTTACGGGATTAAATCCTTCACTGTAGTATGCACCTACAGGGCTCGCAATAATATAAAACCGATACTCTTCAGCTACTTTTGCTGCAAGATACTCTTCCGATGCAAACATTACAGGACGCAAATAGAGCGCCTGGCCATGCTTTTTGGGCACCCATTTGTAGTCAGCTTTCATCAGCTCTTCAAGTGCCGAAATGAAAACTTCTTCATCAATTTCGGGCATGCACAATCGCTTTGCAGAGTTATTGAGGCGCTGGTGATGATCTTTCACCCGAAACAGATTGATGGTATTATCATCAGCGTAATAGGCCTTCATTCCTTCAAAAACAGCCTGCCCATAGTGCAGTGCCATCATAGAGGGTTCAAATGTTATTGGCCCGTATGGTTTAATCTCTCCCTGAAGCCATTTTCCATTCTCATATTTCATTTCAAACATGTGGTCTGAAAAGATTCGCCCAAACTGGAGGTTGTCGAAATCTATTTCGTTAATTCGGCTGTGATCTGATTTTGTAATGGTTATTTTCATGGAGACAATTATTTAATGATTCAGACTCCCAAGATAAGCGATTTTATGATACTGTTGAACCGATCGATTGGATTATTTAAAGATTTCACAAACCTGAAGCGTCTGGTTTTTACACTCTGTTTACTGCTTTTTATTTCTGATGCAGTTGAGGCTCAAACCAGAAACGATATCACACCGCATATTCTCTCCATGCGCGAGCGAGCGGAAGTGATGGACCGGTGGACAGAGTACCGGCTTGATGATTTGGTGCCCGAGCTGATGCGCCGTGAAGGAATTGATATGTGGATACTGATAGCCCGCGAATACAACGAAGATCCGGTATTACTCACGATGTTGCCGGCAACGTGGCAATCGTCCCGGAGAACTACAATCCTGATGTTTTTCGATCCGGGAAATGGTGAGCCGGTTGAGCGGCTAGCAGTAGCCAGATATAACATCGGTTTTTTTGAAACACAGTGGTTTCCTGATGAAGAACCGGACCAGTGGAAACGGCTGGGAGAGCTGATTGAAAAGAGAGATCCGCAAAAAATTGGTATCAATGTTTCCGAACACTTTGCCCTGGCCGATGGAATCAGTCATACGGATTACGTGAATCTGGTGAACAGTCTTTCGGAAGATTTGGAGGAGCGCATTGTATCAGCAGAAAACCTCTCTGTTGGCTGGCTTGAAACCCGCACAGAAGAAGAAATTGTTGTTTACCGGCAGATCAACCGGATTGCTCATAACATTATTGCTGAAGGATTGTCGGAAGCTGTAATCACGCCTGGAGTAACCACAACAGAAGACGTACAGTGGTGGTTCAGAGAGAGAATTCGCGATTTGAACCTTACTACCTGGTTTCATCCATCAGTGGCTGTACATCGGAGTGAATCTCCCGAGCATACAGGTGATTTTTCAGGCTCAGCGGATACCAGTGTGATTCTTCCGGGCGATATCATTCATATGGATCTGGGCATTGAATATTTAGGACTCACTACAGATACACAGCGAAATGCGTACGTTTTAAGGCCCGGGGAAACGGAGCCGCCAAAAGGGCTAAGAGATGCACTTAAAATTGGAAATCGCCTGCAGGATATCTTAACCAACGAATTTTCCGCAGGAAGAACAGGGAATGAAATTCTTGCAGCAGCCCTTCGCCAAGCTGAAGAAGAGGGTATTAAAGCCACAATTTACACCCATCCTCTGGGTTATCACGGGCACGGTGCAGGGCCAACCATTGGCTTGTGGGATCAGCAGGGTGGAGTACCGGGCAATGGGGATTATCCACTCTATCCAAATACGGCCCACTCCATCGAACTGAATGCAGAGGTGTTTGTGCCGGAATGGAACCGGTCTATTCTTGTGATGCTCGAAGAAAATGCTATTTTCGATGGCGAAGTTGTATGGTATATCGATGGGCGAATGGAGGAATTCTACCTCATTCCACGGCAGCATTAAACCCTGTGAATAAATTTTTTGTGATTTTTTCTGTAAGGTTTTCTGAAATCCGGATTCATACAGAGTAGATCATCGAATCAAATTTCAAAGAAAACGGTTACCTAAGTATGATTCAAAAAGCAAAAGAGATCCTGAAAGAAACCTTCGGCTACGATTCATTTCGGCCCCTTCAGGAAGATGCAATCAGCAATGTATTAAACAAGAAAGATTCTCTGGTGATTATGCCAACCGGAGGGGGTAAATCACTGATTTATCAAATACCCGCACTCATTTTTGATGGCCTCACAATAGTGGTATCTCCGCTGATTTCGCTGATGAAAGATCAGGTAGAACAGCTTGAACAGTTTGGCGTACCCGCACTTTTTCTGAACAGCACACTTACACCGGAGCAGTACCGTGAAAATGTGAACCGGCTGCGATCAGGCAGGGCAAAATTGCTCTATCTCGCACCCGAAACGCTGATGATGGATTCCACGCAAAACCTTCTATCTACATTAACAGTTGATTGTTTTACGATAGATGAGGCTCACTGTATCTCTGAATGGGGGCACGATTTCCGGCCGGAATACAGAATGCTGGCTAAAGTAAGGAAAAACTTTCCTGAGGCCGTTTGCCTTGCACTAACTGCAACAGCAACTCCGCGCGTTCGGGATGATATCCAGCAAATTCTGGAGATGAAAGATTCAGCCCGGTTTGTGGCCAGTTTCGACCGTAAAAACCTGCTTCTGAAAGTGGCTGATAAAGAGAAACCGCTCGAACAAATTCTGGATTTTCTCTACACACGGAAATCTCAATCAGGAATTATTTACTGTTTTTCCCGCAGGCAGGTGGATGAACTCTATGCCGATCTGAAACATTATGGCCACTCGGCAAGGCCCTATCATGCAGGGCTTTCGGAGCAAGACCGCACACGCAATCAGGATGCGTTTATTCGGGATGATATTCGGATTATTGTGGCGACTGTGGCGTTTGGCATGGGTATCAACAAGCCGGATGTTCGTTTTGTGATTCATCACGATATGCCTCAGAATATTGAATCCTATTATCAGCAAATTGGCCGGGCGGGACGTGATGGCCTGAAATCTGATTGCCTGCTTCTATACAGTTATTCAGATAAACAGAAGATTCAGTACTTCATTAATCAAAAAGAGGGGAGTGAAAAAGAGGTGGCTGAAAAACATCTCAAAGCGATTATCCATTATCTTGAATACAACGAATGCCGGCGCAAGCCTTTAATGGAGTATTTTGGAGAGACGTACGAGAAAACGGAGTGCGGATTGTGTGATAACTGTCTCCGCCAAACCGGCGATCTTCAGGATTATACTGTACAGGCTCAGATGTTTTTGAGCTGCATTGCCCGAACAGAAGAGATGTTTGGCGCTCACCATATTGCCGATGTGCTGCGGGGCTCATCTGCTAAAAAAATACTGGAAAAAGGCCACGACAAACTTTCAACCTATGGAATTGGTAAGGACTGGACGAAGAATCAGTGGATTCAGCTTTCACGATTGCTCATCAGGAAGGGGTATGTCAAGAAAGATCCTCAGTATGGAAGCTTACTTTTAACGGATGAGTCAGCCGCCATTTTAAAAGGAGATGATGTTGTTTTAGGAATTCTTGACCGAACCCAAACAGCCGCCACTGACGAAGCAAGAACCCGTACAAGCAGCGATGTTGAGAATAAATACAATGAAATACTCTTTGAAAAACTGAGGGTAAAACGGAAGGAGATGGCCGATAAACAAGGATTGCCACCGTATGTGATTTTTCCGGATACAACTCTGATGGAGATGGCATACTACTTCCCTGAAAATGAAACCGGACTGATGGGGATTTATGGTGTTGGAAATACCAAACTGAAAAAGTACGGCGATTCATTTTTGAAAATTATCAAAGAGTTTGTTCATGAAAATGAAGTGCAAAGCCGCTCAACAGTTGTAAAACAGAAAGCGAAAAAAACAGCTTCAAAACAAAAATATGAGTTGATCGGGGAGGAGTTTGAGACCGGCAAATCGATCGATCACCTTGCTGAGCAATTTGGTGTGAAACCGGTTACCATTTTGAGTAATCTGAAAAAGTATCTTGATGAGGGAAATGCGCTGGATTCAGCTGCTATTCTGGCGGCATCCGAACTATCAGCCCGTAAAGTTGACGAAGTGTATGCATCCATGAAAAAAGTAGGCCCTGAACTGCTCAAGCCTATCTATGAAGACCTCAACAAAACGGTAGATTATAACGAGCTGAGAGTTCTTCAGCTGGCTTATTTGGCTGAAAATGGGGCGTAGAATTCTGGTACATCAGTAAAAAAGGCAATCGCAGAAATAAAAAGAATTGAGAGCTAAAAAGCAGTGATTAAAGAATTTGTAAACTCGTTAAAACGTACACCTAAAGGGCTTTTTAACCCCTGGTTTCATCAGGATAAAAAGAATGACGCCTCACCCGAGGCACCGGAAATTCGCAGAAAGCAACTTGAAACCTATCTTGAAGAGCGCCGAAACCGGGCGAAATATCTTTTCATCGCAGAAGCTTTGGGGTACCAGGGCGGACATTTTACCGGCATCGCGATGACATCAGAACGGATATTACTTGGCCATCAATTTGAAAAATATGGTATAAAGCCGGATCACGTTTTTACATCAGAAATTCCAGAGCGAACCAGCAGCGAAGATGTAAACAAACTGGGAATGAGTGAGCCCACGGCAACTATTATGTGGGGTACGCTCATCAATTTGGGTATTGATCCGCATGAAGTTGTGCTTTGGAATTCAGTACCCTGGCACCCTTACAATCCCCAAAAAGGGATGTTAAGCAACAGGACCCCTCTGGCCGGTGAGATGCAGGCAGGCCTGAAGCATCTCAAACAGTTTCTGGCTCTATATCCTGAAGCAGAAGTATTGGCAGTTGGCAGAAAGTGTGAACAAAGCCTTAGTGAGCTTGGTGTAAAACACACTGGAGTTCGGCACCCGGCAAACGGCGGGGCTCCAAAATTCAGAGCTCAGCTGGCTGATCTAACCGCCCGGTAAATTAGAGCGATAAAAAATAAGGATTCAAGGATCATTTCTTATCTTTAACGATTACAATCGTATGTACAAACTACAACCAATTCTATAACGAGTATATCCATGGTAAAAAAAGGAATTTTGATTTCTTTAATCGCTCTTTTGATGGCCGGTTGCGCTGCACTACGCGACTTCGCTGAAAATCAGCGCCCAACTATTCAATACAGCAGTATGTCGATACAAAGCATCGACTTTAACAGTGCTACCCTTCAGTTTAATTTTGATGTTGACAACCCAAACCCGGTTGGTCTTACGGCAAACCGATACAGCTACGAATTCTTTGTAAATGAAAATTCATTTTTGTCAGGCACTCAGGAAGAAAATCTGAGAATAAGCCGTGAATCGGTTAGTACACTCAGTGTGCCGGTTACTCTTCGGTTTTCTGAAATGTTCAATACATTCAGTACGCTTTTCAGAGACGATTCTTTCGCTTATGCCATCAATACAGAAGTACAGTTTGATGTTCCCGGGCTGGGCATGCAGAGGCTACCGGTAAACGCCTCCGGAAACTTGCCGATCCCGAAAGTGCCACGTTTTGAATTTGGCGGGTTTGACGTTAAAAATCTCTCTATGTCGGGTGCAGAAATGGAAGTAAAACTGAATATCACCAACACAAACTCCTTTCCGATTGCACTGAATCGCGCAAACTACCAGCTTGAAGTGAATGGTCGAAACTGGCTCGATACCTCCCTGAGTGAGCCGCTTCGATTGTCTGAGAAGGACAGTTCGCAAATCATAATTCCTATCAGCCTCAATGCATCACAGATGGGTAACGTACTTGTTGAGATGATGAGGGGATCCACAAATTTTGAATATCAATTATCGGGTTCTGCCGATGTAGGAGCTGAGATTGAAGGTTTCAGCTTTACAGATACCATACCGTTCGATATGAGTGGTGTATTTCGTAATTGATATAGTGAAAAAGCGCGTTTACAATTGGCTATCGCATATAGTTTAATGCGATATAGTTATTGCTTGAATTGTAAAATTAGTATAATGTGTGGTATAGGGGTTGTTCATAATTAAATGTGCAATTTTCGGGTACACATTACAGATGAAAGAAATCAGTTTTTTTACGGCGCAAAAGTCAGCCGGCTCAAGTTGGTTTATACTTCTGCTGGCTTGCCTTACAATCTTTTCATCGCCACCGGTTATTTATGCCCAGACAAACGAAGCGTTAATCACTTCTGCTCAGGATAATTACACGATTTCACGAAATTATAATACCGAGAACGGGCTCCCGGCTAACGGAGTCAATCAGGTAATTCAGGATTCAAGAGGATATATATGGGCTGCAACATTTAATGGCCTTATTCGATTTGATGGAAAAAGAATTTCTGTCTATAACACCGGGAATATTCCTGGTCTCGAAACCAATCGGTTTATTGAATTAGTTGAAAGTCCCGATGGAAAAATATGGGCAGGGCTTGAATACAGCAGCCTGGTGATGATAGATCAGGACTCTTCACATGTATACAAGATAGATGAGGATTTAACCGAGCTAAATACATACATAACAAAAATATTTTTTGATGATACCGGAAAAATCTGGGTAGGTACCAATTTTGGTGTTTTTATTCTGGAAAACGAAAAATTCAGGAAAATAGAGGGATTGCCCAATCAAGGTGTTCAAAAAATATACCAACACGGCAACCATATCTATGTTCTGTATGAATACTCAATGCACCGGTTAAAACTGGATGGAGAATTGGAAGAGATTTTGCTTGAACTATCAGAGTCTGAATTGAAGTCTAAATGGTCTTTTACAACTCGCGATTTTGACCATGTTGAGCGTTTTTGGGATCTGTTTTGGTATGATGACCATTTCTTATTGGTGCATGAGCACGGTATACTGAAAATAGAAGAGGATGGCCACGAAGTAGTTTTGATTGGAGAAGAAATTAATCAATCCATACTGCACGGTATACGATATAGAAATGGCTACTACTATATTTACGGTGCAGATGGGTTATACAGGATTGAAGATCTTTATGCAGAACAGATTCGCGGTGTTCAGTACACAAACATCAGGACAAATGATGTACTCTTCGATCATGAAGGTTCAATCTGGATTTCAACCTCAGCAAATGGGTTAATACAATTTGTGGATACACCTGTTTATCAGGGAGACAGGCTTGATGTGCTTTCTCAAACTCCCACTACAGCAATCTTGCAAGACAGTAATGAAACTCTTTGGGTAGGAACCAACTGCGATGGGCTTTATGCATTCGGTGATAATTCTATCAGGAGATTTGGAATTGAAGAGGGAATCTTAAATGTGTGTGTTTGGTCGCTCTTGGAACAAACCGATGGAACAATTTGGGCCGGTACATGGGGAGGCGGTGTGTTTTATCTGCCTCCGGACGATAATATTTTCCAAAGATTTGAACCCGAAATTATGGAAGATGTGAATGCAGTACTTTCTGTTTTTGAAGACACAAACGGCCACATTTGGTTTGGATCTTTTGGTAGAGGTTTATATCGATTTGATGGAGAAGAGACCGCACTTATAAAAAACCAAGATGGCGGTAATGTGAGTACCACAAGAATGATTTACGAAGACGATAATGGAACTCTATTATTTGCTACAGATCGGGGTATCGGATACTTTGAAAATGGTGTCATCATTAAACCCGAAGAGTTCAACCAGCTGGAGACCCGAAATTTCAGAACCATTAATAAAGATTCAGAGGGCCGGTTTTGGTTTGGCAGTTATGGAGGAGGCATTTTTGTGCTGAATCAGGGAGGGGAGTCGAAAAAAATTACAATCGAGAATGGCCTTTTCGATAATACCATTTCTCAACTTCAATTTGATGATTATGGAAATCTTTGGCTGGCCGGTAATATGGGTGTGTTTTTTATTGAAAAAAATCAGATTGATCTGTTTTTGGCCGGTGAAATTTTGGCATTACGTGTATCACGAATAGGTGTGATGGAGGGCTTGCCCATTCGTGAAACAACAGGAGGGTTCATGCCATCCAGTTTTTTGAATGATCAAGGTGAGCTTTACATCCCAACCATGCAAGGTTTGGCGATGCTATCTACCGAGCGTTTAGAATTAAACAGGCAACTCCCAAAAGTGTACATAGAGGAAATTGAGAAGAATGGAATAACATACCCAATTAATGAAATTTCAAAAATTCCTCATGATGCACAGCGAATAATTTTCAGGTTTACCGCGCTAAGCTTTAAAAATTCTGATAATGTTAAGTTTGAGTTTATGCTGGAAGGATTTGATGCTACCTGGCAGCAGACATCAGATCTTCGGGAAGCAATCTATACATCATTACCTGCCGGCAGCTACACATTCAGGGTACGAGCAGCCAATAACGATGGTTTTTGGAATGAGGAGGGGGCATTACTCGCAATTACAGTAACACCACCGTTTTGGCAAACAGCCTGGTTTTTTCTCCTCTCATTGATTGTAATTATAACCCTTCTGGTTGCCGGCTATCGTTACAGGGTTCGCAATATCCATAAGTACAATCTGGAGCTTCAAAAAGAAGTGGAGGAGAGAACGAAGGAGCTCAAAATTTCGAATGAAGAGCTCAAAAATCTGCTTGAAGAAAAGAACAAACTTCACTCAATTCTGGCTCATGATCTCAGAAACCCATTTAATACCATTTTAGGATATATCGATCTGCTTAAACTCGAGTTCGAGCAAAACAACAATGAAGAGTATTCTGAATTAACGAATATGATATTAGATTCGGGCCGGAAATCCCTGAATCTGCTTGAAAACTTACTGCAATGGTCAGGCTCTAAAGATGGCGGGCTTAATATATGCATTGAAAACATCGAGCTTAGAGGATTGTTAAACGAGAGTGTTGAGATGGCGGGCGCTCAGGCAAACTTCAAGAATGTGAATATAATTTTAAAAGCTGATAAGCCCGTTTTTGTTAAAGCCGATAAAAATATGACAAAAACAATCGTTCGAAATTTGCTTTCGAATGCGATAAAATTTTCCGGAAGTGGTACAGCGGTTACGATAAGCCTGTCAAAAGGAGAAAAATATGCCACCATAACAGTTGCAGATAATGGTGTAGGAATAGGAGAAGAGAGTTTAAACCATATTTTTGATGGCCTGCAGAGGAGATCCAAATTGGGTACCCAGGGAGAAAAAGGCTTTGGAATGGGCCTTGCTTTGTGTAAAGAGTTTGTACTTCTTCAGGATGGAAAAATCTGGGTTGAAAGCACACCCGGAGCAGGTAGTATATTTACCTTTACACTACCGCTTGCATTAAAAAAGGCACCCGTTAATGGTAATGATCAGTTAGGCAAGAAAGAAACAAAAGAGCACTTAACCTAATTCATCAGTTACAATTAATCCAGATTTTTATGTTTATCTGTTGTATCTGTCCGGTACGATGGCAATTGGCAGATTGTTAAAAGTATCAAGTGCAGAATCTACAATTTTTGCAAACTCCTTCCTTTTTATTGGCGAATCCGGTTCAAACAGATCTCCCGTTATCCAATCCTGAAACCACCCATTTTCTATGCCATACTGAATAGCATTCGCTGCTGTATGATCTGCAGAGATATCAGAGAAACCTGTGCCACCGTTGCCTGGAGAGGGAGAGCCAATCTGTTGCCAGATTGAAAATACAACATCTGCCCTGGTATTATCTTCGGGATCAAATTGCATTGGAGCATCTGTTGCCCGCGAGAGGGCCTCTGAAATCTCGTTGGTACTCATCGTGCTGTCGGGATAGATCCAGGTTTGATTTGCCCATGCATAGGGCACACCTTCACCCTTAAGTATACCGCTTAGTCCTGCTCTTTGAAGCGGCTGAAAATGCCAGTCATCCGGAGTTGTATCGATAAATGGGAGTGCCCAGCTATTGGTATCCAGAAGCACCTGCTGAACCTGGCGTAATGGTAAATCCCGTGGCTGGAGATTCTCCTGAACAGCAATGGCAGCTGCCACTCCTGCCGCCTGGCCAATTGTCATCACTACCGGCTGCAATCGGCTCGACCCGTTTGCAATGCTGCTCACGGAGATACTTTTTTCTGCTACAAGCAGGCCATCAATTGTTTTTGGTATTAAAGCACCGAATGGTACGGAGAATGAAGGTATTCCTGGAAATGCTTCATACCGTGTTTCAAACTGGTAGGGCTCACGGTCACCTTCCTCTAGCAGATTTGCAGGTGGCGATGGGTTGAGATCACGGTGATGGTCAAGCGGGTAATCGCCTACACCAATCGCGGTTTTATAGAGATCATTTTCAACGCCGTAAGGATCTGTCAACTCATTCATCGTTAACATTGTAAGTCCATCAAGCCGCCTGGATTCTCTGTGATAGGGTATATATGGAAATAGATCATCTGTACTATATTCATCATCTGCAAAGCCAAGATTTTTGAACCCGCCTTCAGTCTGTATGAAATAGATGAATTGTCTGGTTCGGTTTTTTGCCTCTTCGTATAGTGTTAAACGTTCATGATGATCCATTTCCAGGACGTTCAGGTAGTAATCGTTGCCATAATTTGGCCAGTTAATCAGGAATTTGTCATTTGGCAGGCGGGCATAATCCATCATTTGAATACAATCTACCCCATCAAATGTTTCAGGATTATCACTTAACTCTTTGCAGGCATTCATGAAGATGGAGGGTTGGTAATTTGCCGGCCTTGGTATAGTCATGTCGGCATCGGGCCCGTAATCTTTCAGAGTAGCTGTGTAGGTGAGGTCCTGTATCATGTTGTTTCCATGCGTTGGTGCAATCTCTTCACCGGTTCTGCTTATTGGATCAAGTCCAATAAAATAATCGGCGCCTGAACGGGCCATTAAATCACCATATTCTGTAGCATCAATACTGATAGCAGCCTCAACCCGTAAACGGTTTCCATCCATATCGAAAAAAGTAGCCCCTGCCACCCTGTTTCCAATCATGATTGCTTCATCAATATAGTAGCCATGAATTCTCTGAATGTTTGGAAGCCCATCCATCATCTCATTCAAGATTCTGTTTCCAACGTGTGGTTCAAAGAGAGTATGGCTGATCCACCCTGTAGCTAAAGCCTCTGCACCACCATAATGTTCTCGTAGTTTTTCACGAAATTCACCCCAGATACCCGATGGAAGATTGTGATTTCCATCTGTTGCACTTACTCCTGCAGCAGTTAACATACCGCCCAGCCATGGAGATGGTTCCACCACAACAACATTAACACCATCTCGTGCGGCTTGTATAGCAGCCGCAGATCCGCTCGCACCGCCACCGGCAATCAGCAGGTCGGTTTGAATTGTTTGAACATCAAGCGGTTCTGAGTTTTGGTTACAAGCTTGTGTAAAAAGCAAAATGAAGAATAGAACAGAAAAAAGAAGGACTGAATTAGATTTAGCCATGATGCACGCTATTACTTTGTAATGCCAATATTATTTGTGGTTTAAGAATAGAGAATTTAACGGATGTTTGTTAAAAAAATGAAAAAACAACTTTACAGCAATCAATTTGTTGAGTAATGCGATAATTTGGTCTTTATTGTTAGTTCACAAACTAATCTAAAATCATTGCAATGAATCGTTTGATACCAAAGACTATGAAATTATTTCTGCCAATTTTACTGATGTTTCCGATACTTGCATGCTCCGAAAATGTTGAAATAAGCCCGGAAGTAAATAACAATGAGCGTGATGATATTGAGTATAGCTCCGATCTTTACTTTCCGCTGCCTGATGGAGTTGGAGAAGTTCATGAATCTGAGGATATGAACTTTCAGGTTCAGACGGTACTCAGCGGACTCGACGTTGCCTGGGGCATGGCATTTTTACCGGATGGAAGCATGCTGATTACTGAACGTGATGGTAACCTTCGCCTTGTAAAAGAAGGTGAGCTTGTGGATGAACCTGTTGGAGGTGTTCCGGAAGTTTATGCTCGCGGTCAGGGCGGACTGCTCGATATTGTGCTTCATCCGGATTACGATGAAAATGGGTGGATTTACATCAGCTATTCAAAACCGGGTTCCGGTGGAGGAAATACGGCAATTATGAGGGCCAGGTTTGCTCCGGACTCACACTCACTTACTGATGTGGAAGATGTTTATGTGGGGCAGCCATTCACTACTGCCCGTCACCATTTTGGCAGCCGCATTGTTTTTGATCACGACGGCTACATGTACTTTTCTATTGGAGACCGGGGTGATATGGATACTGCTCAGGATATCAGCAACTCTCATGGAAATCTTTTCAGGTTGTATGATGATGGATCCGTGCCGGCAGACAATCCATTTGTAGGCCGCGACGGACTCGATGAAATCTATGCTTACGGCTTAAGGAATATTCAGGGAATGGCTGTTCATCCCGAAACAGGTATTGTGTGGAGTAATCTGCACGGACCGCGGGGTGGCGATGAACTGAACGTGCACGATAAACCGGGTGCAAACTATGGCTGGCCTGAAATTACATATGGTATAAACTACAACGGAAGTATAATAACCGAGGATACTGAAAAAGAAGGAATGGAACAGCCGGTTATGCACTGGACTCCATCCATTGCTCCATCAGGCATGGCTTTTGTTACAAGTGATAAATACCCTGCCTGGAGAGGAGATGTGTTAAATGGTGCACTTGCCTTCCAGCTGATTTCAAGAATTGTTCTGGATGGTGATGAATATGTTCGCGAAGAGCGAATTCTTGAAGGAATTGGACGCATCAGGGATGTAAGAGAAGCTCCTGATGGTTATATCTACTTCAGCAACGAATCGAACGGAACCATCAGCAGAATTATTCCGGTGGATTGAGATTTTAACCAATTTCTTAAAAGTGGGCCCAAATACAAAGCCTCGTAGTAATACGGGGCTTTTTAAGTTTATGATTTTAGGTGGCAGGCAGTATTCGTAAATTTTTTACCTGAATTCATATTAACTGCCGCTCAATATAATCCCACTCTCTTTCAGTGCTTGTTCAAGAATTTCTTTTTCCCAAATGGAGCCACCTTTATCATAACTGTTATTTATAGCTTTAATGGCTTTCTTAGCTGATTTTTCTGCTGCATCCTTCTCTCCTTTTTTTAAAAGAAGAATAGTTTCTGTACGTTTTAAAGTGCTTTTTTCACTATATCCTTTTCTGCCTTTTTCAAAATAGAGTTCAGCTTTTTCAGTGTCTCCATTGTAATATGCTTCAAAGAATGACTTTTCAAGAAAGATGCTTGGATTCAGTAAGTCATTTGTCGAATATTCAGCATTAACAGTTAACTCATTGATTATGTCACCCGCCTTCTTAATTTCATTTTTATCTAACAAATGGATATAAGTAAATAGCCTGGCTAAGATGGAATTATTGTCTTTGAATTTCGGGGTGGCATCGTTCAGCTTTGCAAGGATATCGGTGTTATAATCCCTTGGGCGAGTGCCGTTAAATGCTGATATGTACAACTGCATTACATATTGTTTAATTACTGCCCTTTTCCCGCCGCGAAGCAGGTCTCTTAATTGCATGCCATCAGTCTCAAGGCCTCCCTGTTCTTCAGGGAATAACGAAGTAATACCTATTGCAAGGCTAATAACCGCGGTGAGCCAAGAAAAATATATGATGGTATTTGTATTTCCATCTGTACCAAACAGTGCATGCACTGAGAAAGCTATAGTTGCAAGTATTATAAATAATAGAATGGAAGCTATGGGGCCGGCTGCAATGAACCAGGCAAACTTTTCTTTATCATAAGTCTCAGAGTTTGGTGTCATCAGAGTAAGGCCACCGGCAACATTCATGTTCAGGTTTAAACCGGTTCTGAGGCCTTTATCTGTTTTCTCCAATTTGAAGGGGCCTACAGCAAACATATGAAACTGAAACTTTTGAACAAGGCCGGCAATGAAGTGACCAAGCTCATGGATGAATACGGAAATAAAAAGAGCTGCAATAACAGATAAAATTGAAACTGGCCATGATGGAAGAGTTAGATCAAAACTATCACGCACAAATAAATAGAGCAGTACACTACCTGCTCCTACAAGCATAGCGATGAGTAACAGAATAATTTTTTTCCAGTTTATGGCAGCCATTTTAATGGTGCTGAAGAACAGACATGATTGTATCAGTCCAGCTCTTTAATTGCAGTTGCCAGTTCCTGAAGTGATTTTTTCGCATCACCAAAAAACATCTGGTTTTTATCACTGTAAAACAGATCGTTTTCAATTCCGGCATAACCTGTGCTCATACTTCGTTTGAAAACAATGGTACGCTTAGCATCATCAACATTTAAGATAGGCATGCCATAGATCGGGCTTCCCGGAGTTGTTTTTGCAGCCGGATTCACCACATCATTCGCCCCGATAATCAATACTACATCGGTTGAGGCAAACTCAGGATTGATCTGGTCCATATCATAGAGGTGATCATACGGTACATCTGCTTCTGCAAGGAGTACATTCATGTGGCCGGGCATTCGTCCTGCAACCGGATGAATACCATACTTTACGGTTACTCCGCGCTCTTCCAATAGATTGGCTACTTCTTTTAGCACGTGCTGAGCCTGCGCAACGGCAAGGCCATAACCGGGAGCCACAACAACCTTTTTGGCGTAGGCGCATTGAATGGCTGCATCGTCAGCAAATGTTTGTTGTATGCTTTTATCACCTGAAACACCGGTTTGAGCAGGATCATCCGAACCTCCAAAAGCACCAAAAAGAACATTGCCTAACGTTCTGTTCATCGCTTTACACATGATATTGGTGAGTATCAAACCGGCTGCTCCAACCAATGCACCACTGATAATGAGCAGATTGTTACCAAGTACGAAACCGGCCATGGATGCGGCAATACCTGAGTAGGAGTTGAGCAGGGAGATTACGACAGGCATATCGGCACCGCCAATTGGCAGTACGGTAAACACACCAATCAGCAGAGCCAGCCCAAATAGAGCCCAGAAAACAAGCTGATATTCAGGGTCGATTGTAAACCATCCCACAAGTCCCAGCGCGATAAAAGTTAGCACAAGGTTTATAATGTTTTGGCCCGGAAGAGCAATCCGCCCGCCATGGATAAATCCTTTCAGCTTGCCAAAAGCGATAAAACTGCCGGTGAATGTGATGGAACCGATGAGAATACTGAGCCCGGTGGTTACCAGGGCCTGTGTTTCAAAAAGGGCAGGGTCAAGGCGGGTAAATTCACCCCATGCCACAAGCGCTGAGGCACCGCCACCAAAACCGTTGAAAATGGCAACCATTTCGGGCATGGCAGTCATCTGCACTTTTTTTGCAGCAAAAGCCCCAATCAAAGCACCGATTACAACACCGGCAATTATAAATTCAAAACTTATAATTTCTCTGTCGAAAAGTGTAACTACTACGCCCATCAGCATACCAAAAGAAGCCAGCTGGTTGCCGGAACGAGCAGTTGCTGGTGACCCAAGGCGCTTGATACCTACTATAAAAAAGCCGGTAGCTACCAGATAAATCAGCTGTATGGTACTTGGTATATAAGCCTGTAAAAATTCAGGGAGGAACTGGCTCATTTATCATCCTCCTTTTTTTTGAACATCTCCAGCATTCGGTCGGTAACCATAAATCCGCCAACCACATTAATCGTAGCAAAAATAATGGCTGCAAAGCCAATCCACTGGGCATAGACACTTTCCGGACCGCCTGCAATAATCAGAGCACCGATCAGTGTGATACCGGAAATAGCGTTTGCACCCGACATCAGGGGTGTGTGGAGTGTTGGTGGTACTTTTGATATCAGTTCGAAGCCAACAAACGAGGCAAGAACAAATATGAAAAGATTGAAAATGAGATCTTCCATGGTTGCAGGTAGTGAGTTAGAGTCTGATAAATTTGGATTACATTGGCCTGATTAATCCAAGCCATATTTTAAGTGAAACTTTATTTCAAATTCTCTTTCACAAAGGGTGATATCAATTCACCGTGATGTGTTACGGTAGCATTTGCAATAATTTCATCGTCAAAATCGAGATTTGCCATCCCGTCTTTAACCAATAGTGATAGCAGGGAAAGAATATTTTTTGAGTACAGCTTGCTTGCGTGGAAAGCAAGTGTAGAAGGAATATTCAGTGGCCCCATCACAACAACACCATGGTGATGATACGTTTCACCGGGCTTGGTTACCTCACAATTACCACCCTGTTCGGCCGCAATATCCACAATTACTGAACCGGCTTTCATATCTTCCACCATCGCTTTTGTGATCAACAGGGGTGCTGGCCTGCCGGGAATAAGTGCAGTGGTTATCACAATGTCCGATTTTTTAACATGCTCGTGGATTACTTCACGCTGTTTTTCCTTATTTCGGTCAGATAATTCCTTCGCATAACCACCTTTTGATTCGGTGTTATCCTCTTCGATGGGCACTTCTACGAATTTGGCACCAAGGCTTTCCACCTGCTCTTTTACTACCGGGCGCACATCAAACGCTTCCACAACAGCGCCAAGCCGTTTTGCAGTGGCAATTGCCTGCAGACCGGCCACACCCGCTCCGAGTACAAGTACTTTTGCCGGAGGAATGGTGCCTGCAGCGGTCATCATCATAGGCAGATATTTATCCAGATTACCGGCTCCGAGGAGAGCAGCTTTGTACCCTGCAATGTTACTCATTGAAGAGAGTGCATCCATCGACTGTGCCCGGCTTATACGCGGAATGGTGTCCATCGCTAATGCTGATACCTGCTGCTTCATCAGTAAATCAACATACTCCCTGTTCTGCAGCGGCCAGATAAATGATACAAGAAGAGTGCCTGATTTAAGCTGTTTGATGGTGTCAGCATCCGGTGCCTGAACGGCCAGTAACAAATCGCAATCGGCCAGAACAGATTGTCTCTTTTTATCGATAACTGCTCCGGCCGCTGAGTAATCATCATCGGAATAACTGGAAAGTAATCCCGCACCGGTTTCAATTTTTACACTTAAACCAAGCGAAATTAATTTTTCAACTCCTTCCGGGGTAAGGGCTACGCGCGCTTCACCTTTGGCTAATTCTTTGCAAACTCCAACTTTCAATGTATCCTCCATTCTCATGCTTTGCGTAAACATAGCGAATTTTGTGGTTTTTGCAACTTCTCATACAAGTTGGAAGCGTTTTTAATTTTAAAGTATCAAAGAATTAATACTTCAGTTATGGAATTGATAGAGATTATTGACCAAAAAGTGCTCTAATATTCCTTACATTCAGAGTAAATAAACATAAAAGAAATTTTAAGATAACATGGACGATATAGCAGAAAAAACATTTGATGTAGTAATTATTGGAAGTGGTCCTGCCGGTTTAACAGCAGCACTGTACGCTGCCAGGGCAGATCTGAATCCGATAGTATTTGAAGGCCCCGAACCGGGCGGGCAGTTAATGCAAACAACGGATGTAGAGAATTTTCCGGGGTACCCCGACGGCGTAATGGGGCCCAAAATGATGGAAGATTTCAGAAAGCAGGCCGAAAGATTTGGAGCCGATTGCCGGTATGGATATGTAACAGATATCGATTTTGAAAAACGCCCCTATAAATTAACCGTTGATGAAGAAACAACTATCTTTGCGAAGACTATTATAATCTCCACAGGTGCATCTGCAATTTGGTTGGACCTTCCAAGTGAACAGCGCTTGCGAGGAAAAGGAGTAAGTGCATGTGCTACATGTGATGGAGCATTTTTCCGGAATGAGCATGTTGTTATTGTTGGTGGTGGCGATACGGCCATGGAAGAGGCGCTTTTCCTAACCAAATTTGCAAGTAAAGTTACCGTGATACACCGCCGCGATGAACTCAGGGCTTCCAAAGCGATGCAAAACCGGGCATTTGAAAATGAAAAGATTGAGTTCATGTGGGATTCTGAACTTCAGGAAGTTCTCGGAGATAACGTTGTTCAGGGTGTGAAGGTGAAAAACAAAAAAACTGAAGAAGTTTCGGTTCTCGAAGATGTAACTGGAGTGTTTATTGCCATTGGCCACAAGCCAAACACCGATCTATTCAAAGGTGTGCTCACCATGGATGATGTGGGTTATATACAGACCAAAGGCCAGTCTACCAAAACAGATCTGCCCGGAGTATTTGCCTGTGGCGACGCGATGGATGCGGTTTACAGACAGGCAGTTACTGCTGCAGGTACCGGTTGCCGCGCTGCACTGGATGCTGAACGGTTTTTAGCTGATCATGAAAGTGAAGAAGCTATTGCCCAGGCTCACTGGAAGTAGAAATATAGACGTTTTCAAATTCGGACAGATATTCTGAGAAGGGTATCTGTCCGATAATTAAATTACTGCTCTCCTTTTTTACCAACGGTTTTATCCGTCTCTTTTTTCACTTCACTCTCTTCATCGTCCTCATCCTTAATCTCGATGATTTCTGCTTCCACTTCATATTCATCCTCTTTCTCTTCCGGGGTCATTTCTCGCTCCACAAGTACGGTTACATCATTTGCCATGAGTATAATTGTGGTGAGTGCTGTAAGTATTGGTGCATAAATCACAAAAAAAGCAGCACCCGCTGCGCCTATTGTAAGCTGGCTTTCAAACAACGTTTTTCCGCTCTTGTTTTTGATATAAACACGGCGCGCATTCCCTTCTTTAATCAATTTTTTTACCTGGGCAATGATCTCTTCAAGGGTTCCGCTGATCTCCTGAAGAATGGTTTTATCTGAAGTTTCCATGATTTTTAACTTTTTTTGAAAAATTTCTGTAAGGAATAGCCTTATTCCGGTTCATACTACGAGAAGACCTTATTAAAAGATACGGATAGAATTATGCTTTCGAGAGTATTTTGTGCATCTACCATTGGTGTTGATGCAAGATTAATAGAAGTTGAAGTAAATATGAGCGGCGGTGTGCCAAAATATTTTTTGGTGGGCCTGCCCGATCGTGCCGTGAGCGAATCAAAAGACCGAATAGATGCGGCACTTAAAAATGCGGGTGCTCACTTTCCGCGGGGAAAAATTACCGTGAACCTTGCACCTGCCGATCTGCCAAAAGAGGGAAGTGCCTTTGATTTGCCGATCGCTGTCAGTTTACTTGCAGTTTCCGGACAGATTGAAACCGATAAACTCGGAAAATCACTTATTCTTGGCGAGCTCGCACTGGATGGGAAATTGCGCCCGGTAAAAGGTGTACTCCCGATGACCGTAGAGGCCCGGAATCGAGGATTGGAATATGTATTGGTTCCTGAAAAAAATGGCGCTGAAGCAGCCGTAGTGGATGGTATCCGGGTGATTGCATTTGAAGATCTGCAACAGGTGATGGAGTGGCTGCACGATGAAAGCATTCTCGATCCCATACGTATCGATCTAAAATCTCTGTTTCACCACAACGGAGAGGCCGAAATTCTCGATTTTGAAGATGTCCGTGGCCAGGAAAATGTAAAACGTGCCCTTGAAGTAGCTGCAGCGGGTGGACATAATGTAATTATGGTCGGGCCACCAGGCTCGGGTAAAACCATGATGGCGCGCAGAATTCCTACAATTTTGCCTCCGCTTACACTCGATGAAGCTCTTGAAACCACTAAAATTCACTCTGTGGCCGGGCTTGTAGAACCGGGGAGATCACTGGTTACCAACCGCCCATTCCGAAGCCCGCATCACACCGTATCTGATGTAGCACTTGTTGGCGGCGGGAGTATCCCTATGCCCGGTGAAATATCCATGGCTCACAACGGAGTACTGTTTTTGGATGAACTGCCTGAGTTTAAACGCAGCGCTCTTGAAGTGATGCGCCAGCCTCTTGAAGATGTCTCGGTAAGTATTTCCAGGGCGCGAATGAGTGTAAATTATCCCAGCAGAATTATGCTGGTAGCGTCGATGAATCCATCACCCACCGGCGATTGGTACGATCCATCTGATGAGCACGGATCCACAAATATCCAGATGCAGCGATATCTCAGTAAAATCAGCGGACCACTTCTCGACCGGATCGACCTTCATATTGATGTAGACAAAGTTGGCTTTGATGAGCTTTCAGCAAAAAGTAAAGGAGAGAGCTCGGCTGACATCAGAAAACGGGTAATTGAAGCGCGTGAAATACAGGATCGTCGGTTTATGGGGATAAGTGGTGTTTATTGCAATGCTCAAATGAACACAAAGCTTGCACGAAAAATATGTAAGATTGATGAAGCCGGTGAGACTATGCTGAAAAAAGCTATGAACTCGCTTGGCTTGTCAGCTCGGGCATTCGACAGGATTCTGAAAGTATCCAGAACCATCGCTGACCTGGATTCGTGCGAGTCTATACTGTCAAATCATATAGCAGAAGCGATTCAATATCGCAGTCTTGATCGTGAAGGATGGCTTGGTTAGATGTTTTCTGAGTGTGATTTGGAACAAAAACAGGTCTTATTTGGTATTACTGAAAAAAGGATCAAATGGACAGCAATTATCAATCATATTACAAAGGCAACTGGATATTCACTCTCCCGTTTATCCTCTTGTTACTCTATCTGTTTTTGTGAAGTTTACACCCGTTCCAAAAGCCAGTTTGGTGTAAGTTTTATCAGCCAGGCGATGAGCCTCCATCGACGGGTAACATAGGAGTAGGCCTTTCTCTTTTCAATGTCGATCAACATCTGTTTAACCGCTTTTTCTGTATCGGCTACCCAGAACATCCCTTTTTTCCCTTCCGTCATTTCGCTCTCAACAAACCCTGGTTTGCAGTCTGTTATGGTAATGTCAATATTCGATGTATAGCAACGATTTCTGTAGGCCTGCATAAACGTTGAAATATATGCCTTTGATGCAGCATAAGGGGCATTCCTTGCTGATCCAAACAATCCCGCAATAGATGATATGCCTACAATGTGGCCCTTCCCGGTTTTTCTGAAGTATTGAAAAGCTTCGCCAAAAAGCTGAACAAATCCCTTTACGTTAACATCAACAATTGCTTGTTCCATCGAAACAATGGAAGAGGCAGGCGCATTGGCAATACCTGCATTCAACACGATGATATCCATTCCACCCATCTCATCGATCAAAGAATGTAACTTTTCTGTTGAGTCTTGAAAATCTGTTACATCCATTTGCCGAAAGCAGAAGTTCTCGCCAAGTTCTTCTTTCATTGAAATGAGGCGCTCTTTCCTGCGCCCGGTACCAGCTACAATATATCCCTTACGAATGGCTTGTTGTGCCAGAGATGCCCCGATGCCGGATGTGGCACCAATTATAATCATTCGTTTTTTCACGAATTCAGGCTCTTAGTGAAATCAGGAGTTTACATGAACAGGCTGCAGCTGCGGATACTGATACTTTAGCCACTCATAGCCGCCAAATAGTACAGCTGAGTAGAGCACATTACCGGCAAGTGTGTTGTGGAAAAATGGAATGGCTGCTGTGTAGCACATGGCTAACCCTTCGAGTGTAAGCGGGTACATGGGGCTGTGAATCCATACACCGAAATTGCTTACAAGGTAGAATATTACTGATGCCCCGATTGCTCCGCCCAAAACGCGGCCGATGGTAACTTTTTTGAGCAGATAGTATCCAAGTACAACGATCAGCGCAATGCTTCCGTAAAGATAAATAAAGCCACTTGTAAGCCATGTAAAACCATCATAGTAGGCACTGTACATAATGTTATTCAACAGCAGGTCGCTCACAAAAAGTGCGATTACCGGAACCAGAAGAGCCCACTTTTTATCTGTAAAATATGCAGCGCCAAATAGAGCAATTGCACCCAACGGAGTGAAATTGTAAGCGTGTGGCAACAAGCGCGAAAGTGCTGCAAAAACAATAAATCCGGTAATAATCAGTACAGTATTTTTCTTCATGAAGCGTATGTCTTTAAGTTTGGATTGTAAATATAAGGCTTGATGAGCAAAAGTGTGAGCCGGATTTTATAAAAAGAAAAAGCCATACTCCGTCAAAGATTATGGCTTTTAAATGATGAGAGAATTGATTTAGTTAGATGCGAGAAGTTCAAGGTTGAGACGAATATTCACACGGTCTCCAACTACTGCAGTAGCAGCCCAGTCGCCAACGCCAACACCAAAGTCAGATCGCATCAGTTCTGCATTGGCAACTATTCCGGCTACCAGTGTATTATCACGCATTGGATGCTCCATAACACCAAGAAGTTCAAATGGAAGCTCGAATTCTCTGGTAACGTCACGGATTGTAAGCTCGCCTACAGCAACAAATTGATTGTCACCACGGCTTTCGATTGAATGGCTCACAAAGCGAATATCTGACCATTGTGAAGTGTTGAAAAAATCTTCAGATTTAAGGTGATTGTCACGTCTTTCGTTACGAGTATTCACACTTTCAACGGGAATGGTTACATCTATTCGGCTGGCTTCGAGGTTCTCAGGGTCAAAATGTACTTCTGCACTGTAGTCATCGAATGATCCATCAACCGGTGTGAAAAAATGATTGATTGTAAAATTGATGGCACTGTGAGATCTGTCGATTTCCCATGTAGTTGCAGCTTCATCATTGTCAGTTGCGAATGCAATATTTAGTGATAATAAAATGCTTAATGTTGTAGCGATTGTTACTTGTATGAGTTTTTTCATGATGTTTTAGAATTTGAATTAGTTTAACATTGATGAATCTAACAGGTGCAATCTTATCTTCGTTCACAAAAGTTTACGTTTTTGATAAAGATTCTGTGCTGCTAAATATCGAAGGCGGGGGGAGAGTACGAAGGATTATTTACTCACAAAAGGGAGGGATTGATTGTAAATCTCCAGGGTTTTTTGGCGTCTTCGCCTGCGTAATCCACACCAATTCTCGGTGATGCGTTTATATAGGCTGACTTGACCGAAATTTCACGATCTTCTATCCAAACGGGCGGTTTTGAGAGATCTGTTTTATTCAGTGATGTGGTTATACCAAGTGCTTGTGTTAGTTTTCCGGGGCCATCTGCCAAATTTGAAATCCTTTTATTCCCTCTTCTTTCTTTAATGATGTCGATACCATCAAGGGGTTGAACAGACCGAATCAAAACAGCATCAGCAAGACCGTTTCTATTGGTTACCACATTAAACAGATGATGGATTCCATAACAGAGATAGATATATGCATGGCCGGGATCTCCATACATCACTTCTGTTCTGTCGGTTCGCAAGCCGTTATTGGCATGGCACGCCCTGTCATCTCTGCCGCAATAAGCTTCAGTTTCAATGATAATTCCGGAGGTATAACTACCATTTACACTACTGCAGAGTACTTTTCCGAGAAGTTGCCTGCTCGCATCAACCACATCGGGGTTGCTGTAAAATGAAACGGTCAAAAGTTTATCGGTGTCAGGTATCATTACATCAGGAGATGGCGGTATAAGGATTTTTTTCTATAGCGGGTGTCTGCTCCAGAAATACATCCTGGTAAGCTCTTGCCAGCACAGATGTGAAAACAAACAAAAATGCTGAATAAAACGCCCAGATGCTCAAAATTATGAGAGCTGCATATCCCTGATAGAAAAACTGATAAGCTGTAAATGCATATTCCAGATAGATGCTAACTCCATATTTTGCAAGTTCAAATAGAATGGTATAGGATCCTGCAGCAATGAGAGCCACACGGTTATTTAGCCGTTTTTCACTGATGTATCGGTAGATCGCAAAAAACAGGATAAATGTGAAGAGCGTTGGAATAAATCCCGTAAGCCAATCAGATAACCAGGAAAGCTCAATAACAATATCTGTATAGGGAATGCTGTACTGATCAAATGAGAAGAAGGATATGAATGAAATTGACATCGTAAAAAAGATGAAGACTCCTCCTACAATACCAAAGGCAAAAAAGTTATATACAAGCTCCATCGTTGGGCTTTTGCGATCCTGAATATCGAATACTTTAAAAAGAACATGTTTCAATGTGTGGAAAAGTCCCTGAGAAAACACCATGAGAATAATCAGACCGGCAATTCCAAAAACCTGTCTCACGCCTACCAGTGGCTCTATAAGTGCTTCGATTGTAACAGCGCCCTCAAAAATATCACCGCTTTGAGATTCAAAAGTGAAAGCGGGGAAGAGTTCTCTGCCGTATCGTATCAGCTCATTGAATGCAGCTTCGGTTGATAATATGTAACCGAGTATGGAAATTAAGATCAGCGTAAAGGGAATGGCGCAAATGAACAGGTTAAACGTAATGGCTGACGCATTAAAAAAGAGATCTTTTTCACGAAGCAATGCGAGTACTTTACGCCCAAAAAGTGTGTGACTATTTATTTCATTCTCTGCCATGCTCTTTTGAAAATAGCCTGATCTGCCAATAATCCCAAAAGAGGTGATGGCTAAGTCAGATCAAATTCGATCGGTTTAAAGAATATTTTCCCGATTTAGACAATTGGCGGTAGGGAAAGCTCTTATCAAATATTTATATTGCAACCATGCTTAAAAGTGAAGAAATATCGGCAGCTGATGCAATGGATGGTTCCCGGTTTATGCCGGGATTATCGGTTGATTGCGTTATTTTCGGGTATCATGAAAGGGAGCTCAAAATTCTTGTCTCAAAATTCAAGAAGACCAATTTATACTCCCTTCCCGGTGGTTTTATCAAAAAAAATGAAGATACTGATGAGGCTGCACACAGGGTTCTTTTTGAAAGAACCGGCTTGAAGGATATTTTTTTAAATCAGTTCTACACATTTGGCAATAAGTATCGCGCCAACCCCAATGCAATGAAACAGGTGATGCAGGCCAATGATATTGAATTTGATGAAAGCCACTGGATGCTCCAGCGATTTATCTCCATTGGATACTACGCGCTTATAAATTACACGCGCGCCGAACCTAAACCCGATTTTTTCTCAGATAGCTGTTCCTGGTACGATATTGATGAAGTGCCCGAACTGATGCAAGATCATCAGTCAATCGTCGAAAAAGCCCTGGAAACGTTACGCTATAACGTTGATCGAAAATTTATTGGTGCAAATTTACTGCAGGACCAGTTTACAATGGGTGATATTCAAAAATTGCACGAAACCATTCTCGGTGAGGAATTGAACCGCACCGGTTTCCACAGAAAAATGCTGAACTCCGGTTTGTTGAAGAGAATCGGGAAAAAGAAGACCGGAGGCTCACACAGGGCGCCCTATTTGTATGTTTTCCATTCTGATGATGAGTGAGCTTAAAAGCAATGAATTTTAATTTGATGATGACTGTCCGCTATGAGTAAAAAAAAGCAGACACCGCTGATGCGGCAATATTTTGATATTAAAGAGAAACACCCCGGCACAATTTTATTGTTTCGGGTTGGAGATTTCTATGAAACTTTCTCCGATGATGCAATTCTGATTAGCAGTGAGCTTGGAATTACCCTAACCAAAAGAAACAATGGTGGCGACCAAACGCCACTGGCCGGATTTCCATATCACTCACTCGATACTTACCTGCCAAAATTGGTAAAACGAGGGTTCAGAGTTGCTATTTGCGAGCAGACGGAAAATCCGGAAGAAGCAAAAAAAGCGGGCAAGAAGATTGTAAACAGGGAGGTAACAGAGATTACCACACCCGGTGTTACCATGTCTGAAAAGCTGTTGGAGCATAAGCGGAACAATTACATCGCCTCGATATTTTGGGCAGGTGGAACAGCCGGTTTTGCATTTTCCGACATCTCAACAGGGGAGTTTGCCCTCAGCCAGATTTCCAAAACAGAAACCGATTCGCTTCTTCAGGCGCTGCAGCCATCGGAGATTCTTCTGCAAAAAAAGTTTAAAAACAATCTGCCTGATTATCTCTCAGCTTACAACATCACATTTATAGATGACTGGGTTTATGAAGGAGATTACGGATATAAATTGCTAACCGACCATTTTAAAACCCATTCGCTGAAAGGGTTTGGCGTTGAAGAGCTCGAAATAGCACACACTGCTGCCGGCACGCTTCTCCATTATATGCAGGAGACGCAGAAATCATCCCTGGCTCACCTGCGCAGGCTCTATGCGTATGAAAGTGCTGATTACATGGCACTGGATGGTTCCACAAAACGCAATCTTGAGCTAACGGCATCCATGCAGGAAGGCGGTACGGAGGGAACACTCGTATCTATTATGGACGATACGGTTACGGCTATGGGCGGGCGGTTGCTGAGAAAATGGATCATGAGGCCGCTGAAAAAAGTAAAACAGATTGAAGAGCGGCTCGATGCGGTAAACTGGCTGTTTCAACATCACGACAGACGAAATGAACTTCGCGATGAAATGGATCAAATTGGCGATATCGAACGATTGATCAGCCGGATCAGTGTTGGGCGAACAAATGCCCGCGATCTTAAACAGCTGCAGCTTTCACTGGCACAAATACCGCGGGTAAAAATTCAGATTAACAATGCCGACAGTTCTCTGATATCAAGGCTGAATGATAAACTGAAGCTCTTACTCGATGTTCAGGAGCGGATATCTGCAGCTCTCGTAGAAGAACCACCGGCCTCCATTCGCGATGGTGGTATGATTGCAGATGGATTTAACAGCGATCTCGATGAACTTCGGGAAATAGCGCGGGACGGTAAGAAGTACATCGCCCGAATAAAAGATCAGCTTGCGAAAGAGTCGGGCATACCATCGCTAAAAATCGGGTACAACAAAGTATTTGGGTACTACATCGAAGTGACAAACACCCATAAAAACAAAGTGCCCGAGCATTTCATCAGAAAACAAACACTCGTGAACTCCGAGAGATACATTACGCCAGAACTGAAAGAGGTAGAGGAGAAAGTTCTTTCAGCAGAGGATAAAAGCAAAATGCTGGAAGGAGAACTGTTCGAAGAACTTCGCCTCTATATTGCTGAATTTGCTGATGATGTACAACAAATTGCCCAGGCACTTGCAGAGCTCGATTGCATCCAGAGTTTTGCTGAGGTTGCATTCCGCAATAATTATGTTCGCCCTGAAATCAACACCGGTGATATCATTGATGTGAAAAAAGGGCGTCATCCGGTGGTAGAAAAAACGTTGGCAGCCGGAGAGCCCTTCATCCCGAATGATATCTATCTGGACAACAGCGAACATCAGATATTGATCATCACCGGGCCGAACATGGCCGGAAAGAGTATCATTCTGAGGCAAACCGGCCTGCTTGTGCTGATGGCTCAGCTGGGGTCGTTTGTTCCGGCTGAAAAAGCAACCATCGGAATGGTAGATAAAATTTTTACGCGTGTGGGGGCATCCGATAATCTGGCTGCCGGAGAAAGTACGTTCCTGGTTGAGATGAACGAAGCCGCAAACATCCTGAATAACGCCACTCCAAAATCGCTCATTCTGCTCGATGAAGTTGGGCGGGGAACAAGCACGTTCGACGGCCTGAGCATTGCATGGGCACTTTCTGAATATCTGCATAACCAGCCGGAAGTGGCAGCCAAAACGCTGTTTGCCACACATTATCACGAGCTGAATGAATTGGAAAGCCGGTACGATCGCATCAAGAACTTTAATGTGCAGGTGAAAGAGCACAACGGCAAAGTGATCTTTTTACGAAAAATGGTTCGCGGTGGTGCCGATCATAGTTATGGTATACAGGTAGCCAATATGGCGGGTTTGCCCCGGGTTGTAATCAATCGTGCGAAAGAGATTCTGGCAAATCTGGAGAGTCATACGCTGGATGTGAGTCATGACGGGAATGGAACCATTCAACAGACCGCTTCCAAAAAAGATGCAGCGCGAAAAGCGGTACAACAGATCGAAAGCCAGGAACAACTTCCGCAAATGACCCTTTTTGATACCCATATGGATCCAAATGTTGAAACCGTACTGAATAAACTGGAAGCGTGCGATCCTGAACGAATGACCCCTATTGAAGCCCTGCTTTTAATGAGTGAACTGAAACGGTTGGTGAAAAACTAACCGAAATCACTCTTTGCAAAAATCTATAAATACGCTTAGTGCGGCATGTTTACGTAAAACTTTGAAATCTATTATTGCAGTAATAGAATTAGTTAGGTAAACTAATTTGATGCTTAGTATGTAAAAGAGCATTTTAAGGGGATAATTCTACATTTTAATGCTAAACAGTTAATCAAAACACCATCATTATGAAACACTCTCGTCGTTCTTTTTTAAAAACATCAGGAGCACTGGCTTCAGGCCTTGCTTTGGGAAGCATACCATTTTTAAAATCATGCGCTCCTGCAGGTGAAGAATACAACCCATTTGGAGTACAGCTCTATACACTCCGCCATGTAATCGGTGATGATCCTGAAGGCGTAATCAGCCAGGTTGCCGATTTTGGATACAAGCAAATTGAAAGCTATGAAGGACAGCTCGGGATTTTCTGGGGAATGGGAAATACCGCATTCAAGAGTTTTCTGGATGATCTCGGATTAACCATGGTCTCTACTCATGCCAATGTATTTCAGGATTATGAGCGAAAAGTAGAGCAGCTTGCTGAGATTGGCGTACCGTACATCGTTTGCCCGTGGATTGGCCCGCAAGAGTCGATCGATGCGTACAAAGAGATGGCAGAGAACTTTAACCGCTTTGGCGAGATCGCCAACAATGCAGGTGTTAAATTTGCCTATCACAACCATGCGTACACATTCGAAGAGCTGGAAGGAGAAATTCCACAGGAAGTTCTGATGGATGAAACGGATTCCAATCTTGTAGAATACCAGATGGATATCTACTGGGTAGTTGCGGGACAGCACGATCCGATTGATTGGGTTAGAAGATACCCCAACAGATTCACTTCGTGCCACATTAAAGATCTGGCCACTGTAGATGGTGAAACAGAATCTGTAACTCTTGGAACCGGAACAATTGATTTCCCAACAGTTCTTGCAGAAGCAAAAGAAAACGGAATGCAATATCTGTTGGTTGAGCAGGAAGCATATACAGGAACCAATCCTTTAGATGCTGTTCGCGACAATGCGGAGTATATGAGAAGCCTCGAAGTGATCAGAAGAGGCTAATTACTATAACTATAAAGGAGTATTATCTACATCTTATAAACCTGCGGGCAATTTGGAGCAATCCAAAAGCTCGCAGGTTTTTTTTTGATAAAATTTTGCCTGTTTGGGTGTTCTTAATTAGCTCTGTTTGCTGTTTCAGGATTCATGTTTGTGGCTTCGTTATCCAACCAAATCTAAGCTTGATGTACCCGTTTCTGATCTTGTGCCCACTCCCTTCGATTTTACCGGTTGCTTTTCCTGCATGCTTACCTCGGGATATTTCTTAGATGTTTCGTTTATCCAGGGCTGCGATTGGGATAATATACTGTGCGTTTATAATCCAATCTTGCCCCGGCTACAAACATTTGACTCCTTTCGGAGTCGATTATGAGTTGAGCGAAGATTTAGGGGATTACTGCAATACAAGAATCTTATGATTTTCAAATGGCGCAAGGAGCCACTACTGTGCTTGCCGAAGTATCTCGCTTGGGCCTTCTTTCTGTGGGGCCATAGTAGTAATTTCCATTTCGATCTCTTTTCCTGAAAAGCCAAAAAGCTCAAACCCCTTTAGGGGTGACCGATATTGTAGCCTCGGGTGAAGCGAGAATCACACATGCAACGCATGGATGATGGAGCGCAACCCGAGGTACAATCAGAACAAAAAAGAAATCCCGAGGCGCGGAACCGCATAAATCCCGGCAAATCAGTCGAGGGGTTGATGGGAAAGCTTTAGGAAATAATAAAAGCTACTACAGGTTCGCTATCAGTCATCATATTTTTATGATATACATTTCCATGTTTGGGTTTTCTGAACCGGCTGACTACCTTCATCTCTATGCAGCATTCAGCAAAACATATTGCCGATCGTATCCGCCTGATGATCTCCACGAAACAGTTTCAGGTTGGTGAGCAATTGCCATCCACAAGAGTTCTTGGAAAACAGCTTGGCGCGAGCTTTCACACCGTAAGAAAAGCGTATCATCAGCTGGTTGGCGAGGGCATGATAGAGAGTGAACAGGGCCGCGGATTTATTGTGAAACGCCAAAGCTCTGCTCTTGATAAAACAGAGCGTTTAGAATTGGGAGCAGAAAGAATGCAACTGCTTCTTGAAGAGTTGATAGGCTTTGGACTTGATGAAGCTGAAATTGAGGCGATATTTGAAGAACAGATCAACTTTATGGAGTGGCCAGATCGTATTCAAAGTATTGCCACTATTGGTGAGACCGTTGAGCTGGCAAAAATTTTATCCGATTCAATAAAAAATCAGATTGGAGTAAAAAGCTCAACTCTCAAATCGGGAGATTATGATACCGCAGTAAACTTTGAAGCTCTTTTTGTTCCCATTCACCTGGTTAATGAATTCCGAAATTTGAGCGATTCCATCCGTATCATGCCGGTGGTTTTTCATTACGACGCGGATGTACTTCTCTCCATTATGGATCGTGCAGGTATTGAAGCTATTGGTCTTGTAACCGCAGAAGAAGATTCGATTCCTAAAATCATCAATGAGCTAAAAACCCTGATGAAATTTGAAGGAGCGTTCGTTGCCGGCGCTACATATGGAAAATCACTTCCGCTCTTTGTACGAAATACCGATCTCATTGTGTACACCCCTGCAAGTGCCCGCCTTGTTGAAGCAAAAATACCCGAAAAAAACCGCATCAAGCTGGAGTACATTATTTCAGAGAAAAGTGCTGATATGATTCGCTCGGAGCTGTGGGATCAGTAGGCAGAAGTGAAAAGGCAAACGGCAAAAGTGAGACATGAAACAAACTGGCTAAAACACCCTGTTTGTGCCTTATACATCAGATTCATATGAGTGAACATAAATCGTAGTTCGATAAAGTAAATTCACTTTTCACTTTTCACTTTTCACTTTTACCTTAAGCCGATATGAAATCCATAAAAAAACTACTTCATCAGGCAGCCGTTGCGCTCGAATCGGAAATAGAAACGGTTCGGGAAAAACCATCCACAGAAATACTCTTTAATGGTATAAAAACGAAAACGGCTCCGGCAGATTCTTATGACTACAAATTTGATTGTCATCAGCCCTCTATACGTTTTGCGGAGGAGATAAAAGCTACGTTCGGGGAGAAATCATACACTATTCACCCCGTCTCTTTCGAAGAGAATGAAGTAGTGTTACGATTCCCGGAAGATTTGGAATCCACTATTTCAGCGATACATCTGGAGTGGGAAAATGATTTCGTGCTGAAGCGCACACTTTCAGAAATCATGAAACTTCAGGATCTGGATGATGGAGTTGAGCAGAGACTGGAGCGTCTTTTTAAGCCATCAGATGCGGCAATACCGTTTGATGAGAGCATCAAAGAAGATGGTTCGCGCAATGAAGCTCAGCGTGATGCTATTGAAAAAGCGATGGTTCGCCGGACACTCTTTGTGTGGGGTCCGCCCGGTACGGGGAAAACCGATACATTGGGGTACATCATAGCCAACTACCTGAATAATGGGAAAAAGGTGCTGTTTGCATCAAACACCAATCGCGCGGTTGATGTTGGGCTGCTCAGCTCTCTGCATGCAATGAACGTGATAGGAGTGAACATCAGCCCGGATAAAATCAGCCGGTTTGGTGATGCCGCCCTGAAGAGTGATCTGCTGGAAAACCACCTGTTTGATGCCCAGATTGAATCAGCCATAACCAAACAGAAAGAGGAGGCAGGCGAATGGGTTGATCTGCTGAGCCGGCGCGAAAAAGCACTGAGAGCTGTTGAAAAACGATTGAAGAATGGAAAACAGCCAACAAACAATCAGGAACTGGAGCTGAAGCTGATCGATCAGAAAATTAAGGATGCGGGCGGATTGGAAATCCTGGAAGATCGCCTGGAGGAGCTGAGCCATGTTAATGAGAGAAAAGAGCTCTGGAAAAAACAGCTTGTGGCCACTACACTTGCCAAAGTGTGTACATCCGATCTGTTTCATGATCTCGATTTCGACGCTGTAGTTGTGGATGAAAGCTCCATGGCAAATCTTCCTTATCTGATGGTTTTGGCCGCTCATGCAAAGTGGCATATGGTTGTAGTGGGCGATCCCATGCAGCTGCCGCCAATCGCACTAACGAGTGATCATGATGCTCGTGAATTCCTGGAAAAAGATATTTTTACCACAGTATCCGGTGCAGAGACGGGTGAGGACCTTTTCTCCTGGCACGATGAAAACCCCGGATTTACCTCCTTTTTTGATACGCAGTACCGGCTGGAATCATCCCTCGCAGATGTTATCAGCACGGTTTTTTATGAAGGCCGCCTGAAGACCGGTAAAGCCACTGAAGATACGGGTTCCTTAACATTGAACGATAGAGCATTTCACCTGGTCAATACATCCAAATATGGACCATATCTGCTCCAAAAAGAGGGAGAGAGAGGGTTCAAGCCAGTAAACAGTGTGCACCAGGAGGTGATAGAGCGGCTGCTTAAGAATATGGCCGGTCGCGGTATTTTGATGGAACAGGTCGGTGTGATCGTGCCCTTCAGAAGTGTGGTTTACGATTTAAGAAACCGGCTTTATGAAGCAGGCATCCGAAATGTGGAAGTGGGTACGATTCACACGTTCCAAGGGCGCGAAAAAGATTATATCATTTTTGATACGGTTATGAGCGGTGAACAGCAGCATGGCAGAATACGGCACTATTCCGTTCGCCCGCTTGATGAAGATAAAAACGGCCTGAGTGTGCCCCGCCTTCTGAACGTAGCATTTTCAAGAAGTAAGAGAGAGCTTGTGGTAATTGCGGATATGGATCATATCAACAAGATGTATGGTGAGAAATTTTTAGGCAGGCTGCTCAAACGGATTGGTTGAAGCAGGAATTCGGATTCTACTCAACCCCGTCAGTTCGAGCCTTTCCCACCCCGTCAGTTCGAGCTTGTCGAGAACTCTTAGCTTAAGCCTACTCATCAAGACTTCTCGACGCCGCTCCACATTCGTTCCGCTCTGCTCGAAATGACGATGTATGCTATGAGTAATCCAAAAAAATCAGATAAAATCAAAAATTAAGAGAGATTTTTACTCTGTAATTTGCTATCTATCCCAACAATAAACAGCAGATTGCAATGTGATGGATGGAGAAACACTAACGTGGATATTTTTAGCAGGTGGCCTGATACTCATGCTGCTTGAATTTGCTTTGCCCGGTGGAGTTGCTTTCTTCCTGGGCATTAGCGGTGTAAGTATCGGTATTTTGCGTTTCCTCGGCCTGCTGGGTGATCCTGTATGGGCTATCACAGCATGGCTGCTTACATCCATTGGGCTAACCATCGCCATACGGCCATTCATCAAAAAATATTTCAAATCTGATACCTTTACCAAAATTGCAGATGAAGATTATGAAGCAATGGATCAGGTTGCCACGGTTGTGAGCGATCTGAACGAAGATGATAACAGCGGACGCATTCGGTTTGATGGTGCTACCTGGAATGCCCGCTCTATGAAAGGCCGCGTTATTGCAGGCCGTCAGGTAGCCATCCGATATCGGGAAAACACTACATGGGTGGTAGAGGCAATTGATGCCTACGAACCCATGGATCAATCAACTAAACAAAAGGATAAAAACTGACCATGTGGACAGGACTACTACTTTTTATCGTATTTCTCTACTTCATCCTAACCCGGCTTTTCATCATTGTAGAAATGAGGGAAGAAGTTATACAGGAACGCTTGGGTAAGTACAAAAAAACACTGAAACCGGGATTTCATTTTCTCATTCCATTTGTTGACCGGGCAGCCTATCACCAGGAGATGCGGGAACAGGTAATTGATGTTCCCAGCCAAACCTGTATTACAAAAGATAATATTGAAGTAACAGTGGATGGAATTGCCTACCTGAAGGTGATGGATTCGCATAAGGCGAGTTACGGTATTTCGAACTACAAAGCCGCTGCGATTAATCTTGCCCAAACCACAATGCGGAGTGAAATTGGTAAGATTTCGCTTGATGACACATTTTCTGAGCGCGAAAAGATGAATGAAAATATTGTGCAGGAGATCGACAAAGCTGCCGACCCATGGGGGGTGAAAGTGCTGAGGTATGAGATTCGCAATATTCGTCCCTCAAACGAAATTGTGGATACCATGGAGAAGCAGATGGAGGCTGAGCGCCAGAAACGTGCCGACATCACCAGTTCGGAAGGTCAGCGGGAAGCGCGTATCAATGAATCAAAAGGTGAGCAGCAGAGCCAGGTTCTGGTATCAGAAGCACAACGGCAGCGCAGAATCAATGAAGCGAAAGGCCGCGCAAAAGAGATTGAATTGGTGGCCACAGCAACTGCAAATGGAATTCGCAGAGTTGCACAGGCAATTGAAAAGCCGGGCGGATCTCTCGCTGTTCAGACAAAACTTGTAGAGCAGTACATCAACCAGTTTGGCAAAATTATCCAAAATACCAATGTTTCGGTATTACCTGTTGAAACTGCCAATCTCAAAACCTTTTTTGAGGGTGTTGCAACCGTAAGTGATCACACCACAGGCAGACAAACCGTAAAAACTTCAACATCTAAGGGGGCGAACTAATGGAATTTTTAAATACAGTCAGCCAGATTTTACTTGCACTGTTTGCGATCTATATGGTGTTTAAATTTTTGCAAGCTATTCGATTGGTGCCCAATCAGTACGCACACATTGTAGAGCGACTGGGAAACTATCATAAAACACTTGGACCGGGTTTCCACGCACTTATTCCTTTTGTGGATAAGGTAGTTTACAAGCAGGATCTGCGGGAAGAGACCATCGAAGTGGAACCTCAGGAGTGTTTTACAAAAGATAATGTAAAGGTAGAGGTGGATGGTGTTCTCTACCTGAGTGTGATGGACCCTGTGAATGCAAGCTATGGCGTAACCGATTACCGGTATGCTTCGGTGCAGCTGGCTCAAACAACCACGCGGTCAGTTATTGGACAGATGGATCTGGATGAAACGTTTGAAGAGCGAGCAAAAATGAGCCAGGAAGTGGTTTCAGTGCTCAGTGAAGTAGAGCGTCTTTGGGGAATAAAAGTTCACCGATACGAAATCAAAAATATCAACACTCCGAGAACGGTCCAAAATGCTATGGAGCGGCAGATGACAGCCGAGCGGGAACGACGAGCGGTTATTGCACGATCGGAAGGTGTTAGAGATTCCAACGTGAATGATGCGCAGGGTCGCCGTGCCGAAATTGTAAATATTTCTGAAGCAGAGATGCAGCGAAGAATCAATGAGGCGGAAGGCTGGGCGAACGAAATTGAAGCTATTGCTGAAGCTACAGCAATTTCGATCGAGCAGATTGCAGATGCCCTGTCGCAGCCAAACGGAACGGAAGCGATGCAGCTTCAGCTGAAAGAGAAATATCTCACTGTACTGAGCGGCTTAGGCAAAGAAGAAAACCGAATTATTCTGCCGAAAGACCTTTCGAACTTCAATGCTGTAATGCAGGGGCTTTCGATTGATGAACTTAAGGAAAAGTAGCTGGCACTGGCGCAAGCGTCCGCTTGTGCCTTTAAAGGCCTTAAATTGTAAAAGTGGAAATGGGTCCAAGCGGACGCTTGAACCAGCCTTGGATTAATTCAATCCGCTTATACATATACAAATTTTTTCTGGAACTTCGGTTGATCAAACCCACTCTCTCGGACTTTTCAATAGACCAAGCAGCTTTTCTTCCCTTGAACCCGGTTCCGGATGAAAATCATAATCCCACCGAACGGTTGGAGGAAGGCTCATGAGAATGGACTCAATTCGGCCATTCGTTTTTAGTCCAAAAAGAGTGCCGCGATCATGGATTAGGTTAAATTCAACATATCGCCCGCGGCGGATTTCCTGCCAGTATTTCTGCTTTTCATTGTACGGTTCATCCATTCGCCGTTTTACAATGGGCAGATACGCTTCAAAGAATGCATTTCCGGCATCTTTTGTGAAAGCGTGCCACTGTTCAAGTGATCGCTCTTCATCCGGCCGGAGATAATCGAAAAAGAGCCCCCCGATTCCGCGAGCTTCACCACGGTGGCTGTTGAAAAAATAGTCATCACACTGTTTTTTAAACTGTGGATATAAATCATCGCCGTGTTTATCACAGGCGGTTTTAAGTGCCGAGTGAAAAAGTATGGCGTCCTCATCCCACAGATAGTAAGGTGTTAGATCTGCACCGCCACCAAACCAGGCATCAACGCGGGAATCCATCTGCTCATCTTCGTAAAGCTCGAAATAGCGAAAGTTGGCATGTACAGTAGGCACCATAGGGCTTTCAGGATGTATGACAAGGGATAATCCCCCGGCCCAAAACCAGCCCTGATCGACGTTAAAATGTTTCTTTATCGGATCGGGCAATTCACCATGTACAGTGGATATATTCACGCCACCTTTTTCGAACAGATTCCCCTTTTCGATGACCCTGGTAAACCCTCCGCCTCCGCCATCACGCTGCCACGCATCTTCCCGGAATTTTGCTATTCCGTCGATCTTTTCAAGTGCTGAGCAGATCTCATTTTGAAGAGTGCGAATGTACTGAGTGAATTGATGTTTGATTTCAGACATAGGTTATATTATTAAGCAAAAGCATGGCCTTAACAGTATAGTTTACTACAATCGGTTTCACGTCTCACGTTTGCCGTTTCACGCCCTGTATTCCTTCACCGTATCCACAAAAGCGCGGGCGTGATCAACGGGTACATGTGGCAGGATGCCGTGGCCGAGATTGGCAATGTATCTCTGAGTGCCAAATCTGTCGATCATCAGTTTGGTTTTCTTAACAATTTCAGGAATCGGAGCCAGCAGATGTGTGGGATCGAAATTACCCTGCAGCGTGATTTGATTTCCTGTTTTTTCTCGTGCGTACTCCGGCGATATGGTCCAGTCTAATCCGAGTGCTGATGCACCGCTTTTATAGGCCAGTCGCTCAAGCGCATACCAGGATCCTTTTGCAAAGAGAATTTTTGGTACACCTTTTACAGCCGCTGTGATCTCCATCAGATTTGGCAACGCCCATTCATTAAAGTCGTCGGGGCTCAGTAATCCTGACCATGAATCAAATATTTGAACCGCCTGGGCACCGGCATCCACCTGTGCATTCAAGTAATCAATGGTAGCCCTCGTAAGTTCACGCATAACATGGCGAGAGGCATCGGGGTGCTGATAAAGAAATGATTTTGCCTTATCAAAATTCTTGGAACCTTCTCCCTGAACCATATAGCAGAAGAGTGTCCAGGGTGCACCTGCAAAACCGATGAGGGGAACACGGCCGTTCAGCTCTTTCCGGGTAAGTGTGATGGCATCCATCACATGTTTCAGCTTTTCAGCCACATCTTCAGCAAGAATAGCAAAGGCGTCTTCTTCAGTTTTAATGGGATTACCCATAACCGGGCCCTTGCCGGGAATCATCTGAACATCTATTCCAAGTGCCTGCGGAACTGTGAGAATATCTGAAAAAATGATGGCAGCATCCGGTTCCAGTTCATCAATCGGCTGGATGGTAATTTCACAGGCCAGTTCGGGTGTTTCCACACGCTCAAAAAAAGTGTACTTCTTGCGAAGAACCATATATTGCGGGAGGTAGCGTCCGGCCTGTCGCATCATCCAAACGGGCGGACGTTCCACAGAATCACCATTTAATGCACGCAAGAAGAGATCATTTTTCAGTTCAGGAAAATTATGGGCCATGTTGATTTAGTAGGTTTATAGAGATTTTACAATAAATAGTCCCCCTTTGAAGGGGGAAAAAGCCGAAGGCTCAGGGGGATGATGTTAAGGACTTTGAATCCTGTAAATATCAATATACAAAACAAAGCCTTGTTCAGTCACTCGTTAAGCTCTTTCGGATCTTTGATCATTCCCCTTTGAAGGAGATCCGGAGTTGTCGGTGTATTTAGTCTCCAGCTTCTTTATCCAGAACATGATTTCACTTTCAACATTTCGTAAATCATTCATCACTTCATCATCAGAAAATCTAAGGATCTTAAAGCCATTATATTCAAGTTCTTTTTGCCGCTTCAAATCTTTTTTCCATTGCTGTTCAAAATTGTGGGAATATCCATCCAGTTCAATGATTAACTGGAGTTCTTTACACATAAAATCAGCAATGTAGTTGAGTACAGGGCGCTGTCTGAGAAATGTATAACCTGTTTTTTTACTCCTAAGGAGTTCAGTCCAAAGTCGAATTTCAGATTTTGTTGATACTTTTCGAAGTTGTCGGGCTAATTCTTTGAGGTATTTGTTGTAATAAAAATTTCTGTCATCCCCCGGTTCGCTCCGCTCACTTTCCCCCTTCGAACGGGGACACTTCTCAAAGAGCCTTTTAGTATTTAGATGGTTTGTTATTTTGTTCATGCTTCATCCAAAATACCTTTCACAAATTTCAGAAAAGTTTCTGTATCGGGTTCGGGAGAAATGTGCACATGTTTTCCGGATTCAATACTTAACTCTTCGGCAGTGGTGCTGCCAATAGCAAATAGTTCGGATGGATTTTTTGTAACAAAACCTCCACTTTCTCTATATGCCTGCACCGCACTCGGGCTGTAAAATAGAATGGCATCAGGTTGGAAATCGGGCAGATTCATCGGTTTAAGAATGGTTTTATACACCACCATATCCCGCACTTTTATTTCTGATTGTTCCAAAAATTGCCGGAACTCATCTCTGCGCTTGTCTCCGCAAAAGTGCAAAACGGTTGCATTTTTCAGATCAGGCTCAGAAAGAAAATCATCCGTAATTTTTTTTGCCAGTCCCACACCATCCTGCTGTTCAGCAACAATCGGGTTCAATCCGAAACTTATTAGAGACTCGGCTGTTTTTTTTCCCACGGCATAGACACGCATATCATCGGGAAATGCTGTGCCGGACGCTTTAAACCTGTTAAAAGCTTCTGCTCCGTTTTGACTGGTAAAGGCAAAAACAGGCTTTTCGATAGCCTTCAGAATTGTTTCAAGTGCGAACCAGTCATCCCGAAACTCAATATCGATGGCTGGTTCTATCGTAAGCTGAAGCCCGAGCTCTTCTGCCTGTTTTATCTGTTCGTCAGAAAGTTCGCGGGTTACAAGAATTTTTGCTGATTGTGTTTCCATATTAACTGAATTTGGGATTCGTTCAGCGCTATTTTCTTAACTCTTCTACGAGTTTGTCGGCTCCCTGATCCAAAAGTTTTCGGGCTGCAACTCTGCCCATTCCTGGAGCTTCATTTATCGGTTTTGTGATCTCAATATCGTATTGAAGAGAACCATCTGTCTTCAATGCAACAGCATAGAGGGAAACATCATTTCCATCAATATGAGCATATGCCCCAACCGGTGCGCTGCAACCGGCCTCCATTTCATTCAATAACTCTCGTTCAATAGAAGTACAAAGTTCTGTTTCAGAGTGGTTTAGTTTTTTTGTGATGGAGATCATCTCTGCATCCTGCTCTCGCACCATAACAGCCATTGCACCTTGTGCAGGAGCGGGTACCATCCAGTCGAGATATTGCGCGATATGATGATCAAGGTTGATCCTTTTGAGCCCTGCAGCAGCAAAAATGGCTCCGTTCCACTTATTCTCATCAACTTTTCGCAGACGGGTATTTACATTTCCGCGAATGTTGGTAATCTGATGATTCGGATATCGGTGCAGCCATTGTGCTTTTCGCCGATTGCTGCTGGTTGCAATCACGGCTGAGATGGTCTCTTCATTCAAAAAATCTGTGCCGCCGGGAGCCACGAGAGAATCACGCGGATCTTCTCGTTCCAGCACAGCTGATACTACAAGAGGAAGCGGATTTTCTGTGGGAAGATCTTTGTATGAGTGAACGGCTATATCAATCCTGCCGTCTAAAAGAGCATCATCAAGCGCTTTGGTGAAAACTCCTTTGCCTCCCATTTCGGGCAGGGGGGTGGTGAGATCGAGATCTCCTTCTGATTTTATGAAAACAATGTCAGTTTCGTGGCCAAGACCCCGGAGTTTTGCTGCAACGGTTTTTGCCTGCCAGGTTGCGAGCTGGCTGTCGCGCGTCCCGATTTTAATTGAATCAATCATGCCCGTTGGTGGCTTCAAGTTTAAACATCTTTGCTACCAAATCAGCAACTTCATCTGATTCGTGGTGGTCGCGCAAATGTTCAATACTGTAAGCGGCAATTTTATTGACAATCCGGCGGGTCATGTTGTCAATTTTATCGAAATCGTTTGTTTCTATCTTGTTTTTGAAGAAATTGAGCTCATCTTCCCGAATCGATTCAAAGCGTTGAGTGAGGGCTTTGATTGTGGGTACAACGCGCTGTTCATTCAGCCATAACATGTAGTTGTTGTACTCGTCGTCAATAATCTTTTTCACGAGCGGCACTTCTTCTTCTCTCTTTTTGTAGGCTTCATCGGTCACATCACCCAGCATGTCCATGTTGGCTACGTCTACAAAATCGAGTGCGGCCACTTTCGGATCGATGTTTCTCGGTACAGAGAGATCGAGCATAACTTTAAATTTTGGCCGCTCCATGGAAACCTGCATATGTTCCGGTCGAATTACCGGTTCGTTTGCTCCTGTTGCCACGATTACCAGGTCTGCATCAGCTATCTGCTCAGGCAGATTTTCCATATCGGCAACTTCAAGGTTGAATTTATCGGCTACAAATTCAGCCCGATCGCGAGTCCGGTTAATTAATGTGAGCTTGCTTGCACCCAGGTTCACAAGGTTTTTACAGGTGACCTTACCGATTTTTCCGGTTCCTACAAGCAGAATATTCTTGTTGATGAGATTCTCAAATGTACTGAGGGCAAATTTTACGGCAGCATATGCCACAGTAGCAGCTCCCTGTCCAAGCGATGTTTCATTTCGTGAGCGTTTGTGAGCTCTGAATACATGCTGAATAAGCCGGTGCAGCTCTCCGGAAACCATTCTCTTTTCTGTGGACAGCTCGTACCCTTCTTTTACCTGTTTAACAATCTGAAGATCTCCCAGAATTTGTGAGTCCAGGCCGGTTGCTACTTTAAAAAGATGGCTCACTGCCCTCTGGCCTTCCAGCTCGAAACCGTATTCGTGAAAATCGTCGAGGCTGCCATTGCTGTAGGTGGTGAGCAGACGTATCAATTCACTGGCAGTTGCTTTGTGAGCAAATACTTCTGTACGGTTACAGGTAGAAACGATGAACATACTGTCGATCCCTTCCCTGCGGGCGCCATCGAGCATTTTTATTTTCCTGGGGGTATCGAGGCTGAATCGTTCACGTATTTCAACCGGGGCATCCCAGTGGTTAATGCCTATTATTGTAAAATCCTGAATTGTTGGATGAACCATCCTCTATGCAGTCACTGCTTTTTTTGATTTTTTCTGTTCCCATTGAACGGCACCGTCCGGTATTTCATGTCTCAGGCAGTTAAGTGTCTCCTCTGCAAGAGCTTTGATATAGTCCGGATGATCGTTCAGGCCATTCATCACCTTGTAATTCTCAAATTCAAATCCCTCTTCTTCCATATCCTCAACCAATTCCACACCCAGTTCATACAGGGTTTCAATATGATCGGTTACGAATGCAATCGGTACCATCAAAAAGTTCTTTATTCCATACTCCAGATGCCGTTCTACCAACTCTTCGGTATTGGGCTGTGTCCATTTTTGCGGGCCCACCCTGGATTGAAAGCTGAGCCAGTAAGGGTTCTTTTCTTCTCTGCGGGCCATTACAGCTTCCATCGTCTCTTTGATTTCAACGGTGTAGGGGTCGCCGCTTCGAACTTCGAGCAGAGGTGTGCCGTGCGCACTGAAAATAAAGTGTGTTTTGCGTCGGGTATCCTCATCCATCTCCTCAAGGGCTTCATCAATACGCGAATTGATCGATTTTAAGTAGCTCTCATTAAGATAGTAATTCTTCACATGGAACTCCTTCCACGGCTTCTTGCCTTCGGGGAATTTGGTTTTCAAAACTGTTTCCCAGTCACGGAAACTGCTGCCGGTTGTTGTCCATGAAAATTGCGGGTAAAGTGGCATCAAGACAGCGTGGGTAATGCCATCTTCAACCATATCATCCATTACCTGGTCAGCAAATGGCAGCCAGTAACGCATGCAGGTATAAACACTTACTTCGTGCTCCGGGAGAATCTCTTTAAAATATTTTTCAAGGCCGCGACGCTGCGCTTCGGTCAATCCGTTAATGGGCGAACAACAGGTTGAAATCACTTTATTTTGGCGGTTGAAGCAATGTTTATTGCCGGTACAGCCCTTAGGGCAGCCGTTAATCTCTTTGTAATCTTCAGCTACATTTGGTGCCCTGAATTTTGAAATAACATTGGCAAAAAGCTTCTGAAAAGAACCGCCTCCGAGTTTGATGATATCCTCATCACTGAAGAGGTTTTTCAAAAAAATTCTCACGTTATCTTCGTGGGTTGGCCCACCAAGATTCATTAAAACTACACCTATTTTCATAAAAAATTATTTAGCCACACGAAATGGGTTTTAGAGCACTGTAAACAACCATTTTTATATGAAGGAAACGTGAAGTGAAACAACTTAGATTTTGTCTAAATTATTAAACCGAGGGGTATTTTAATCGGGGTACTGTAGATGGGCATAAGTGGAATATCCCATACCTGATTAAGTATCAATTATACTTTCGGGTCGCCAATAGTATCAAAAAGTTCCGTCCAACTCAGCTGAAATTGGGTAGTGTAAACCAGAACCTTGAACCTTCGCCGGGTGTACTCTCAACATGAATGTCGGAGTTGTGGGCATCCAGGATACTTTTAACCACCGAGAGACCCAGGCCGGTACCGCCTTTATCTCGCGAACGGGCTTTATCTGTTCGGTAAAAACGGTCAAAAAGACGCTCAAGATGTTCCTCAGATATCCCGATACCTGTATCCAGAACCTCTACGATAACCTGCCCATTATCTTCGCGGGCATTCATACTGATGGTACCACTGTTGGTGAACTTTATTGCATTTGAAATGAGATTTTCCAGAACCTGCTCAATTTTATCGGGGTCTGCTTCCACGGTAAACGATCGGTTGGATGCCTGCAGTTTGAGTCCTTTTTCCGAAGCCTCTGAATCATACAATTCAGCAATCATCTGAATAGCCTGGTTGATATTAAACCGTTTTTTCTGAATAAACTGTCCATCCGAGTCGTATCGCTGAAGAGTAACCAAATCTTTAAAAAGGCGGTTTATACGATGTGTCTGGCGTTCTGCAGTAAGCAGATATTTTTTTTGCTGCTTCTCATCGAGCTGGCCTAACTGGAGCATTTCAATAGAGCCGGCAATGGTATGCAGCGGGTTACGTATTTCGTGGGTAATATCAGCAAAGAACTGTGCCTGTTTTTGATAGAGCTTTTTTAACTCCAGGTTGTCTGAGCGTAGTTTTTCAGCCATGCGGTTCAGAGATTCTGCGAGGGTGCCAAACTCATCCTTACGATCCAGATTCAGACTTTTGCTTGTATTACCACCGGCAATATCTCTTGCTGCTGCTTCGAGCTGAAGTATTGGTTTGGAGATATATCGTGAAAATGTAATGCTCACAATTAAAACAAGCCCGATTGAGATTAACATTCCCGTGTAAATAATCCACCGAATGGTTTTAATGGGTTCGTAAATTTGCCCTTTCGATATGCTAACCTGCAGATATTTAGCAGGGTTATGAATGGTTTCCAAACCTACATAACTGGTGAGCCGTTCGCTGGAAGCATCGCTTAATAAAAGCGATCCTTCCGTATTTCGAATAAGTGATGCAATGTTCGTATCGATCGTTTCATCGGCCTGCAGCTCCCGGTAGTACGGCACATCGGCAAAAAGAATTCCGTTTTCATCGTAAATAGCAAGCCGGTAACCGGAAGTTCGTGCAGCTTCGTTGAGATTGGTTTCAAAATCCTCATCAACCCGAAGATTTTGAATGGTAATGGCGAGCCACTCTGTATCGTTGATGATTTGCTGTTCACCCTCGCTGAGCAGGTAATTCCGGATAAATAAAATGGAGTAACTGCTGATAGCTGTGATTCCGAAAATCAACAATAGAATGAATGTCCAGGCCAGTTTTGCACGTATACTCATGCCGGCAGGAGGTCACGGTTCATACCGTATCCAATTCCGCGGTAGGTTTTAATCATATCAGATGCTTCGCCCAGTTTCAGCCGTAAATTTTTGATGTGAACATCCACAGTACGATCAAACACAAACTTATCATCCCCGCCAATGTGTTCCAAAATTTCCTGGCGGCTGTAAACACGTTTTGGGTTCTGGAAAAACAGCTCTATCAGTGCGTACTCGGTGGATGTAAGATCGATTCTCGTCTCTTTGAAGTAGAGATCTTTTCCATTGATATCGAGAAGGAGATCATTATGCTGAATCCATTTGCTGTTTTGCGGCTGTTGTCTGCGTAGCAGTGATTCAATATGAGCCTTTACAAGCTTCAGGCTGGCAGGTTTGGATATGTAATCATCCGCACCAAGCTCAAGCCCTTCAATTTCATCCATCTCTTTATCTTTGGCTGTGAGAAATATCACGGGAATATCCTTCAGAACGGGGTGTTTACGGATAACTCTGCAAATCTCCTTGCCATCCACATGTGGCACCATGATATCGAGCACGGCCAGGTGTATATCACCGGCACGACTTTCGATCACCTCCAGCGCCTTTTTCCCGTCGTGCACAAGCAGCACATTAAATCCATTCATTTCAAGAAAATTGGCGAGCATCTCTGCGGGTTCAACTTCGTCTTCAACCAGCAGTACGGTATGTTTGAGAATCATAAAAAGGAGACTTTCTGTTTTAAACAGTTGGATTCAATAAATTTCATCTAAAATAATGAATTGATGCCCAAATTTTTTACCATCTGTAGATTATAGCATCATTCTGAATGTAAAACGATTTCGTAACGGAAACAGGTAAAATTTTCTTTGATGAATATCCAAAAAAAAGTAGTCTGGATTACAGGTGCTTCGTCTGGTATTGGCGAAGCTCTTGCTTATGAGTTCAACAAAAGAGGGGCGTTAATCATTCTCTCATCCCGCCGTGAAAATGAGCTCGAACGGGTAAAAGAAGCTTGTATTGATGCTGAAGAGAGAGTAAAAATTCTGCCTCTTGATCTTGCCGATGCGAATTCTATTGAGGAAAAAGCTGAAGAGGCCCGAAACCTGTTTGGCAGTGTCGATATGCTTATTAATAACGGTGGTATAAGCCAGCGTGCCTATGCTGTTGAATCTTCCATGGAGACCATTCGACAAGTGATGGAGGTAAACTTTTTCGGTACGGTAGCCCTTACCAAAGCAGTGCTGCCGGGTATGATTGAGCAGAAATTCGGCCATATTGTGGTGATTTCAAGTGTAATGGGGAAACTTGGAACCAAACACCGTTCGGCTTATGCTGCATCGAAACATTCCCTGCACGGCTGGTTCGATTGCCTTCGCCAGGAGATGTATGAACACGATGTGCATGTTACCCTGGTTTGCCCCGGTTTTGTAAAGACCAATGTAACAGTGAACGCCCTTACAGCAGATGGCGATACCTACAACAAAATGGATGATGCGCAAAAAACAGCTATGAGCGCTGAAGAGTTTGCCCGAAAACTGATGCCGAAACTCGCCAAGCTGAAAGAAGAGGTGTATATAGGCGGTTACGAAATTCTTTCGGTTTACGTGAAGAGATTGTCACCCAGATTACTCAATAAAATTTTGAAACGCACCAAAGTTACCTGATGAGACTTTGATTTTTGATTGATTAGCAAAAATTCAAACTAATCGTTTTCGTTTGTTCAGATAAGCAAGGAGTGCGAGATCAAACGGGCTTTGTGTGTCGATTTCTTCAAAATCAATGCCGGATTCGCTGCAGGCGATTTTAAATTTGTGGGTTAATTCGCTCACTTTTTTCTTGTAGTCATCTTTTACCTGTGCGGGTATCACTTCAAGTTCGGAGCCGGTTTCCATATCTTCAAAAAGAAATTTTCCATCGGGGAAATCGAGCTCCCGTTCACTTTTATGCTCCAGGATGTTGAACAGCAGTACCTCGTGTTTTTGATGGCGAAGATGCCTGAGTGATGAGATCAATGCATCATGGTTGTCTACATTTTCAAAAAGATCGGTAATGATCACGATAAGGCTGCGTCGTTTGAGACTTTCAGCCAGTTTATGCAGTGCATTGGCCGAAGCAGAACCGCGCTTCAATGTCGCTTTTTTGGTTTCATCTTCGAGCTGTTCTTCCAGTTCGCGGTACAGCATTCTCACATGGCTGTACGATGATTTTGGCGGGTAAACCGTGCGGATCTCTTCATCAAACAGAACAAGTCCGCAGGCATCTCGCTGTCGGTGCATCATGTAGATAAGGGAGGCTGCGTAGTGAATGGCATACTTCAGTTTGCTCCACTCAGCAAAATGTTTGAAATACATCGAACTGCTTACATCCAGCACAATATGAGCACGGAGGTTTGTTTCTGCTTCAAACTGTTTCACATAAAAACGCTCGGTTTTCCCATACACTTTCCAGTCGATGTGTTTAAAATCATCGCCCTGATTGTATGGCCGGTGCTCGGCAAACTCAACACTGAATCCATGAAACGGACTTCGGTGAAGGCCGGAGATAAATCCCTCCACAATGGTACGGGCTTTCAAATCGAGTGGGGCAAGCTGTGTAAGCAGATTCGGGTCTAAAATCATAACAAAACCTAAGAGTTTCCTTGTTGGCTACCAAGTAAAAATTGAACGTATATATTTGTTACAACATTGCTATTTTAATTTTCTATCTCAAATTCCGATCTGTGAAACCATAAGGCCTGAGAACCGAGTGGAACACTTCTAAAAATCTACCAATCATGAATAAAGTACTGACATCTGCAGAGCAAATTGATTTCAAAATATCTGATCTCCCCGCCATGCCGGCGCCATCAAAAGTGCTGAAAGTGAAGCCTACCTGGTTTGATGTGGAGTATGTGATAAATCCGCACATGAAGGATAATGTTGGCGGTGTGGATAAAATGCAGGCTGCCAATGAGTGGGAACATCTTGTTGATGGGTATGAAGAGCTTGGTTTTGACGTGGAAATATTAGATGGTGTGAAGGGCTTACCCGATCTGGTGTTTTGTGCTAACCAAAGCCTGCCGTTTATTGATGAAAACGGCAATAAAAAAGTGATTATGAGCAGTATGCGCGCACCGCAGCGAAGGGGAGAGGTAGAGGTTATTGAGGCATGGTACAGAAAGAAAGGGTATGAAATAATTCAGCTCGATGAATCCAAAATCGGGAATTTAGAGGGGATGGGTGATGCGCTTTGGCACTTCAAACGGAGACTTCTATGGGGTGGTTATGGGTTCCGAACATCACTCGATGCATACGATCAGGTTTCGAAAGCGCTCAATACGCCTGTGATTGCACTTGAGCTGGTTGATGAAAAATTTTATCATCTGGATACATGCATGTGTATGCTCAACGAAAAAAGTGTGCTGATCTACGAAGATGCCTTTACTGAGGCAGGAATCGAAATGATAAACAAGCTATTCGAAAAAGTGATTTTGGCCAGCAAATACGAAGCTGAAAAACTCTTTGCTGTAAATGCCACCTGCCCTGATGGTAAAAATGTATTTATTCAGCAGGGCAGTACCGATGTGAATAAAAAACTGCGTGATGCCGGTTTCTCCGTGCACGAATTCAGTACCTATGAGTTTATGAAGAGCGGCGGCAGTGTGTTCTGCATGAAACTGATGTACTGGTAGATTATTCCACTACTCTTTCACGGTTACATATTTTAAAATCTGCACTACCTGATCTGAAGTTCGTGTTACGGCAAGTGCAGCTGCGTCCACTTCTTTTAGTGCGTGTGTGAACTCTTCGGGATGCATAACAATCAGTTTTTTGCCGAGTGCTGCGGCATAACCAGCATCAAATGCCGCATTCCATTGGCGGTATTTTTCGCCAAATTTTACTACAACAATATCGGCCTGCTCGATGAGAGTTCGGGTTCGGATCGCGTTCACTTTAGCCCCTTTATGATCTTTCCAGAAATCATCTTTCTCATCTCCCGGGATGCCAGCACCTGCATCATCACTGGCGGCGTGATCGGTTACGGGAGCCGAAAGCTCTATCGGCAGATTCTCATTTTCAATTTTCTCTTTGATTTCATTTCTCCAGTCTGAATGGATTTCGCCGGAGAGGTATACGTTCCAAATCATAATAATCAGGGTTTATCTGATGGGTTAACTTCCATCAAAATAACAATCCTTCTTTTCAATGCACTCGAAAATTTTGATTCACTTAAATTCTTAAAACTCTTCAGTGATAATTATGTACTTTTTTTAGTGAATAACCTGATTTTAAATCTTAAAAACCCTGACATATGATCGTGAGAATAATCTATTCCCTGGCAGTTCTTCTTTTTTTCATTAGTCTGCTCCCGATTCATACTTCAGCCCAGGTGGAAGAGGGAGAATCGCTCCTGCCCGATCCCGGAGTAGTTTCCTATACATTCAGGCATCAATTTGAGGAGGATGTGCCGGGAACGCTGGATATGATCAAAGATATGGGGTTCAGAAATATTGAATTTTCTAACTTGTTCGGGTACAGCCCCGAAGAGATGAAGCTTATGCTCGATGAAAGGCAACTCATCTGCACATCCTATGGAGTTGGATACGATGCACTTATGAATGATACAGAACAGGTAGCAAGAGCAGCTCGCACACTCGGTGCAAAATATGTGCGTGTAGCATGGATACCTCATGAAGCTCCATTTGATATTGAAGATACTCGTCGTGCTGTGAGGGATTTTAATGAGGCCGGCAAACAATTAAAGGAGTATGGACTTTTCTTTGCCTATCACAATCACGGGTACGAATTTCGGCCATATGAGGATGGTACCCTGTTTGATTATATGATGAATAATACCAATCCGGATTATGTTCATTATGAAATGGACACATTTTGGGTAGCCCATCCCGGGCATAATCCAACAGAGCTGCTCGAGAAATACCCCAATCGTTTCCGATTGGTTCATCTTAAAGATCTTGCTCACGGAGCAGAGCACAATTTTTCGGGCAGTGCTCCACGTGAATATGATGTACCTCTTGGTACCGGACAGATCGATTTTGAAGCTTTTTTACGTGCAGCTCAACATTCTGCCATCGAATATATGTACATCGAAGATGAAACAGACGATGTGGTGACCCGTGTACCTCAAAGTCGCGAATTCATCATGAGTATAAAACGGTAACTTTTTCGGGTCATTAATCATTACTCTGCTGATTATTCACCCAAATAAGGAACTCCGTCTGATATCCACGCCGGGGCCGGTGTACCTTTCAGGTAGTGATCCATATACTCCTTCATTTTGATGGCGTAATCGAGACGATTTGCAAGATTGCGCAGGTGATGCGGTTCATCGTAGTAGTGCAGAAATACCGACTCTTTACCCAGTCGCCTGAGTGCAAGATAGAGTTCAATTGACTGGTACCACGGAACAGCCTCATCCGCATCACCATGCTGAATCATCAGGGGAGTATTGATTCGATCGGCATAAAATACGGGCGAATTTTCGATGTACGGTGAAAGGTTTTCCCACATGCTTACTCCAAGCCGGCTCTGTGCCTGCTCATACTGAAACTGCCTGGCGAGACCGGTTCCCCAGCGAATTCCGCTGTAGGCACTCGTCATATTTCCAACAGGTGCACCGGCAATAGCTGCGGCAAAAATATCGGTTTGGGTTACCACCTGTGCTGTTAAATAACCGCTCCAGGAGTGTCCGTGCAGCCCAATGGCGTCGGGATCTGCGATGCCCATCTCAACCAGTTTTTGAACCCCGGGAACCAGGTTTTTGGTGGCAGAGTAACCCGGTATGGGTACATCAAACCAGATATCCGGCAGAAAAACAGCATATCCATCGCTTGTATATTGGGCAATATTGGGGCGGTGGTTGGTTACAGGGGTATTAAACTCATACAATCGCTGCGAAAATCGCTCATAATAGTAGATAAAAACGGGATAACGTTTGCCGGGCTCATAATCACCCGGATAGTATAAAATCCCCTGTACGGTTCGCCCATCCATATTGAGCCACTCAACCAGTTCGGCATGCCCCCAGGCAAATCGCTCTGTCAGATCTTCGTGCAGGTTCGATATCTGTACCGGATTTCTGAAGCGCCGATCAGATGCCACCCAAAGATTTGGATACTCGGTATAGGTTTCCTGCGTAAAAAGTATGGCATCATCATCAGATGCCAGGGCAACAATGTTGAATCGTTTATCATCTTCCAGAGTGCGGCTAACACCGCTCCGGCCAACCCGGGCTTCATAAAATCCATAGTTTTTGTCCCAATCGTGGTACATCGTGAGCAGCAGGCGTTCGTTGCTTTCAAATGTATTGTTGTCGGGGTTTAAATCTCTGATTCTGAAAATGCGCATCTCATCACGGCCGGTGCCATCGGTTATGGATAGATAATCTCCGGTTGATGTATCAAACTGCCAGATATCGTATTTGTCATAGATCAGAACGGATGTGTCGCCATCTGTCCAGCCGGCAATGCCGTACGATCCTGAGGGCATGGGGCGATCATTATCTTCATCCGCAAAGGGAACACCAATCGTCTCAGTGAGATTTCGAACCTCTCCGGTTTCTGTGGATTTAAGCATCCAGTCGGTTCCGCTAAACCAGGCTGCAAACTTGCCATTTGGTGAAACCGTTGCACCAAATCGCTGTTTTTCGATAAACTGTTCAGCTTCACCGCTGCTTTGATCCACCAGATAAAAATCTGAATAGCGGCCATCCCAGGTTATCAGTTTTAAATAGGGGAGATCGGATGAACCGAGCAGCTTTCCGGAGTGATGATCTATCGATACATTAGGCATCTCTGTGGTGGCAAGTTGCACTGAACGTTTCTCATCAAGATGGTAAACCGCCATATAGAGATGATTCTTGCGGCTGTTCCAGGTCTGCTTTTCATGTGTTTTTACCATGGGATCATCCCAGTGCCAAACTTTTCCTTCAACACCGGCCAGAATTCGGTCAACATTGTACAAATTCTCTGTTGTAACGGAATCTTCACGAGCTTCTGTTTCATCAAGCTCAACCATGGAGGCTTGTTTCACTCCGTAGAATAGCCGGGTGCCGTCGTACGTCCAGGTGAGACTGTTCGTTGATCTCAATCGGTATCCGGTCTCGGCATCATCGGGCGTGAGCAGGGTTTCCGGTTCGCCTTCAAAAGCAGCCCATGTTTTGATGGATGCATCGGATGGGAAATAGTTTTGGGCGGTGTCGAGCAGGGCTTCCGTAAATGCGATACGCGATCGGCTGTGATCCCACGTCAAATTTGTAAAGTAGGCGTTCTCATTGCCCAGAATTTTTTGCGGATTGGGGCTTTCAGATCCTAAATCTATCGCAAAAAAGCCATTTTCGGTTGAGGCAGTATCCACGGTTGCGTAGGCGAAATAGGCTGAAGTGCTATCCATAGCGGATGCATTCACAAAGGGCAGAAACAGATCGGTATCGGTTTCAAGCTGAACCAGCCGAACAGGCGTGCCGATATGTGGATTTTTGAAGTCGCCATCCTCAACATCTTCGGTTTGATGGTGATGGATGATTGCCCAGCGTCCGTCATTCGAAAATGAGAATTGTCGCACATTTTCAAACTCCCGTGTTTCTCCGGTTGAGGTGTTTAATAGTTTTAGCTCGTTTTTCGGAGCGTCTCTTCCGGCATTTTCTGCCTCAATAAATGGGGGCTTTACGATAGCACCGGCCCACTTTCCATCGGATGAAATCTGAGGACTTTCGCCTCGCTCAATGGTGAATTGTAGCGAACCATTTACCGATTTTATGCGTACTTCACCATCACCAAGCTCGGGCCAAACACCAAATACTACCCATTCACCATTTGCTGAAATCGCTGGTGTTTTGATGTCTTCAAACTTCATCACATCTTCGAACGTGAAGGTTTCCTGTGCATGGATCATTTGAAATCCTGCGATGAAAATGAGAGAGAAAAGAATGAATGAGAATTTTTTCAAGTGGCTGTAAATAATCATATCCGGATAGCTTTGGTTAAGTATGACGGTAGAAACTACAAATCCCCCGTGAAAAATGGCGGATAAAGATTTTCAATCGTCACCTTTGAGTTTGATATATTTAAGAAAATAAAAACCAAGCAGTCATGTCCCTATTACTCGTCAGTCCAAACAGGAATACAAAACCGTTTGTAGAGGCCATCCACAAAATCGATCCAAACATCGATATCGAAGTGTGGCCTACGGTAGAGAAACCTGAGCGCATTCAGTTTGCTGTGGCCTGGAACCATCCCAAACATCTGTTCGATAAATTCCCGAACCTAAGGGTAATCTCATCTATGGGTGCAGGCGTGGATCATCTGATGAGTGACGATTCAATTCCATCAGGCATAACGTTTACAAGGCTTGTTGGGCCGTCCCTGTCCGGTCAGATGTGTGATTATGTGCTCACTTCTGTTCTGAATATTATCAGAAATACGGAAATCTACTATCAGCAGCAGAAAAGAGGGGAGTGGAAAACGCATCAGCCATTGCAAAAACGGGATATAACGGTAGGTGTTTTGGGGCTTGGAGCGCTTGGCAGCAGCGTGGCCGGCCGGCTGATTGAGAATGGTTTCAGTGTGAATGGCTGGGCTGCAACAAAAAAAGAGAAGGATGGAGTGAATACGTTCTCAGGTGAGGAGTTGGATGATTTCCTTGCAGCTACAAATATTGTGGTTTGTCTGTTGCCACTCACAGAAAAAACCGATGGCATACTGGATCTTGCTCTGTTTAAAAAGCTGAAGCAACCGGCTTATGTGATAAATGCGGCAAGGGGAGCTCACCTGGTGGATGAGGATTTAATTTATGCATTGGATACGGGGATCATAAGCCATGCCTCTCTGGATGTTTTCAGTGAAGAACCGTTGCCGGGTTCGCATCCATTTTGGGGACGTGAAAAGATTACCATCACCCCGCACATAGCTTCACTCACAGATCCTGATGAAATTGCCGAGTTGCTTGTAGAGAATTACAAAAGATTACTTTCCGGGATGCCTCTTCTCTACGAAGTTGACAGAAAGAAGGGATATTAATTCTCACAGTCAGTTTCTGTGCAATTTCCCTTTGCGTTTCTTGGCGGTTTAACCATCTGAACTTTGCTATGTTCGCGGAATAATTAGAGGAGATTGATCTAAATTCATCAATCAACTTCGATACTTCCAGATTGAATGAGATACCGAAGTTAATAACCGCAATGGACGCAAAGGAGCGCTAAGGTTATGTTTTAAAAAACTGGTTTTAGATCGAAATTCTCAAGACTCAAATCTCACGACTACCCTTACACCAGTTTAAAAACTCCTCAGCACTTTTTGTGTTCAGCACCCTCGCCGGCTCAAATTTTGCCTTGCGGGCAATCATTACGCCATAGCGAATGTCGTCGATGCCATCGGTGCTGTGGGCATCGGGGTTGATGGAAGTGAGCAGGCCGGTCTCTTTTGCCTTATTTCCGTACCGCCAGTCGAGGTCGAGCCGCCAGGGGCTGGCATTTATTTCGATGGCAACTCCGCGCTCAACTGCCCATTCAATCATTTGATTCAGATCGATCTTGCTGCCATCACGCTTCAGAAGCAACCGCCCGGTGGGGTGGCCCAACATGGTGGTATAGGGATTTTCAATCGCTTTTTTAAACCGATCCATCATCTTTTCTTGTGGCATTTCGAGACCGCTGTGAACGCTGGCAATTACAAAATCAAACCCTTCGAGAATCTCATCGGGGTAATCGAGTGAGCCATCGTTTAAAATGTCGGATTCGATCCCTTTGAAAATCTTGAAGTTTTTTCCATCTGAAGCGAACACATCATTCAGCTCATCAATCTCATCCCACTGCCGCTTTACATCATCGATGGTGAGCCCACCAGCATAGGCTGCTGTTTTTGAGTGATCTGTAATGCCGAGGTATTCAAAACCACGTTCCATGCATGCTTCAGTCATCTGTTTGATGGAGTATTTTCCATCACTGTATGTGCTGTGTGCGTGGATCACTCCGCGAATGTCCTCATCACTCACCAGTTCCATCTTCTCTTGTTCGGCATAAAACTCAAATTCGCCCCGGTCTTCACGGTGCTCAGGCGGAACGAAGTTCAGATCCAGTTTTTTGTAGATCTCCATTTCGGACGATGCCTCCACCGGCCGGTCAAAATCGGTCTCTTTTTCATCACTCAGTTTGAAAAGCCCATATTCGTTGAGCGCCATGCCACGTTCACGGGCACGTTGACGCATCACAATATTGTGCTCTTTGCTGCCGGTGAAATACATCAACGCGGCGGGATACTCTTTCTCACTCACAATGCGAAGGTCAACCTGTCGGCCGTTTTCTGTTCGAACGGAGCTTTTGGTATCGCCCCGACCCAGAATTTCAACCACAAGTTCATGACCGGTAAAAGCATCAAAAATGGCATCAGCATTGTCTTTTTTGGCTGCCACGATGATGTCGACATCCCCGATGGTTTCGCGTGAACGCCGAAGTGAACCGGCAATGTCGCATTGCAGAACGCCGTCAAGGTTTTGCACAAAATCAAAAATGGGCTCGGCGATTTCCAGAGCCTGGTCCAGCCGTGCACGTTCACCAAATTTCTCAAGGTATTCAATAGATTTGATGATTTTATCCGCTGATTTTTGCCCAAGTCCCGGAAGTTCGGCTACAGCACCGCTCTGGCACGCTTCCTTCAATTCAGTAATTTCGGTGATACCCAGTTCTTTATGGATTTTGGCAATATTTTTTGGCCCGAGGCCTGAAATGTTCAGCCACTCAATCAATCCCTTCGGTACACGCTCTTTAAGAGATTCCAGCACCGGCATGGTTCCTGTTTCCCGGAACGCTTTGATATCTTCCGCAATCGACTTTCCGATTCCCTTAATATCCATAAGCGTTCCCTCTTCAATATGTTTGGTGATCTCCTCGTTGAGCCCTTCGATGGTTTGTGCGGCGCGGTCGAACGCAATGGCGCGGAATCGGTTTTCACCTGCCAGCTGCATCAGGCTATACACTTCACGAAGTTTTTCGGCTACATCCTGGTTGGTCATGTCTGGCTTCTGTTGAATTTCAGATAATGGTTTAATTGTTCTCTGTCTGCTAAACAGAAACTACGAAAATCCAATTCACGGGATAGTGAAAAAAGGAAAAAATTTAAGAAATCGGGTTTTCCATTTAAAACAGAAAACCCATATCTTTACAGGCTCAATAGGTAATGATTGATTTATTGAAACCTGCCCCGGTGGCGGAATTGGTAGACGCGCACGCTTGAGGGGCGTGTGACCTAATGGTCGTGCTGGTTCGACTCCAGTCCAGGGCACAAGAAGCCTTGTAAGTCTTTGATTTACAAGGCTTTTTTATTTTTGGTACAAATATTGGTACAAACAATTTTCTTGTTATTCTTCTCGAGTTTGTTCCAGATTGGGTGTGTTGTATTCACTTGTACACAGTAATAGTTTTTTGCGGAGTGATTTATCACACAGAAAAGATAAGCCGTTACTTATTTTAAATAGTAAAGGCCGGTGGATTTCCGGCCTTTCGGTGGTAAAGACAATACATCTTCCCCGCCTGGTGACCCAGGGTGAAGGTGCGCTTCCGCAGTGCTTCGTTAAGGATCACTCTATAATATGATCAAATTATATTATAAACTCCAATCATTTACACTTATAGTGCACCAGCATATTTCCCCGGAATGAGACGTGTGATTTCAATACGTTTATCGGATTCCTTGTCACGCGGAAAACCCTTTTTTTCCACGTAATCCCAAAGAGCCTCTTCAAATACATCAACCTTTTTTAACCCTTCTACACTGCAGATTGCATCAATGTATTTGAATAGTATCGGATCTATTCTACCGGAAACATTTATCTTGTTTTTGGAAACAAAGAACGTAGTTTTTTTACTCATGGTTGTTATCGAGATCTTTCAATATTCTTGGTTGCCTGAAGCATCATCATAGATGATGACTCCAGCACCTTCATTGCGATCCTCGTTTTCGGCCCTCCAATCGTTTGGGCGATCTGTTTGGAGAGTGTTGTACCACCAGTTGTTGCATGTTCACGAAACGCCTTATGAAAACCAATCACATTTCGGACAGCTTTTACCCCTTGTGCTGTTTTGTTTTTTGCATGCAGAACATCTCGCCCGGCTTCAGATTCAGAAAGAAGGAGACCCGTAAGCCGGTCAGTTTGTTTATTTAACGTCGCGCTTTGATTAACTATATTCGCGTACGCATTTTGGTAGTGGGTTTTTTTCCTTATAAGCCGTTGTTTCCGATCACTGGCTAACAATTCACCAATGTGGTGATTGGCCAGATCGTTTACTTCCCGAAACGATCGAAGGTTATTTACGAGCATATGAAAGTGTGTGTTGTCCTTAATTTCCCCAAAACTTTGAGGAGATGTTGCAATATGTTGATATGCACGTTCTAAACCAACTCTTTTTGAGTATCTCATGAACACGGTATAACAATGCTCTCCTTCTTCAAATCCATTTTTGAATGCTTTCTGAATATCTTTAACAATATTATCAACTTGTGGGGATGTATGCAGGGTAGACAATTCATTGTTAATCACCCGCAGCTGATTTTTTGTAATGATTTCTGATCGATCAAGCTCAATCTCAAAGGTGAGTTTCAACGCGCGGGAAACCTCTTGACTTCCCCTCTCAAGGTCAACCCCTTGTTCTCTGTAGGTGATATAATCGGATAGCTTCCGATTAAATTTATTTTCCAGGTTGCCAGTTGATAGTTCTCGGGATATAGTACTCAGTTTGACAGACAGATAGCCATCGGTGATAACTGCGCCCTGTCCTTTTTTCTCCAGCCATAATCCAACTCTGGCCAGTTGTCCGTCAAGTTCTTCAAATGATCGCGCTCCTAATAGTGCTTCTTTTATTTCAATCGCTTTCTGCTTTGGGCTTCTGGGGTCGATCCACTCAGGATCAAAGCCAAGGGATGAAGTTTTCTCTTTTAACTGACGCTCTCGGCGGATTTCCCAGACATCCGGGGCCGGGCTTTCAAAATCAAATTCCTTTCCATGTTCGGTATGCTTACCCGGTACAAATCTCCACCCCTTCTCCTTTTCGGTATTACGGAGAAACTCTTCAATCTTTTCATACTCGCGCTTGACTATTTTCCTGTCTCTTCCCAGTCCTTGATAGTCAAAACTTTCCCATGCCTTGCCCGATTCAGGATGAACGCGATTAATTATCAGATGCATATGAGGATGGTTTCCATCTGAGTGAGAAACCATCACCGCCTGGTGTGAGTCCAACCCCATGTGTTTCAGAAAACCTTCACCTACTTCTACCATCTCTTTTTTGGTGGGCTCATCGGCCGGATCCCAACTAATGGTCACGTGATAAACCGGTTTTTTGGCCCGACTCTCCATGGAATATATCTGCATCTCCCGCGCAATAGTATCCGGTTGTATAGATGTCACGTTTCTGGTTTCCATCCACTCAAATTTCTTCCGGTCAATAAGATATTCCATGAGTCCGCTAAACCCCTTCCCTGTTCCCGTTTTTGCAATCATCGGAGCACCTCAAGTATTACCTGGTTTAATCGGCTAAACTCTTCAATTCCCGATTCAATTTTTTCCAGGTGGGGAGCGGTCTGTGTTGTGTTCGCCTGTTTGGCGAGTTGATTGAGGTTGGTGCCAATAGCGCGAAGCTGCTTATGCAGTTTCTTGACTTCCATACGGGTGATATTTCCATTGGTGAGTTGAGTGGTTTGGGGGCGATGGCCCAGGACAACCTGCCGGCAATAATTTCCTCGTGAGATGCCTGCCAATTCTGCCTGTTTTTTTATGAAATTAAACTCAGAGGAGTCGCACCAAAACTGTACACTTCGATCACGTTTACCTCGATTGGGTTGTTTGGACATGGGTACGTTTTTTAACATTTCTTGAGCGCGAAGGCGCGAATGAACAAGCTAAATGGTGTTAGATATGCAATGCTGCGAAGCAAATGTAATACATAACACACTGCTTGCTCCGTTTCTCTACTATGATTTATTATCTTATATATAGATTATTTTCTATTTTATCAAGACAGTTGATATCGTTGGGCTTACGCCCTTTAATCTTTTTTCCGCTCCGCTCATGGAAGTTTTTGACCCTTCGGCAGACAAGGAAGGACCGCCGAAAAGTACTGTCATGTCATCCATATAATTACCACGGGGTCTCCAATCATTGTAGACGTTATTCGGGTATGCAAGTGAAGATATTCCGAATCTGAAATTTTACAGTAATCCTCACCTCCCATCTGAAAAATCTGATTGGTTTCAACTTCGGAAAACAATACATCATAGTAGGTAGTCCCATAAACAGTATTTTCAAGGAATACATTTATCTCTTGAAAAATCTCTTCTAAAAAGGCTTTCTGTTCTTCGCTCAGAGACTGGATACCAAATATTTTTTTCACATCTTGAATAAACGGTTCTTCTTGATTCATTTGTTACCTCCTATTCTGATCAATAGTTCAAAATGTATGGTCACACTGTTACCCATAAGTGAATGTGCAACATACAACTTTGGCTTAATTTAGCACCAATCAACAAAAAAATAAAACCATACAGAATGATTGTTTATGAACATTCCTGTTATTCTAAATCCAGTAGGCTTCCGTTTTAACGACGGAATGGTATGTTTTTACTCAGAATAATAACTATGCAAGATCTAAGTTAACACCCACGACCATCTCGCAGGGGTTGAGGTGGGGGCAGCCTCTCTGATTTAGAATATCCATCATGACTATCCCTTATCTGTCTCGGTTCACAAGAATTAGATAGGATTTATCGTCTTGGTCATTGTATATAGATTATATAAACTATATAGTCTATATAACTATTTACTCTTCCTATACTGCTTTTTAGCATCCTTCACTTCACTGCTGCTTAAAGGGTATTTCTGGTCAAGTGCCTTTTCGATCACTTCTCGCTGAGATAGTCTCAAAAAATAGGCCAACGCTTGTATCCTCTCCTTGTACTCAGGGTCCAGAGTTGTATAGAATCCCTCCTTTTTGGTTTTGGATTCTACAGGGCGTTTTTCTGATTCTTCATTGGCTTTTACGTCTGCCCCGCCTGCAAAAGCTTCAATAGCTTCGGAATCTCGTGACCGCTTAGGTATTGGCTTAAATTTATTTTTACTCATAAATGGCCTTGTATAGCTTTAAAATTTCATCTTCGGCACGTGGATCTGCTTGTCCGAATAGATCTTCGGATTCATTGATTCCATATCCTTTGCTGGTTCGGTTAATGGAGATCCGCTCGTGGATGATAAAATCGAGAGGTTTGACATTTTCAAACTGTTTCAGGAATTCAATTGCGTCGGCTCCTTCGGTAAGTCGTGCATGGTTGGGAAAGTTGTTTACTACTGCGTAACAAACCAGGTCGGGATTCATGGGCTGGACCTGGTTGAGCAGATCGTCAATATTGGCGATGGTGTTCACGTCATACTGACTGGCACCCACCGGTACGATCATGACATCAGCAATCGTCATCGCATATCGTATTTCCTGACTGTCTCGCCCACCGGCATCGATGATAATATCATCATAGCGTTCTGCTTTGGTGTCGATCTCGGAAACAATATGCTTTCCGAACAGCTGAATACATTCCACCCCATTTAAACCGGCCTCGCGTCGATAATAGGTCCAGTCTGCACTTGATCCCTGGGGATCGGTATCAATTAGCAACACATTATTGTGTCCGGAGAGTTTGGCCCGAAGGGCGGAGAGGTTTGTTGCAAGGGTCGTTTTCCCAGTTCCCCCTTTTTCACCACCAATTAGGACGATCATCGGCTTCCTTAGTTAAAGTTATATAGTTTATATTAAGTATATTAATTATAGAAGATATATAATTCCTGGATTATAGCCCATCAGATCGTACCCTCTCCAAAAACTGTAGTTGATGGTCACTGCTTCCTGGATATGGATGAATCGTTAATGGAATATAATGCACGATTTTTGCACTGCTCAAACTCCTCCTGGCTCAGGATGCCACGAAGCTTCAGACTTTCAAGTCGCTCTAGTTCCTGGCTTAAGCTCTCTCTTGTGGGTTGATTTGAGGTCGATGGGCGTCGAATCAGAACCACTAAGAGTATTAAAAGAAGTATGAAAAGTAGAAGAACATGCATATAGCTTCATTGGTTTCACCAGATTATTATTATATATAATATAGAAAATATATTAAATATATAAAGAATATAATATATATAGACTATATAAACAGCTTTGGAATGAAATGACGGAAGCATTGGATTAGGGTGGGAGGCGGGAGAAAAAAGGATCATGGGCGAAATAGCCCATGATCCGCGCTGTTTAGGATGGTTTTTTATCCAGCATCTTCATTGTTTCTGCCCGGATGTCGGTACGATATTGGGTTTCACCATTTTCACCTTCAAAAGAAGAGTAGTTAATGGAGCCGGTGATATAGACAAATGAACCCTTATTCAGAAATTCACTGCAGATTTCAGCCAGCTTACCCCAGGCAGTGATCCGGTGCCACTGGGTTTTTTCCTGAACTTCTCCGTTTGTATCCTTCCACCGGTCTGAAGTAGCCAGGGAGAACGTGGATACGGAGGTTCCGTTTTCTGTTTTTTTGAGTTCGGGGGCTGCCCCAAGGTGTCCGATAAGGTGGACTGTGTTTACTGTGTTCATGATATATAGGATTTATTTTAAGGTTACGGCCTATCTTGTCAATGCCGGTAGGCCAGTTCCGGCAGACACCCCGGCGGGGGTGTTTCGATTAATTACTGTTTTCATTGGCTGTTTCAGCATCCTGATCGTGTGGTAAGGACTCGCCGAGGATATACTGTGCAGCTTTTTTAGCCTTACTTGCCGCTCTGATAATGGTTCTCACGTTCTGGTTCTCCAGAAAAGAGATCCAACCATTGATATAGGCCTGTGTGTTGGTTTCATCGTGATGAATTCCCGCATGTGCACACAGAAAAGCGGCTCCTATTTCGGCGATCAGCTCCTCAAAAGAGTAACCCTCTGTATCGGTGGCAGCGTGCAACTCTCTGTTTAGCCGGCTTCTGTGTCCTGTGGAGTGAATCGCCTCATGAAAGAGGGTTTTATGATACTCCTCTGCAGTCACAAATCGCTCTACAGGGGGGAGGGTAATCCGGTCATGTTTGGGAGAGTAGGATGCATAATTCCCCCCAGTATTGAGTTCCGGGCGGTTCCTGAAATGATTCCAAACATCTACAGCCGCATTAATCGGCTCATGGTCATACTGTTGGGGTTGGGGAAAATCGATTCCCTCGATAACAGCGCTGTTAAACACATTATAGTATCGAAGTACAAACCGTTTTTGAAGAATTTCATGAGCTTTGTCTTCATGCGTCTTGCTGCTTGTTTTGACCGGTTTTTTGTAGACCTTCCAGAAGACCACCTGCTCCGAGGAGGAGCCCTTCTTGATGGTTCCTCCCATACTCTGCACCTGGTTAAACGTCAAGTAGTAGGGGCTTTCATACTCATTGAGTGCAAGCAGTAGCTGATTAACTCCCCGATAGTGCCTTCCCGATGCAAAATTTTTTGGAAGTCCTCCGATTGACGTCCAATTTTTTTTCCATGGGATGTTGCCCATTTTCAGACCGTCAATAATTTTCCGTGTCACGATGTCATAAACTGATGCTTTCATAAATGCCTCATCATTGGATTAATAGTTCTAATCAAGCGGTATTTCCGCCGATAGCCTTTCAGCAGAAAAAATCATGAAAGGCTTACTGGACCAAAGAGCCCGGAAGGTTTTCCACAAGGGTGGAGACTTCGTACTACCCTTGTGGAAAGCGTGGAGGGAACTAGGTTGAAAGAAGCCTGAAATGAAATCAACAGTGGTTTTAGACAGAAAACGGAAAGTGCCCATACGGGCCGTTCTGATTTCACTGCTTCACTCATGGAAGTTTGTTCCCCCCGGCAAACAGGGAAGGCGTGTCTTTTCGGCTTCTCTGTTTGACGGGGTATTGGGGTGGGATGGTGGAATCAACAAGCCATCGGTTGAGCAGGCGTTGTTCATGCTCTACCGATACGACCGAGAAGGTGGAGGGCAGTTGCCTGCTCAGTACACGATGAAATGTTGATGGCAATTGCCAATAGCTACTCATAGGATGTTTAAATAGAAGAAAATCCATGTGTCAAAACCATGAAGAATGCCATCAAATCTTTACGAACCTCATTAAAATCTTGCAAATTTATAATACAAATTTGCATTATTTAAGATAATTTTTTTTAATAAATAAAAACAAACACCTGAGAGCAATGAGAGTTAGTCACTGTATTACTTTTGTTATCATTCTATTACTGTTCTTGATGAGAGGAACACTGGCATTCAATCTATCAGAGTCGATACCGAAGGGTGTCTACCTACAGTCAATCATTGAAAATTTTGAGAGAGGGGATCTTGTCCTGTTTTACAGTGAAAAAGCCGATAAACTAGGAGTACATAGGGGATACAAACGATCCGGAGCATTGCTTGGAAAGAGAATCGTGGCTTTGCCAGGCGATACCATCAAGTTGGGTCATATCGTATGCATAAATGGCCGTGTGGTGGGTGAACCCGTACTCACTAAGGATACAGCTGGCAGGTCTTTGACACCATTCACGTACCAGGGCGTTGTTCCCAAAGGTCAATTATTTGTTTTAGGAGAGACGGAGAACTCCTTCGATTCACGCTACTACGGGCTGATCAGAAAAGAGGAGGTAACGAGAAAACTTAAACCGCTTTTCACATGGAGATAAAAACATCAGTAGAGTCAATGAAGTACTATCTGGGGGAGGTGTCGGAGCTCTTGGAGCGCGGGGATATTACCGACATTGAGGTAAACTCAGAATCGCATTACGTCTATATCGACGGGGTTTCAGGACGCAGCCAAACTGCAATTCGAGCAAACCGTAATGCACTTCGATCCTTTGTAAACCATGTAGCAGCCAGTATTGGGGCAACGATCAATGAACAGTCGCCAACTCTGTCAGCGATCCTGCCAGAGGAATTGCACCGGTGTCGTCTGGAAGCGACTATATCACCCATGAGCCGTTCTCTCAACCTGGTAATCCGAAAGCCCGGAAAAACCTTTCCGATGGATGATTATACCGATGAAAGAAGCCGACAGATTCTCCTCGGGTCGCTCTTGCAAAAAGAGAACCTGCTGATTTGCGGAAGCACCTCTTCAGGAAAAACGAGTTTTTTAAACTCCCTTTTGGTAGAGCTGGAAAAACGAAGGCCGAAGGAGCGGTTGATCATCATCGAGGATGAACATGAAGTACAGTGCCCGCACCAAAACCATGACTACCTGTTTACAATAAAAAAAGAAAATAAAGTCATCTGGAGTATGGCCGACAGCGTCAAAAAATCACTACGGATGAACCCAGACAGGCTGATCATTGGGGAGGTTCGCGATGATGCGGCCCGGGAGGTTTTGCGCGCCTGGTCAACCGGTCATGGGGGAGGTATGTGCACCTTCCATGCGGGAAACAGCGAAGATGGATTTCTAAATTTTTATGGGATGGCCGGACTCGACTGGAATAACATCCTGGAGCGACGAGTTGCAAGCAGTATGATCGATCTGATCATATTTCTGAGCAAAGATGAAGATGGGCGAAAAGTGAGGGAAATTTCGAGGGTCTGTTTTGATCCACAAAGCGAAAGGCCGCTCATTGAACCGATCTATCATACAACTACAACACAAAACCTAATAGCACAACTATGAAAAAATTTATCAAAGGAATACTGGGACTACTCATACTTATCACAATGCCGGTATGGTTGTATGCGGCAGGGACGGGAACCGACACCATTGGCGGTGAACTGATGATCGTCGAAATTGTCTGGGATATCATAGAATTTCTTCAGGGCGGAATAGCGATTGCATTGATTACACTCGGGATCATTGTAGGTGCAGCGGCCATTGCTGTCAGTCGTGCAAACGACGCGTCGGGGTGGCACAGGATCGGCAAGGTGGTAGTGGGCGGTTCCATTGTGCTTGCTGCTGTATCGATTGTGGGCGCCATCTTTCAGGGAGCGGTAGTATGAACAACCGCAAAAACAAAGTCTATCAATCCTTCATCAGAAAGCCCACAATTGCAGGGCTTTCTGTACCCCTGTTTGGACTGGAGGTCATTATGATACTGCTATTGCTGGTCTGGTTTGGATTTGGGCTGCTGAGCTGGGCACTTATCGCTATTTGGGTGCTCTACATACACGGTGCTATCCGTAAAACAGAGCAAACAGATCCACATTACATGACGCTTTGGCTGACCAACCTGATCTACGCTCAGAACCACTACCGGCCAGCGGCTCGGATTGACCAGCCCGTACAACGAACGCCAAGATCCATTCCAAAAATGAGGTGAGTATGGCAGAAGCACTCTTTTTTATCGGACTGGGCTGTTGTGTCGGTTTTGTAGCGTTTTGGTGGGTAAAAAACAGGCAGGAGCATCGGGAAGCGCCCCATGCAGTGACAGACCTGCTCAACTACCACTACGTTGAGCAGAAAACGGAGGGGGTTATCCGCCTGAAAGATGGTGGGCTGTTGGCCATGTATGAGTACCGAGGCCCTGACTTAACCCACCAGACCAAAGAGATGCAAGACCACCTTTCCTTTGTGATGTTCCGGTTTCTTTCACGCTATGAAAACGGCTGGGCTTTCTACTTTTGCGGGCAGCGCGCACGATTGGATGACTATCCGACAGGCGGGAACTATACAGATCCGGTTAATGACTGCCTTGATCAGCAAAGGCGTGAACGCTTCTCAGCAGGGGCGTCTTACTACACCAACCGCTACATTTTTTCAGTGGTGTGGCACCCTGAGGGATGGGCAAAAACCGACCGTTTTCACACCCATCTTGTAGAGATGGAAGAGGAGTTGGCTGATATACTCAAGCTACAGCGCCTATCGGCGGACAGTGCACTCTCTGAACTTTATTATGGCCTTAATGGTATTCGCCAGAAGGTGCACTCACCAGAGCAATCATTGCTTATTGATAGCCTGTTGGGTAACCAGGAGATCTTTAGAATCCCGGGACAGGATGAGTCGGTTTCTACGTTTTCGGAGTTTGTGGAGATACCGAATTACTATCAGCTGAGGGTGGGGGATATCTTCGTGGGTGCGGTGACGATAACCGGAATCCCGTTCTACACTTCGGCGGGTATGTTTGACCTGTTCAATCAGCTCGACATTGAGTACCGCTACTCAACGCGCATTATTACCATGGACAGGGCCGAACAGGAGAAGAAGATCGATAACATCCGGGAGATGTACCGTTGGGGAAGGAAACGGCCTGCAGAGTTGATAGGTAGTGAACAGGAGGGGGATGTGCGTGTCAAACAGGCCTATGAAAACACTCATGTACTCAACATGATGGAAGAGGCGGGAGAGGCGCTTGGCGTGATCCACGGAGACCAGGATCGGTTTGCACAGGTTACAACCACATTCATTGTCTATTCAGATTCAATAGGCAGCCTTCAGGAGGATCTGCAGAGGATCATGGCCAAGGTGAGAAAGGCGGGGTGTACAGCTGCTGTGGAGAAACTGCAGCCCTTGCGCGCACTGATTGGTACCTTGCCCGGCCACTCTGAAAATATTCGACGTACGTTTCTCTCCTGCAGGAACATCGCCGACATGATCCCTACCTGGGGAGTATGGACAGGTAATCAAACCAACAGTTCGGTCTACATGAAAGGTGCACCTGCACACTGGATTGGTGTCTCTCACAAGGGTCACCCATTTATCAAGCAGCAGCCAGTTACCGGGGATGTGGGGCATAAACTAATCCTCGGTCCAACAGGATCGGGTAAATCGACCTATATCAATTTTGAGATCTCCCAGTGGCTTCGCATGAAAGGGGCGCAAGTCTATCTCTTTGACAAGGGCCACTCCGGTGAGGTACTCTGCAAGGCGAGTGGCGGAGCACACTACGATATCGGCGGAGCAAACGGGCTGCGGTTTCAGCCGTTGAAGCATCTGGATGGTGGAGAGGTGTGGTATTTCGACTGGCTTGAAATGATGATCGGACTACAGGGTGTGACTCCGACAACCGCTCAAAAGCGTGAGATTCGCAACGCTATCCAGTCCATGAAGGGAATTCCTCCGGAGAGAAGAACCTTGAGTGAATTTGTGATCCAGATTCAAGACCGTCAGCTGCGGCATGCACTTGAGATCTATACACGCCGGGGCAAATACGATATCCTCGATGCCGAAAGTGATCCGATCGAAGAGAACCCGTATCAGGTTTTTGAAATGGAGAAGATCCTCGATATGTCCGACCAGATCCTGCTACCTGTACTCGACTATCTCTTTTTTCGCGTGGAGCAATCGCTATCCAAAGATCGTCCGACACTGATCTACATCGAAGAAGCGTGGAAAGCATTTCGGAAAAAACAGTTCAGCGACCGCCTGGAGCAGTGGTTACGGGAGCTGCGCAAAAAAAATGCGCACGTTGGACTGATCACTCAATCCCCGCAGGACATCCTCCGCTTCGAGAACCCGACCCTGTTTCAGGACTCCTGCCCGGAAAAGGTATTCCTGGCGAACCCCAATGCGGGAGCATCCCATTACCGGGAGATCTACTCCCTGTTTAATCTCAATGAATCGCAGGTCCAGCTCATCAAAGAGGCGATGCCCAAGCGGCAATACTATATCCATACGCCCTCCGGCTCCTCACTGGTGGATCTTCGCCTGGATGATCTCTCCCTTGGTTTTCTGGGCGACCGCACCGGGCTGAACACCCGCGAAAGGACCCAAACCATTCAACGGTTAAAACTGGAGTATTCAACCAGCTGGCCGGCTGAATGGCTGCGCATGCAGGGCTTGCCTTCAGAAGCGGATCGACTGCAACAAACCATCAACCATTATCACCAAGCCGATGAATAGAAAATTTCTACAAATAAACTACTGGATCCTGCTCTGTCTGCTGATGGCCGGTTGTTCATCAGGTTCAACAGCACCGCAAGAAGAGGAGGAGACTTACGAATTTTACTATCGGGTGATCATCACCGATGCGTATGGAATCGACCCTGAAATCGAAGAGCCCGGCCGCGCACAGGTTACCTGGCGGGACGGAAATGATCAGTTTCAAGATAATTTTGATAATCCGGTCATCGGAATATGGGAAAGCCCAAAATACATCGGGTTTTCAGGACTAAGGGTTTCAATGACAGTTACGGAATTAACAAGATACAAGAAGACTATTCTAGCACAGATTGTAGTAGAAAATGATGTTGCGATAGAAGAAGAGAAACTGATGGAAGAATCTCGGACACAAGGAATAAGTGTTGAGCATGTCTTAGGACAAATAAACCATTAAACCGGAACCAAAAACGAGGGACTGAGATGATACGAAGAACAATTATGATCGGGGTGGGCTGCATCACCATGGTGCTGTCTGCCGAGCAGGTAAACGGTCAATCAGAGCCGCCACCGGATGACCATCCCATATGCGTGATAGAGCCACACATTTGTGATAACTGGGATCAATACATGCAGGAGTATATGGCATTTATTAACGAGATCCAGAATCGTTACGGGATCGATTTTAATTCAAATCCACATGGCATAACAGGGATATTTCTTCCACATGAACAGTGCGGAGATTTACAACCATCACTTAACAGTGTTGTAGAGCGTGGACTGGGGTTTGCCTTCGGCGGATTTGATATCAGCGGGGCAGTGGACAGTGCGCTGAATATGGGGGTCAACTATCTCACAGGAGGGCTTCTTGGTGGGATATTTGGCAGCTCAGGTGATGAAAAAATTATTGAAGCGATTGAAGAGCTGACCAATGTGGAAGTGGCCTCTGCGATTGTTCATGAGTGCATGGTGCGTGTGCAGGATGAGCACCTGCGTGTGACCATGGAACAGCTCAACCATCAGCAGCGAACGGAGCTTGAGCCACACCGGCAGCGCGATATCCGCGATCATATTGAGGCGGCGGAACAGGCGAGGGAAGAACTTGGATGGCTTGGTGCCTATATAGCCGATCACTATCATCTGCTTTATGATACGGTAAACCGGCTGGCTCAATACGATCATGATCCGGACTACCAGATGGAGATCCAGCATCGGTTTCGTGAACATCAGATCCAGGAGGCGGACCGATTGCTTGTTGCAGCCCATGAAAACTGGCTGATGACAGGAGAGAATCACGACTACATTGACACCCTACTCTGGGCGCTGCATCACGAGCAGCTTACTCCCATGCAGGCGCAACAGATCCAGGTGGAGCTGTCGGCTCTTCATACACGGGAAACCCTGGAGATGAACCGGATCTTTGCAGCCAACGCATCCTTTATGACCCAGCGAGAGAAAGAGCGAATTGAGCAGGCGTATGACAATACCTATTTCCGCGAGAGAATGGATATGGAGTTTGATGCCGAAACGCAAGAGTTTATCGAAGCGCTGAGAAATTCTCAATCCCGGCCATTGGTACCCAGTTGGGCAGGAAGCCGGGGGAACTGAACATGAACACAGGGAGACGACATACCTGGGCCTATTTGGGCGGCCTTCTAGCCTGTATGGCAGCCCTGTTGATTCCCGCTGACGCGGTGGGACAAGCCTCGTTTGTGGATTCACTGAATGAATTCCAGGAAGTTGTCAGCCTGGAGTGGAGGACGAGGGTCTTCGCCACGGCGATCGCCATCTTTATTTCACTGGCCATACTGGACTTGATCTTTTTTGCCATCGGGCTAAAATTCTCCGACAAAGAGGTGGCTATACTTCCAACCCTCTCCAAAAAGTTGATCATCCTGATCTTCTTTTTTGTGCTGCTGATTTTCTACTGGTCACTGGATATCCTCGTGGAGGGATTTCAGCAAATAGCAGGGATTGTAAGCGGCAACCCGCAAATCTACAGTGAAGCGGACATCATGATGCTCGGCTTCCAGTTTTTTGGGGATATACTGCGCTCGGAAAGCGGTTTTTGGGCAACGGCACGCCGGGTAGCTGAAGGGGCTTTTCTGGGTGGAGCGTCACCGTCAAATCTGCGTCTTTTCATGAAGGTGACAGCGGCGATCCTGATCTTTATTGCCTTTTTGGTGATCGCCCTGCAGTATGCGTACCTGACCATTGAAGTACTGATCGCCCTCTCAATCAGTCCTGTATTTTTGGCATTTCTGCCAATGAGAATGACCCGTGGTTTTCCCGAGCGGTACCTCTCATACATCTTCGGGCTGGCGGTGAAAGTGTTTCTTTTTTACATCATTCTCGCCTTCATGATTGTGGTTCTTCACGATCAGATTGAGATGCTCTCCAATGAAGGCATCTACTCTTTCACGGAGACATGGGGCTTGCTTTTTTTGGCCTGGCTGACGGTAACCGTACTGGGTAAACTCCCCTCCAAAATGGCACAGTTCATAGCGGAGAACCAGAATGTTGACTTTGGCAAACTAATCACAAGAATCAATGAAATATGAAAAAACAGAAAGAAGATAACACCTTTTTTGCTGCACAGACCAATCCCAGAAAGGATGATCCCTACCTGGACCTATCCAAATCGAAGGAGAACTGGAGGCGTGCATTTTTCATCTGTGCCATTACGCTATTCTTTGTAACTGGTGCATTTATCGTGCGTAGTTTTCAAGCGAAATATGTTCCCTACCTGGTGAGTGTCGATGACTTTGATCAGATCACGATTCTGGGTAGCGCGGAACAGCTCTCCAGAAATGATCAGCGGCTTATACGCGCGGAGCTTTACAAATGGCTGCGTGCGATGCGGTCGGTTTATGGGGATGAGCAGCTGGTAATTGATCAACTCACCGATGCCTTTACCATGCTGTCGAGCGACGTTGCTGCGCGTATGAATGAGTATTATGCACAGCGTGAAAATGATCCCCGACTGCTGGTAAGATCCATGAGGCGCACCATAGAGGTGTCACAGATCCTGCAAACCGATGAACAGGGGACCTGGCGACTCCAGTGGGTAGAAACCACCATGCCTGTTCGGGGCTCTTCTTCACAAATACAGACTTGGGAGGCGTATATCAAGATTCAGAATCAGCCGCCAACCACCTCTCAAGGTATTCTCCAGAACCCACTCGGTATCTATATCACAGAGCTGAACTGGGGCTCAATCACACCATTAACTCAACAATAGGGACATTATGAAAGCAACAACACTTCTACTTGTACTACTTTTGGCTGTAACCGGAACCCTCGATGCACGGCAAATTGCCGGCCAAGAGATAGATATTGATGAGCGTGGGGTTGTGGTATATCCCATTAACGAAACGTCCGACCGGATAGAGTACCCCTTTGGCTATGCGGAGCCGGTCGTGACCGCTTCTCCTCTGCGGATCTCGCGGATTGAACTTGAGCGGGGGGAGCAGATTGTGGGACAAGCGATTGGTGATTCCCACCGCTGGCAGATTGACTATACCCTTCAGGGGGAAGGGGAGAACAGCCGGGTAATCTTTCTGGTCAAACCGATTATAGATAACATAGCAACCAATTTTGTAATCACAACGAATCGAAGGGTCTACGATATCACCCTGAAAGCCCCAAAACTGGAAGAGGATTCTACCAATCCGACCATCTATTTCACGCGGGGGATCTCCTTCTACTATCCGGGTGAAGAGAAAAGCAGTCTGAATGAGAGGCTTCGGAATCATCAGCGGGAGCTACAGGAAACGATTCTCAGGGAGAAGAGGAAAGAAGAGCCGGAACAGGCATTTCATCGCTATGTGACAGAGGAGGGACGTTATGGATTTCCATGGGAACCCGAAGCGATCTGGGATAACGGCCGCCATGTATATATCCAGTTACCCGATGAAGCTGTCATTGACGCCCATGAGCTCCCCGGGGTCTTTTTGACCAATCGCTTTGGTGATAAATTGCAGATGAATACAACCTTCGATCCGGATAAGAACCTGCTGAAAACCGATCGTGTCTTTCGAAACGCGAAGTTATCCTATCAGTTTGAAAAACGGAGGTGGCACGGGATTGGGAGGACCACGCGCGACCAGATCCTGTTGATATCATTGAAGGAGGAAGGCTGAGATGAAAGTAAAAGATGAAAAAAGTCCATTGAACAAGCCCAATCAAAGACTGTTGATTGTGGCAGGCCTTGCCTTTGGAGGATTGTTACTGGCCGTACTACTCTACAACCTGTTTAAACCCGCGCCACCACAGCCCGGAGCTTTCGACCAACAAGTGCGCTCGGGAGATGCGAGGTTTTTAAGAAATGACCCGCCACCAGAAGAACCCGAACCGGAAACCGATATCCGTGAATCCGAGGTGCAAATGTCAGACTTACCGCCACCGGAATCGATTTTTCAGCGGCCACGAACGCGGCCCAAACCCGCTGTGGCTGAGACATCTGCACGCCCTGAACAACTGAATCAACAGCGAAGGCAGCAGGAACCGGATCGTCACCGGGAGCTTTATGAGCAGGCATTGTCAAGCTCCATAAAGGTGGGTGGGGCCGTGTCTCTCCCCGGACAGCAAAACGAAGGGGCCGCCTTCCAACCGACAAGCCCGGACAGGCGAAACGGACAGGGGTGGCGAACACAGAGAGAGGTGACTGAATTTGAATCCCCGGTAACGCCCTACTCGATCATGGAAGGGACGCTGATTGAAGCAACTTTGCAAACGGCCATCACCTCTGCCTTGCCGGGCAACATCGTGGGGATTGTAAACAGGGATGTGTTTGACTCGGTCAGGCAAAATCACCTGTTGATACCACGAGGAACCCGACTGATCGGATCCTATGAATCAAGTATCGCTTTTGACCAGAGAAAGCTGATGATGAGCTGGGACCGGATAATCTTCCCCGATGGCCGCTCCATGAACCTGCCCGGAGTGCCAACTCACGACCTGATGGGTATGAGTGGTCTTGGTGGGGATGTAAAGACCCACTTCTGGAGCACCTTTGGCCAGTCTGCCATGCTCTCGCTCATCGGTGCCAGTGCCTCGTTTGCGATTTCAGGGGGTGGAGGAGGCGGATTTGTTGGTGGGTTTGGTGGGCTGACTGCCAGGGAAACCATTGCCATGCAAGTTGCACGGGATTTTCAGCGAGTGGCCAATCAGCTGCTCCAGCGAAACATGAACCGCCAGCCCACCATTGAAATCGAAGCGGGAACACCATTCACCATATTTGTTCTGGATGATATTTTCTTTGCTGAGCCCTTTGAATTAACCTATCTGGAGTAAGGCGATGGAAAAAAAAGAGATCCTGGTAGTGGATGATGGTGATCTCTTACTGCCCCTGGGGATCGCCGGGGTATCATCATTGCTGATGGCATACCTGTTTATGAACCAGATGATCATGATTGGATTTACAGGAGTGATGCCTGACCTTATTCTGCCACGCCCTGTAATTATGGGGCTCTTTTGGATAATGGGAACATCACTGGTTTTCGCTCTCTATCTGATCTTAACCGGAAAAAGTGTAGAGGGGGCTGGCCTGTTTGTACTTGCCGGGATCTGTGTGGGCGGAACTTCCGGAGAGCTTTATGATGCGTCCCTGCTCATTGGGGCACTTCGTGACTACTCATACACTTTTATTCTCAGGGATCAGTGGATTTTAGGTGGAGTCTATTGGACCTATATGTTCCTTGCCATGTTTTTCCTGATCAAACCACCACTAAAACGATCTGTCGGCACACATGGAACCGCAGAAATCCAGTATGGGGATCACTATATGGATGATTCGCCCATTGGGGCTTCGGGCAGGCTGATCATTGGGGCCCACCTGAAAAAAGGCAAGCTCCTCAAGTATGGTGGGGATCGCCACCTGGCCACCATGGCTCCGACCGGTGCCGGGAAGGGGGTTGGGGTAATCATTCCAAATTTGCTTAACTACCCCTACTCCGTCATTACGGTAGACCCGAAAGGAGAAAACTGCAATTTTACCGCCGACCACCGGGAACGCGAGCTGGGCCAGCAGATCATCTGCCTGGACCCGTTCAGGGAATCGATCTGGGGCAAGAAGAATGGTACCCATCATTTCAACCCGTTGGATGGGATATCTACAAACTTTCAGGACGCCTTTGATCCCTGCATGGATATTGTCGATATCGTATTTACCAAAGAGATGACGGGGGATCCCTTTTGGATCAACCGGGCAAAAAATCTATATCTGGGTTTCCTCATTTATGTTTGCACAGCTCCCGAATACAACCATCCAAACCATCCAAATTACAGTCCGGAGCTTCGAAATCTCTCCACGATCAATCATCTATTTTCCATACCGTCCGAAGACCTGATGGTCTACATCAAAAAGATCAGCATTAGTGACCTGCCCCTGGACATCAAAAAATTTGCCAATGAAATCCTCACTGCAGCAGCATCGGAGAAAATGCTGGTTAGTATTATGGAGACCCTGAAAAGTGAAATTCAGATCTTTCATTCTCCGGAAATATCCTCGGTGATGTCCCATTCGGACTTTTCCTATGAGCAGGTGATTACCGGCCGTGCCACCATCTACCTGATCATTCCCTCTGAGAAACTGGAGGCCTACTCAAAATGGATCCGTGTGGTCATTACCATGTTTATTCGTAAAGCAATCTCAATAAGAAAAACCAACCTGGCCAAAGCCAATGAAGAAAAGGTGCTCTTTCTGTTGGATGAATTTGCCAACCTTGGCCGCCTCGATGTTGTCCGAAAAGCTTACTCGCTGGTTCGCGGGTATGGGCTGAAGTTCTGGATCATTTTTCAGGACCTGTCCCAGATCCAGCCGCTCTACAAAGAGAACTGGAAATCTTTTTTTTCCAACTCGGGAATCATCCAGGTATTTGGAACCAATGACATAGACACGGCCGAATACATCTCAAAAACGATTGGAGAGACCACGGTTGTTTCCGTTTCCAAGTCCAAAAATAAAAGCAGCGGCCAGCATCACAGTTCCGGGCGGGGAACCTCCAGAAGCGAACAGAAACGACGAGTGATGAATGCCGATGAAGTCCGTCGCCTGCCGTCAAACCAGCAGATAATCCTGGTGGAAGGGGAGAACCCGATACTGGCCAAGCGGATTCGATATTACAGCGATCCCCGTTTTTCGGCATTAACACCGGACCAATCAGAAGTGTTCGAAACAATCAACAACCTGCCCGCTAAGTTCCCTATCGACGATGATACCGGCACCATTGAAGTGAAGCTTCGCCGTTTGATACGCAATCATGAGTATGAACAGTACAAAGCCACAGATAGTGATGAAAAAGAGGCTGAGAGGGAGATAGAAGAACATACCCAAAAAGAGGATATCGGGGATGATTTTGAAATTACAATGTTTTAGTCAAAGATGAGCAATTGTCTACATTAAAAAACTTTGATCAAACCTGCATCCTGACTAGAGAACATAGTATGGTTTATCATGATCCGATTTACATTCATCTATTAACAAAAGGTTACCATATAGGATAGACTCAGTATAAAATTGACTTTTTAGAGAATTTACTTTCATATTCTATATTGAAATGGAGCTATGAAATAAAAAATAAATACTCTGGAAATTTCAACGGCGTAATCGCAATAGGGATTTAACTTTCCATGGAGTCAGATCTTATAAGGAAATTAAAGTCTGGGGATCAGAAAAGATTTAAAAATCTTTTTATGGACAATTATGCATCACTATGCGAATACTCTGCTCGCATTACAGGTTCTAAAGAGGCTGCTGAAGGGGTGGTGCAAGACGTGTTCGCCTCACTGTGGGAGTCTAGAATGAAACTTGATGATAAGACTAAAATCAAAGCATTTCTATTTCATTCTGTGAAAAACCGTTCTCTTGATATTGTTCAATATGAACAGATTAGAAGAAAACATAAACAAGAAATAATTCATTTATATAAAGAATACAAAGAGGGAGGAGGGGACTCTACAAGAGAATCTAGGTTAATGATTAGGGTTCATGAAGAAGTTGAAAGGTTGCCCGAAAAATGTAAAGAAGCCTGGCTTTTACATCGAAAGGAGGGACTTACTCATCCAGAAATTGCTCAAATCCTTGAGATAACAGTAAAGGCAGTAGAGGCAAGAATGGCAAAAGCACTAAAAATATTGCGTGAAAACCTTTCAAATGAAATTGATATTGATATTCATCCGACAATATTTCCTCTCTTATTAATTTTTTTTTAGGGGATAGGTCTTTTCATTCGTGTTAAGGGTACAAAATGAAATAGTACCTAACACATTGAATCAGTGGAAATCATAAAGATATATCGATATTTGTCGGATGCGGCAACTCCGCATGAAAAAAGAGCATTTGAAGAATGGCTGAAGAAATCAGAAAAAAATCAGGAGCTTTTTGAAAGCTATCGGAATATTTACAATGTAAAATTAAGTGATAGATATGAATTTGATACTCTAGAAGCATTTAATCGCTTTAATGAAGTAATGAATAGAGGGACTGTAGGTAAATCATTATCTGCCCATCAAAAAGAGAGACGAAATAAAAAGTATTCTTATAGGACTTGGTGGAAAGTGGCAGCGGCCCTGTTATTGGCATTTGGACTATCTCTATATCTCTTTACTTCAAATGAGTTCAAATTTAATGATACATCTCAAGGGGTTGTGGCTGGCGCAACTTTTTATACTTTGCCGGGTGAGCAAAAGACTTTCAAGCTTCCAGATGGAAGTTCTGTTCGATTAAATGCAGATAGTGAACTTTTTATTCCTGAAGGGTATGGTAAAGACTTTAGAGAAGTTCAATTATCAGGGGAAGCTTTTTTTGATATTATACCATCCGCTGGTATAAGTTTTGAAGTTTTAACTTCTACAGCCCGCATTGAAGTTTTAGGCACTTCCTTTGGTGTACGAGCATGGAAAAACAGAGAAGAGTCAATAGTTGCATTACAAAGTGGAAGAGTATCGGTTCGGTCTAATTCCGATTTTATTGAAGAATCAACAGTACTTGAACCAGGAGAGATTTCAAAAATTGTATTGAACAAACCCCCGACTCCTGCTAAGCAAGTCAATCTAGATCAGTATATAGGATGGAAAGATAATCGGCTTGTTTTTGAAAATACCCCCCTCAGCGATGTGCTTGTTCAACTTGAACTGCACTACAATGTAGCTATATCAATTGATGATTCATCTAGTTTAGACGAGCCTGTAACAGCTGAATACTTGGATGAATCGCTTGAAGAAATTTTAGAGTACACTACCATCACTCATGGGGTAATCTTTGAGATAAACCAGCCTTAATAACCATAACATAAACTATAACACGATAACAATTATGGAGTTACAATCTATAGGTTACGTAAATAAGTGGTTTTTAAAACAATTAGTAAAAGTTGTTTTAACAAGTCTGCCACTAATAATAGCAATTAACTCTTCATGGGCGCAAAGTAAGGTTTATGCAGAATCTTACTCTGCATATGACCAGATTAAACCCGAATCAAAATTATTAAATATTGCTTCATTTGATTTTAATCAAGCACCCGCTCTAGATGCATTATCAGAAGTTGCATCTGTTGCGGATTATCGGCTCAACTATAACAGGAGCAGGCTGAATACAGAGGTTTTGATCACCCAGAGATACGAAGTTATGTCAGTGATCGATATTTTAGAAGATATCAGCAAGCAAGCTAATTTTATTATTCATTTTACTGAGTCTGGTCAAATAATATTGACCTCAGGCTCCGATGACCCTGAGAATGAACCAGAAACTATTACAGGTAAGGTGACTGATGAAGAATCGGGAGAGCCCATACCTGGTGTTAACATTTTCATAGAGGGAACCACTATAGGGACAGTATCTGATTTAGAAGGTAACTTTGAGCTGACGGTGCCAGACCCTAATGCAACACTTGTATTTACATATATAGGTTATGAAAGGCTAATTGTGAATTTGGATGGAAGAAGTGAGCTGGACGTATCATTAAGGTTAGACATAATTACTGGTGAAGAATTAATAGTTGTTGGATATGGTACACAAAGAAAAAGTGATATCAGTGGTTCTGTTGCTACAGTAAATGTTGAAAGTGCAGTTTCTTTACCAACAACAAATTTTGCAGAAATGATTCGAGGGGAGGCCGCTGGGGTGCAAGTGAGTACAGTTTCAGCTCGGCCTGGAGGGACTTCTGATATTATTATTCGAGGTGAAAATTCTTTGCGAGGTGGTAATGAACCACTGATGATTGTTGATGGAATACCTGTTTCAAATATAAATGACATTCAATCAGCAGACATTGAATCAATAGAAATATTAAAAGACGCATCGGCTCAAGCTATTTATGGTGCAAGAGCAGCAAATGGTGTCATATTAGTAACAACCAAGAGAGGGAGTGAAGGAAGATTTCAAGTTAACTATCATGGTTACACAACCACTCAGCGATTAACGAGAAACTTCGAGCTTTATAGCCCACTTGAGTTTGCTCAACTAAGGCGAGAGGCTCACAGAACAATAAATGATGGGCAATATTTAAATGATGAAGTGATTTTTAATGACTTTGAACTTCAAAGTATAGAAGACCAACAATTTGTAAACTGGGATAACGAACTTATAAATGATGCTCAACTTAATAGTCATTCCATAAGCGTATCGGGTGGCGGTGAAAGCACGAGGATTTACTCCAGCGCTAATTTTTATGATCAATCCGGGATTTTACCAACTTCTGGATATAAAAGGGGTACGTTCAGATTAAATCTTGATCAGACTATTACGGATAAATTCAGTCTTCAGGCAAATGTGAATTTTCTAACTGATGTGCAGGATATTGAATCCGGTGGGATAAACTATATAACAATTTCACCGCTGGCGAGACCATTTGATGAAAATAATGAACTGAATAAGTTTCCACTAGGTGGGGGAAACTTAACAGTAAATCCACTTTGGAATATTCGTGAATCTGAAAATACTGTTAAAGCGAATAATCTTACTTTGAATGTTGTTGGTGACTATAATTTTACCGAAAATTTTTCCTACAGGCTAAACAGTTTTATAAATAGAACTACAAGAGATCAGGGTACTTATATAACAAGTATCCACGGTTCGGGTGTGGTTCCACAGGGTCGTGGTACGGTATTCGATAGTTTACGAGAGGAATGGCAAATAGAAAATATTATTAACTACTCTCCTGAATTTGGACAAGATCATAGGCTTGATTTAACATTCGTTCAAAGCTTAAGTGCAACTGACTATTTCGAAACGAATACGATTGGCACCCAGTTTCCAAACGATATTCTTGGTTATAACGGTATCAGTTTAGCGTTAAATCAACAAATAAACCGAAATGGCAATGAACGTAGAATTTCATCCTTAATGGGACGAGCTATTTATGACCTCTATGATAAGTATGTCTTTACATTTACCGGCCGTTATGATGGATCTTCCGTTTTTGCTGAAAATAATAAATGGGCCTTTTTCCCAGCTGCTTCTTTTGCCTGGAAAGCCCAGAATGAGCCTTTCTTATCAGATGTTGATCTAATCAATGAGCTTAAATTTAGGGTATCATATGGTTCTGTTGGAAATCAAGCATTAGATCCTTATACCACACTTGGTAATGTACAACAATACCCTTATGTATTTGGTGGTTCAACAGTTGGCGGTAACTTGCCGGGTGGTGTGCTTCCTAACCCAAATCTAACCTGGGAAACATCAACAACGTTAAATGCTGGGCTTGATTTTGGAATATTAGGAAATACTTTTGTTGGTGGAATTGATTTTTATAGAACCACAACAAGAGATTTATTGGTTGATATTTCGCTTGGTGGTTCTACCGGATATTCTAGTACCATAACGAATGGAGGGCGAACTCAAAATCAAGGAGTAGAATTATTTTTAAGAAGTAACATTATCAGAAATCCAACTACTTCTTGGAGTGTTTCGGTCGCATGGGCTACAAATAGTAATGAGATATTAAGTACCGGTTTGTTTGATGACGATGGCAATCCACTTGATGATGAGGGAAGACTTCGATTTGTTGGAGAACCAATTAATGTTATATGGCAATACAAATTTGATGGGATATTTCAATCACAGAGCGAGATTGATGAATCTGCACAAAGTGATCAGCCGGGCATTCGCCCTGGAAACATACGAGTAGTAGATAAGAATGGGGATGGGACAATAGATGAGGATGATAGATTTATTTTTGCTACTGATCCTGATTGGTTTGGTTCCATTTCGAGTGATTTTGTTTATCGTAATTTTGAATTATTTGCAAATGTATATTTTGTTCAAGGAGCAACAAGATCAAATCCTTATTTAGCACAATTTGAAACTGGAGGGTCGTTTCAGGGTATCTTGAATGGAATAAAAGTTCCTTATTTCACTCCTGAAAACCCGTCAAATAAATGGCCCATTCCACAGGCTGAAACACAGTCATATCTTTTTGCATTAGCAGTACAAGACGCCTCATACATTCGGCTAAGAACTCTGACCATGGCATACAATCTGCCCGCAGATTGGATAAGTAGATTTGGGGCTAATAATCTTCGGGTTTATTTCACGGGGCACAACCTTCTTACCCTCACAAGTTACAAGTCATACAGTCCAGAAATTAATCCGGGAGGATTTCCTGAAGCGAAGGCTTTTACGTTTGGTGTTAACTTAGGATTTTAAAATTAGAGGCATTGATATGAAAAAAAATAACAATAAGATGATATTCAGAAATAGTTTAATAATACTTGTCTTTTTATTTACAGGTATATCTTGCGATAACTTTTTGGTTGAAGAGCATCCGACTCAATTGACCTCCAATTTTGTTTACACAAATGCAGAAGGTCTTGAATTGGGCTTGGTGGGTTTATATAACAGACACCGCAACTTTTATGAAAATGGAGAGTGGAATTTCACTCCCCCAATGATCCTTCAGACAAAAAGCGACTTAGCTTTTGGGCGAACAGGGGAATCTTCACTGTACTCAATACTAACCTGGGGAGCTACTGCTAGTGATTTTGGAACTACTAGATATGGGCATTCCTGGAGAAATAATTATCTAGTTATTGACAGGGCTAATGCAATTATTCAAGCTGCAGAAGAAATTGAAGATATTGGAGATGCACAACGTAATAAAATATTAGGAGAGGCAAAATTCTTCAGAGCACAGGCATATTTTAATCTTTATCGCCAATTCAATAATATATTTATTACAACCGAGCCGACCACCCCTGAAAATGCTGATTTTATTATAAATGACAAAGCAACAGAAGAAGAGATATTTCAATTAATTAATAGTGATTTGTTGTTTTCGATAGAACACCTTTCATGGACAGCAGAAGAATTTGGGCGAGTAACTAATGGTGCTGCAAGACATTTAAAAGCCAAAGTGGCTATGTGGCAAGAAGATTGGCAGGAAGCATTATTTCAGTCACTTGAAGTAATAAATTCTCCATACCATGATTTATTACCAAGTACAGCCGATGTTTTTCGTGGAAATTTACAGCATGAGGAAGCCCTATTTGTAGTTCAGTACGAAGAACTGGTTACAGGGGGAGGTGCTATGCATCGTTTTAATTTTCAAATGATGCCACAGTATGGAGTTATTCCTGGCGCTATGTATTCAGACGATCAAGGTGGCAGAGGGGCTGGATTCATTCTTTTAAATCAATACTTTAGAAGTTTACTTCTTGAAGATGAAAATGATACGAGACACCAAAACACATATTATTATTTCACTTTTTTCTATAATAATCCCTCAACTTTACCAGAAGGTAAAAACCTTGGCGACGTAATGGATGATTATGATGAGTTTAGTGACGACCTTTCGGAGAGAAATTTATTTTTTGCAAGATTAAATCCCGGAATAGCAAAATTTAATGATGAAAACACTTCTGATACACAGGGTGCTGGAAGGGCTAAAAACATCATGGTTTACAGACTTGCTGAGACATATTTGATGGCGGCTGAATCGCAATGGCGAATTTCAGGCAATAATGCCGACCCTCAGGCACTTCAATATTTAAATACAATAAGATTGAGAGCTGAAGCGGAACCGGTCACGAGCATCGATCTACAAGTAATTATGGATGAAGATGCAAGAGAAATGGGTTTTGAGGGCCACAGATGGTACAATTTAAAAAGATGGGGAGTACTCTATGAACAAATCAGAAATCATGCAGGAAATGTATTTGAGACACGAAGTGGAGAACTGGTTTCTCACAGAGCTGAGGCTAGAGATAGAATTCAGCCACATATGGTAAATCTGCCCATTCCGCCTGATGAGTTTAGACTATTAGGTCCGGGATTTCCACAAAATGATGGATACTGATTTAAATCAATCAAAATAAATTTAAATCAATTATTTATTTGAATGAATAGAAAAGAGTGGATCAAAAAAACATCCATACTGACTGCGGGAGGGATGTTTATTCCTCCCATTTTAAAAGGGAATAGTTTTTCAAAAGAGCCCATTAAGGTTGAGATTCGTGAACAAGACGATTCCTTTCAACTTTATCGAGGCGGTAAACCATATTATATCAAAGGGGCAGGTGGTGAAAATCATCTTGAATTACTGGTATCAATTGGGGGGAATTCTATTCGCAGGTGGGGAACAAATGAAAATACTATGTCCTTGCTCAATAGGGCACATGAACTTGGAATTTCAGTTTGTCTTGGTCTTAATATGAGAAGAGAGCGCCACGGCTTCGATTATGACGATGAGCATGCGGTGATGCAACAACTTGAGCAAATTTGTGGTGAAGTTGAAAAGTATAAGAATCATCCAGCTGTACTTATGTGGGGTATTGGTAATGAACTTGATTTGCGGTACAGCAATACTAAGGTTTGGCATGCTGTGAACGATGTTTCGAAAATGATTCATGACGTTGATCCATTTCATCTCACCACAACAATGACCGCGGGTATAGACAAGAAAAGAGTTGATCTCATAAAAGAAAAATGCAGTGATTTAGACCTGTTATCAATTAATACTTATGGTAGCCTCCCTTCACTACCTGCAAATTTACGGGCGTATGGATGGGATAAAGCTTATATCGTGGCTGAATGGGGCCCGACCGGACATTGGGAGGTGCCTCGAACTGATTGGGATGCAGCAATTGAAGAAACCTCAACAGAAAAAAGGAAGCTGTATTTTAGTCGATATCAGGAATCTATAAAAAAGGATACAGAAAAATGTTTGGGATCATATGTGTTTCTGTGGGGACAAAAACAGGAACGTACCCACACATGGTACGGCATGTTTATGGAAAATGGAGATCCGATTGAAGTAATTGATGCAATGGAGTACAATTGGACAGGAATGTGGCCTGAAAACCGGTCCCCAAGTATTGATTCATTAACACTTAATGGGAAGAAAGCAATAGAAAATCTAAGTTTACAGCCCAATGAATATTGTCAAGCTGAGGTTATTTCTAGCATTATTGATGATAGTAATATTCAAATAAACTGGGAAATTTTTCATGAAAGCTCAGACCATCAGGAAGGAGGGGACAGAGAGCAGAAACCAGATCGTGTAGATGGATTGATAAGTGTAGAAAACACCCAGAAACTACGATTTAATGCACCAGAACAAAAAGGGCCATATCGTATATTCGTTTATATTAAAAACGAAAATATAAACAGGGTCGCTACTGCAAATATTCCATTTTTTGTTGAATAATTGTATCTAAGATTACCCATAGTAAATGAAAGTTAATTATATAGATACTTTATAATTATTGTGTGTTATCATCCATTTAATTCATTAAAAGTCTTCGCTGCTTGTGCATCAATATTACTCATGATTTACCTGGGTAGTAATTTTGGAATACCTGCAGATGATGTTAGAGTGTTATCCAATGATACACAAAGTGAATATACGCTTGTCTGGTCTGATGAATTTGATGGTGATTATTTAGATCAAACAAAATGGTCATATCAGGAAGGTACTGGTACTGATTATGGCTTAACTGGGTGGGGGAATAATGAACTACAGTATTATACAGCCCGTAAAGAGAATATTTATGTAAAAGATGGGAAATTGCATCTCATAGCAATAGAGGAAGACTATGAGAGCATGAATTTTACATCTGCACGAATTAGAACTATAAACCAAGGTGACTGGAAGTATGGTAAATTTGAAATCAGAGCCAAACTTCCTAAAGGACAGGGGATTTGGCCGGCAATTTGGATGCTCCCAACGGAAAATTTTTATGGAGGATGGGCCGCGAGTGGTGAGATAGATATTATGGAAATGTTAGGCCATGAGCCAAACATAATACATGGGACAATTCATTATGGAGGGGAATGGCCCAATAATACTCAAACCGGCTCAAAATACAAGTTGCCGAGTCGAAATTTTTCAGATGATTTCCATGTGTTTACACTTGAATGGGAAAAGGGTGAATTAAATTGGTATGTAGATAATAATCACTACCAAAAAATAAACAACTGGCACACAGATAGTTACGCATTTCCAGCTCCATTCGACCAAAAATTCCATATGCTTTTAAATTTAGCAGTTGGAGGGGATTGGCCGGGTAACCCTGATTCAACTACGGAATTTCCACAAAAGATGGTTGTTGATTATGTCCGTGTATATCAAAGAAATTAGCAAATAGTAACATTTATTTAACATGTAATGATGAGTCACAAAAAACTAAGTCAAGCTGAATCGGTAAAGTTTGGATTAAAAAATTATACAAATCTCATATCTAACCAAATCCGATCCCTGGTAGTTACTAACCGTTTTAGTTTAAAGTTTTGTCCATTGTGCATGATAATTCCTTTAATCATTGCCCTAGAAAGTCTATCAGCACAAAATTGTAATACTGATAAATTATCTCTTCCTGAATTTATTGCACATAGGGGTGCGTCTTGGCTTGCGCCAGAGAATACAATGGCTGCCTTTCAACTTGCCTGGGAAATGGATGTGGATGCGGTTGAGTTAGATGTCTTTTTAACAAAAGATGGTGAAGTTGTAGTATTCCATGATCCAAATACCAAACGAATCACCGGACATGATGGAAATATTGAAGAAATGACTCTTGATGAGCTCAGGGAATTAGATTTTGGATCTTGGAAGTCATCGCAATGGGAAGGTGAATCAATTCCTACTTTATATGAAGCTCTTTCCACTTTGCCCAAGGGCAAGAGAATTTTTGTTGATGTAAAATCAGACACAAGTATTGTGAGGCCAATGCTGGACGTTTTCGATAAGATTGAGCACTTTCCTCATCAAATAGTCGTGATTGCATTCTCGTATGAACTCGCTGCAAAAACTAAAAAACTACGCCCAAGAACACCGGTGTATTGGTTGGTTGGCTTTGGTTATAATTCTGAAGATGATCAATGGAATCCCTCTATGGATGATATAATCGAAAGGGCGTTGAAAGCAAATTTGGATGGAGTTAATCTACATTTTGCTGGACCAGCCCGATGGGAAGAGTCGGTACATAAGATTAGAGAAGCAGGATTGGGTTACTATGTATGGACAGTGAATAACATTGAAGACGCTCAAAAGGCTATTGAACTTGGTGTGGATGGAATTACAACGGACCGCCCTGCATGGTTAAAAAAACAGCTCTTATCAAAAAATGGGTGGAGGTTGTTAAGAAAGAACTAAGCTGTCATTGTTTTGGCCTCACCTTTACTTAGCGCCTGATTAAGAAGTACCAAATAAAAAATGTTAAGTAAATGGAATAACACAATTTCAATTATATCAACGATACCGTAGCTGGTAGATGCTCCTTGGACAAAATACTCTCTAGTCCGGGGGGAATACAAATAACGTATCCATCCCTATGGATCACGAGTCCCGATTATGTGAGAATAGTCGGGATTTTTTTTGATGTTGCGTTAACCTATGCTTTCACTCTCCAATAGTTAGGCTAGGGATTTAATGGTCTAAAAAGGGTACTTCACTAAACAAACAATAGGGGAGTTTATAGCATCACCTACGACTGCAGCGGCTCGTCCGGCGGGGCCAGTTGTTCGGTCTGTTTCAGGTCCAGGGTTTCGGTTGCCGGGGTGATCCAGGGTTGTTTTGTTTCGTTCATAGTGGTATCAGAGATTAAATTCATTGGTAAAAGGCACAAGGTACAGGGTGCAGGAGAACTTGCGCCCTGCACCCTGAGTCTTGTCACTTAATTAACGTTAACTGCCTTGTCAGCATCATGCCTCCCGCCTGCAGGCGGTACATGTACACCCCGCTGGAGAGGTTCATCGCGTTAAAGCTCACCTGGTGGCGGCCTGCTGCTACCTGTCCGTTGACCAGCGTAGCCACCTGGCGGCCGGTCATGTCGAACACATCCAGGCGCACCTGTTCGGTTTGCGGCAGCTCGTAGCTGATGATCGTGGTTGGGTTGAACGGGGTGGGGTAATTCTGGTTCAGCGTAAGGCTTGTGGGCAGATCTCCCAGGCCGGCAAAGCCGTCTACGCCCGCCCGGGCTACCAGGAGTTCAAAGCGGGGCTGGTGGTCTGCAGCAGCTGAATACGCTCCGGGCATCCATGGACACACCCCTGCATCGCCGCAAGCGTCGCTGCTTCCCCTCTCGAGAGGGGAATTTGAGGCCTTGGAGGCATGGGATTCATCCACATCGAAACGATAATTTTGGCCTTCGCGCAGT
>JAFIES010000100.1 GCA_020832415.1 Balneolaceae bacterium | reverse complement strand
CCGCACTACTCACCTACTACGGTTTACACGCACTTCAACACCGTGGACAAGAATCAGCAGGCATAGTTTCAACCTATTTTGATGATAAAAAAAGCCGTTACATTATGCCGATGCATAAGAATTTCGGTCTTGTTCTCTCGGTTTTTGATGATTCAAAAATTTTCAAGCGTGAGCTGAAAGGCCGCTCTGCTATTGGCCATAACCGTTACTCAACATCGGGTGCGGCAAAAAACCCGGCCAATATTCAGCCATTCAGGGTTCACTACAGAACCGGCAATCTTGCAATTGGCCATAATGGAAATCTCTCCAATGCACGAACTCTCAGAGAGCGTTTTCGTGATGAAGGTGTGCTTTTTCAGAGCACGTCCGATACGGAACTGATCCTGCACCTTATCTCTCACAGCAGGGAAGAGAATCAAATCGATCAGATATTAGATGCCCTCAGCCAAATTGAAGGTGCCTACTGTCTTGTGATTCTCACTGATGACAAACTGATTGCCGTGCGCGATCCTAACGGTTTCAGGCCGCTGGCACTTGGCGTAATTGATGGAGCCTACACCGTAGCGAGCGAAACCTGCGCGTTCGATATCATCGGGGCAGAGTATATCCGTGATGTGGAACCGGGCGAGGTACTGGTAATAGATCGCAACGCGTTTGAAGATGGTGATATCCAGTCTTACTATCTGGAACCCAAGACCGGCACAACAACCAGCCAGTGCATTTTTGAATATGTCTATTTTTCACGGCCGGATAGCAGAATTTTTGGTGAAAATGTCGATAAAATCCGAAGAAATCTCGGAAAACAGCTCGCGAAAGAGCATCCGCTGGATGAGGTGATAAAAGGCAGTAGGTCAGACAGAAGGCCAATTGTAATCTCTGTGCCCGATTCCAGTAATACTGCAGCCATTGGTTACGCTCATGAGAGCAACAAAGCCGGCTTCGATTGCAAGTACGATATCGGGCTGATTCGAAATCACTATGTGGGGAGAACATTCATATCACCCGGTCAAAAATCCCGCGAACAGAAAGTGCGAACAAAATTCAATACGGTTCGGGGAGTGATTGAAGGGCGTTCTGTAATTATCGTGGACGATTCAATTGTTCGGGGCACCACCTCCCGCTATTTGGTTGAAATGATACGTGAGGCAAATCCCGCTGAAATTCACTTTCTTGTGAGCTCTCCGCCAATAACGCATCCCTGTTTTTATGGAATGGATTTCCCCAGCACGGAAGAGTTGATTGCCAACAAATTTAACAGTGATGTAGATGCAATTGCCCGCGAAATCGGGGTGGATAGTGTGCGTTATCTCTCTGCAGAAGGGCTTGTTAGCGCTGTGAAAGATGCCAATGATTCACATCACTCATACTGTACAGCATGTTTCACAGGCGAATATCCGGTTCCCGTTGATTTTAGTGTAGAGAAAGAAGAAAACGAAATTGTTTAATGGCTTTTCAAAAAGCGACATTTATCACATCCGCTCCATCATTAAATGATTGCCCTGAACCGAGCTTACCCGAAATTTGCTTCGCAGGCAGATCGAATGTGGGAAAATCTTCACTGATCAACAGAATTACCAATAAAAAAAGGCTGGCCAGAACCAGTAATACTCCGGGTAAAACCCAGCAGATGAATTTCTATGAGATTGATAATCAATTTTACATTGTGGATCTGCCTGGTTTCGGATTTGCCAAAGTGCCCAAAAAAGAACGCGATCGATGGGGGCGCGATATTCACGAATACCTCAGCAAACGATCAACACTGAAATTGATCATGCATCTTGTGGATTCAAGGCACAACCCCACCGCGCTGGATGAAGAGTTTTTTTACTGGATGGCATCCAATGAGAAACCATTTGCCGTACTGCTTACCAAGTCGGATAAATTGTCGAAGAATAAACTGGCTTCGGCAAAAAAGAAGACTGAACAAATTTTAAGTGAAATGAATATTGAAGTGCCTGTAATTCCCTGTTCGGCAGATAACGGGGCAGGAACGGAGAATATACACTCACTAATAACCGATTTTTTAGAAACTGAATAACCAAATCAACAGCATTACAAACATGCCTTACAACGTACTTTTACTTGATAGTGTAGACCCAATTTGCGCAGAAATTTTTGAAAAAAGGGGGATTCATGCAGATCAGCCCGAAAAACTTTCTCTTGACGAATTAAAGAAGGTTATTAGTACGTATGCTGCGGTTGTGGTTCGAAGTGCAACAACTGTAGATGCAGAATTACTGAAGCATGCTGGAGACCTCAGGATAATTGGACGTGCAGGTGTTGGGGTTGATAATATTGATATCCCCGCAGCTACCACAAAAGGAATTCTGGTGATGAATACACCCGACGGCAATACCATTTCGACTGCAGAGCACACATGTGGAATGATATTGGCTTTAGCACGCAATATCCCGCAATCTGTAGAGCGTGTGAAAAGCGGGGGATGGGACCGAAAGAAATTCATGGGAACTGAAGTGCATGGAAAGCGTCTCGGTATTGTAGGCCTTGGAAAAATTGGCTCCGAAGTTGCACTGCGAATGAAGCAGTTTGGAATGGAGCTGTATGCTTATGATCCGTTTACGACTCAGGAGCATGCCAGAAATCTTGGTGTTGAATTGGTAGAACTGGATGAACTTCTAAAGACATCCGATTTTCTGACTGTCCACACACCACTTACCGAAAAAACCAGGGATATGATTTCCCTCGAGAATGCTGAGAAGCTAAAAAAAGGTATCCGGTTAATAAATTGTGCACGGGGCGGAATTTATAAAGAGACAGACTTGAAACCACTCATTGAGCAGGGAATTGTAGCCGGTGCAGCACTTGATGTCTATTCTACAGAACCACCCACTCCGGAGATGTATGAAGCCCTGAATCATCCCGCAATTATAACAACTCCGCATTTGGGTGCATCAACCGAGGAGGCACAAGAGAAAGTAGCCGTACAAATAGCACATCAAATTGCTGATGCACTTGAAAACAAGAGTTATAAAGGCAGTCTGAACAGTAAATCGATCTCTCTTCTCACCAACGAAGAGGTTCAGCCTTATGTGGAGCTGGCTGAAAAACTGGGCCGGGTATCCGGTCAAATCATGCCTAAAAATGCCACAGATTTTTCATTTGAATACACCGGTGTATGCACTAAATACACAGATGTACTTACGGATTCCATTCTCAAAGGAATGCTGACGCCATACGTGGATGATTCTGTTAATCTGATAAATGCCCGCCATTATGCTGTTGAACGAGGTTTCAAACTAAGCGAAACCAACAAGAGCGATGACAAAAACTACAATGATCTGATTACCATCAAACTGGGCGACAGTACGCAGTATGCTCAAATTTCAGCGGCTGTATTTGGCCCCGGAGATTACAGAATCATTGAGATTGATGGATTTGGGATTGAATTGCGCCTTGAAGGAGATATTTTGATGTATCAGAATATTGACAGACCGGGCATGCTTGCATCCGTTGCGGGTAAACTGGCCAGCCAGGATATCAACATTGCCGCACTTAGCCTGGGCCGGGAAGGGAAAGGTACAAACGCGATTACTGCTGTAATTGTGGACCGACAACTCAACAGCGATGAGCTATCATCCATCACAGAACTCGAGGGAGTTCACAACGTAAAGTATATCTCACTTAGTTAATCTATTCCTGCGGTAGTATTTAACAACCTTCGAGCGTGCCCGCACCTCGAAGCGTTGTGAGTTGCGGGATGTGGATTCGATTTCGAATGTTTGGGCATTCATCCGCCACGATTGAAGGACCTTCGGACGCTTCAATGAGGCTATATTACTCATCCTCCCACCTCAAAACCGGGTATCCGTCCGCGGTAGTTCTCCAAACATTTACCCAGTCGAACTCCGGCATGTTCTGTTCGGCGGCGGGGCCGGTCAACTGGTCAGTTGTGAGGCCGGTGGCACCTTCGGGGTTGCCTTGATCCACGGCTATGGCCTGGCCTGTGGAGTCGGTGTCCCAATATACATTCATCAACACCCCGCTGTTTTTACCGGCCAAACCGCCTAAAATACTCTGCTCTAATGGCAATATATAACCGGCAGCGAAGGAGGTTTGAATACTGCCATTTTCAAGATTTTCCCCAACCAGCCCCCCGATGATAATATCTCTGTTTGGGTCAAAAAAACTTTCCAATTCCGTAATTGAATAAGAGTCTATAATCTCTCCGTTATTTCGTGCAACGAGGCCACCAATCGCCCCGGTTGCATCATATATATCATTATTTTTACTAAAAGAAGAACGAATAACTCCAGAGTTATAGAATACTAAGCCTCCGATCGCAGTGCTGCTATGTACAGTGGCAATTGTAGATGATTGAAGTATTTCTCCTCCAATATTACGGGCAACCAAGCCGGCTGCCAATTGTCCACTTATTCGCCCTCCACTGGAAGAATCAACAACTTTTCCGGTATTAATACCTACAAGGCCGGCAGTAGTACCTAAGTTACCAGCCCTTCCTATAAAATGTAACTTCTCGATGATACCTGTATTAATCCCTACAAGCCCCGCTACATAACCACTTTGTAGCACTACAACTCCATTAAAAAATGAGTTCCGAACAATTCCATCCTCATTAAAACCAACCAACCCTCCGGCGCTTTGAGAACCAAAGATGTCAATTTCATAAGAAGGTAATACATTTGTTTGATTGAGAATGAGATTATAGGTGGATTGGTGATCCGTTTGTGAATCGGCCAGCTGCCTGCTGTTGTCCACATAAATATTTTCCAGGGTGGCCTCTTTGATGTATCCAAACAACCCGATGTGTTTATCAAACCTGTTAAAATGTATTTTCAGGTCTATGATTTTATAACCATTTCCATTGAAAGATCCTGTAAAGGGTGCTTCTTGTGTTCCAATATGCCTGAACCCCGATCCATCCTGAAAATCAGCCGATGGGGAAGCATCAATATCTTGCATCTGGATAAAGTGCTTGTCTAGATTATCTTCTAACCCTATGGCAACAAGGTCGGCAAGCGAGTGTACATGGTAAGGATTGGCCTCCGATCCGTCGCCACCCATGGTAAGCGGTGCCCTGCTGAAAATGGCAGTAATGAATTTATCACTGTTCATGGTTAAATCGGCGGGATTCGAAACTGTGGTCAAATCCCCTTCCCACCGATCGAACAGGTAATTCTCATCAGGAATAGCCCTTAATCGAAGATTTTCTCCTTCATCGAATCCACCGGGTAATGGGTCTGTGGTTCCGGATCCTTCCGGGATTATTTCGATCGTTAATATAAAGTCATAAGATTGGCTGTCAGTGGAGCAGCCAGTTAAAGAAACAAAAATGGCGATAAGTATTGCTGATAAAAAAGGGATTAGTTTTGGAATTCTTTTATTTATCATGATGATGTTGATTTTCTGTTGCATATACATAATGTAACAACCTTCAAGTGTATCTGCCATCTTGAAGCATTGTGGACTTTGGAGGATTACTAAATTTCATTAGAAGACTCTGAATATCTGGATTTGCAACATAAGCACAGATATACTCTCAGAATACTCCGTGATTCTCTGTTTTTCAGTGGCAAAAGAACCGGTGCAATCGAGTGTGATCAATAAATGAACTCGCTTTATAACTATGAGTAAAAGATTAATTGTGGTCAAGAATTACAACAATACATCTAATTGTTACCAGTCATTCCAAATACCTGCTCCCAAAGTTTGATCCTTAATCAAACCTTCCAATATTGTACGAGTAATAGGATTATCATTTTGACCAGTACAGCTACCATCAGCATCTGCAAGATTTTTTTCAGGTGGGCTATCACAACGTTCCGGATTGTCACAAATCCAATCAGCAATGTTGCTCTGTGAAACAAAATGATGATATTTACAGGATTTTGGGCTGTAAAAATTAATTGAATAAAATGCGACATTAGATACTCCTGGCACGGCAGCACTGTACATTTTGTTTTCTGAAATATACATGTTTTTTCCAGATGCCAACCCAATGCCACAATTTCCTGGATTTACTCCAATGTTATTTTTTGCTTGCTGAAATTTACCTCCATTATCTCCGAGTAACACCATACATCCAGAATTTGAAACTTTAGTTGCTTGCCCGTTACTCAGAATAACTCTTGCACGATTGTTTTTAATTTGGATATAGTCATTATGAGTTCCTTCAGATTCCCAAAGATTAAACCAATCTTCCAAGATAGAATTTCCAAAACCTGTAGTGTGCTCCAGAGAATTTCCATTTATCCGGATACCACCTCCCTCACAATTATTACACTGGAAAAAGTTTCGACCTGGGTTCAAAGCTTCATTGTTAAGAACTTGTAGTGGTCCCTTACTATTTACTAATCTGATGCCTGAAAGTACATTTTCAAAATAAGAGTTCTCTATACTTATGTTTTCTGAGTTCCACAGGGTTATTGCAGCATTACTCTGCCCTACAGCATTTGGACCTGTGTTTGGGCCAGTAATGTCTGGTACAATATTATAAAATCTCATATTGTTAATACTCAACCCCATTGTAGAAGTACTGGTAGAGTATATACCATGTGACTGATAATTTCGAATTTCCATCCATCTGATAGAATTATTGGACATACCCCCGACAAATGCCGAAGGGCTTGAATTTAGGCCATCTATTATAGCCTGAAAGTTGCCTGCACCCACCCACTGATTACCATTTTTAGAATTAAATACGGATTGGTTGTAGTATGTGCCTCCAGTCAAATAAAAGTAAGAATCTGAGGGGCAGATCATATTTGCTAGATTTAATTGATCCCCCGGAAATAGAATAACATTACCACCACCTACATTAAACAGGCTGCTGCAGGTGGACATCGATTCGATGCCTTCTTTTTTTTGAAAATCAAGCAAGATTTGTTTTACATCATTGACCTGCAATTCCCTTCTAGATATTCCTGCACTTGAAATCTTACTTTCAATCAGTTTGCTGAGTTTTAAATGCTCCATTTTCGTCAGATCTCTATCATAGAGGATTCTTTCATTGACTAAGCTTGTAATTGTATCAAGAACATTTTTATCTAACAGTATAGTATTTCTTGTAGCATCCAAAATTGGCTGCCCAAGGTCGATGATCTCACTGTCTGATAGTGTTTTAATTTCCTCCCGCTGCATGCTTTGCACTTTCTCAACCATATCAAAAAAGGCATCATAAGCTTCTTGCGGGCTTAACTTGCCTTTTTCCTGGTTTGACAATGAACTCACACTTCCAATGGTTGCCGCATCCATTTCGCCCTGATCGATGGCTGCGATATGGCTATCATTACAGGATGTGACGATTGCAATGAGTAAAAGGGAAGTGATTAAGATTATAAAATAGTGATAGAGTTGTGTTTTCATGTAAGCGCCTCTTTTTGATGAATTAAACGTACTATTACCGATTAGAATGAACAGGCCTGCTTGTAACTTATGGAGTGATTGGTATTCAAAAACCTCCTGAAACTTGCACAACTAATGATAAGTATTTAATATTGATATAGCTGATGTTATAGATAAGTACATGAAATAATAGAACTAAAAAAAATTTAAAAAACAAATCTTTTTTTTGTTCCTCTCATTTTCATAGCAGCTTTATAGATCAGTGATGGAAGTTTTGGCTAATCACTAATAGGTATAATGTCTGCACCCGCCACGATTGAAGGACCTTCGGACGCTTCAATGTGGCTAAAAGTGGTTGCTCTTACTCCTGACCAGCTTGCAGGCGCAAAGCTATGGTGTGCCAGATCAGCCCCACTCCTATCAGGACTAAACCTGCAATCCAGATTATTGGATCGATCCAGAAGGCGAGAAACAGGCATCCAAATAATCCCATAACCGGAATAATACGCGGATAGAGCCGCAGATTTTCTGGGAGCATCAGTGCAGAGAGGTTTGTTATAGAGTAGTAAATGAGTACGGTAAACGCACTGAACGACCAGGTAAAAACTACATCGCCGCTAAGCACAAGTGCAGCGATTATACCACCGGTAACCAAAACAGATGCAACCGGACTTTTTGATTGAGGATTTATTCTGCTCAGAATTCCAGGTACATCTTTTCTGCGTGCCATACCTAAGAGAACCCGGGAGAGGCCTAACATTAAATTAAGCAGCACACCAAGCATGGCTGTTATCGCTGCAATGCTGATAATGGGGCCTATAACCGGAACCGAAAGAACTTCTGCCACTACCATCAACGGAGCAGCTTCGCCGGCAACTGTCTTTCCAAATGCTTCAGCTCCCATCACCTGCAATGCCGTAAGTGATACCAAAAGATAGAGAAGCACAATAATAACCATTGCCAGGATAATCGCTTTAGGAATGGTTTTTCTCGGCTCGGCCACTTCTTCACCAAGTGTGGCAATACGGCCATAACCGGTATAAGCCACAAACATCAGGGCAGCTCCATAGAGAATGGATGAGGCTGAAATATCGGTGAATGCATCGGTTAGAGGCTGGGTTGGAACTCCGTTTACAAAAAATCCGGCCAATACAAGAGCGAGTAAACCCAAAAGTGTGATGGTTACAATAAATTTATTGGCAAGGTTGCTTCTGCTAATTCCTCCGGAAACCAGCAGAGTCATGAGTAGAAGAATTGCCAGTCCGGTTGCTGTAATGGCTGCATAGCTGCCATCGAGGTTAAACGAGTAGAACAGGTAGCCTGCACAACCCAGAACGGCTGTTGCAGCTGAGGCAGATTTTGCCGTCATAAACATCCAGCCTGCAGTGAAACCAAAATAGGAACCGAGAAAACGGTATCCATACTCGTAGGTTCCGCCACTTACGGGATGTGCAGCGGCAAGTTGTGCACTACTTAAACCGTTAAAAATGGCAAGTAGCGCCGCAATCATAATAGCAATGATGATACCATTGCCCGCAATTTGGGCTCCAATGGCAATACTTACAAAAATACCTGTCCCGATGATAGACCCAAGCCCCATAAAAATGGCACCCGGGGTTTTGATGACTCGCTGAAGTTCAGTTTTCAAAAGGTTCTGCTATTGGTTCGGTATTTTTTTATTCAGATAGAGATCAACAGACCAGGCTCCGCCTCCTTTAATGAGGAGAAAGATAGAGCCTAAGAGCATAGCGAGATCATTCCGGGATTCATGCATCATACTCAGAAAGCCGTAGTAGTCGAGCTCTCTGAGTGAAAATCCCAATAGTTCACTTCCAATTAGAATGGGGATTTTGGTAGTGAAAATTGCAGTGAGCATAATTACAATCAGTGGAATCACCGAAAATCTCGTGAGCAACCCGGCCAGCACCAACAATCCAAAGATAATTTCAAACCCGCCAACTAAAGTTGCTGAAAATTCCGGAAATGGAATTCCTATCCGTTCAAACCTGCCGGCACCGCGCAATGCAGGGTAGAGAAACTTCTGGATGCCTTCAAACAGGAAGACGGAACCAACAAGTAATCGAATCAGAATAATGGCTTTATCGGGAGTGGTAGCTAAAGAGCTCTGTAATTTCATAAACTTTCAATACGCTGCTAAAATAGGGGTTCGGTTTAATTTGTATGTTAAGCTTCTGTTATGATATGCCTGCTTTGTGAATTCTATTGAAATGGGCATGCTATGCAGGCAGGTAACTAACATTTCACTCTGAGATGGAGGTTTGTTATAATCAATGAATAATGAAATTTGAAAGCAAACGGTTTTTATGGATAATGAGATAAGGTGGTATGTAAAATACACCTATATATTAATTGGTTTGATACTCACTGTTTTTGCCATGATTATGGCAAAATCGATTGTGGTACCTCTGCTTTTTGCACTCTTCTTTTCAATACTGCTTTCACCGGCATGTAATTTTCTCGAGCGATATAAATTTCCACGCTTTCTATCCTCTTTTGCAGCCATTTTAATTGGATTATCTATACTCGTGATTATCGGTTTTTTCTTCTACAACCAGGTAACAGCATTTGGCCGCGATGCAGATATGTTTGCGGAGCGACTTGAAGAGTTACTCGAATCACTCGATGCTTTTTTATACACCTGGTTTGCGATAGAAGGCGAGATTAACCTCGACAGAGTGGTGACAGAGGTCTTCGATTTCATCAGAGAAAATACAGCTTCATTAACCCGAAGCATTACCGGGGCGGCATCTACAATTACCTCTTTCTTTTTAGTGCCCGTTTTTATGTATCTGATTTTACTCTTCCGGGATATGCTTAAAAACTTTGTAGTTATGGCATTCGGGAAAGGTGACAAAGAAAATGAGAAAAAAATTCAGAGTATCATCGTCAAAGTAAAAACGCTGGTTCAAAAATATATAGCCGGTTTGCTGATGGTGATTGGAATACTGGCAGTTCTCAACTCTGTAATGCTCACTATTATCGGTGTTGATCATGCAATTTTCTTTGGGGTTTTTGCAGCAATGCTCAACGTTATACCATTTGTAGGTCCGATAATGGGCTCCATACTGCCTATTCTTTACGCTCTGATTACGATGGATTCACTGATCTATCCGCTAATCATACTGCTTGGGTTTTATATTATTCAGCTCTTCGAGAGCAATTTGTTTACACCAACAATTGTTGGGAGCCAGGTAAGCATGAATGCACTTGTCACTTTGTTGCTTATTTTTATCGGTGCGCAAATATGGGGTCTTGCAGGTATGATTCTTTTTATCCCGCTGGGTGCTATTTTAAAAGTAATTTGCGACGAAGTGGATTCTCTGAAACCCTATGGGTACCTGCTTGGCAGAGTTCGTGATGATAAGAGTGAAGATCGCAGTGCGCTTGCTAAAAAAGTGGGCAAACTCAGAAAAAAAGTGGTTAAAAAAGAAAAAAAGAAAAAATCTGATTGATACTCAAAACCAACTACTAAACAGTAAAATTATCATGAAAAATTTTATTCAACTAGGTGTGCTCACTGCGGCCATTTTTGCTCTTTTCAGCACGGCGATTATTGCCGATCCGATAGTATTTAAAGGCGTGAATGTTTTAACAATGGAAAACGAGGAGATCCAGTACAATTCTGTTGTGATGATTGAGAATGGAGAAATTGCTTGGATTGGGTCTGCAGATGATGCAGAAATTCCTGAAGGTTCTGTAGTACATGAAAAATCGGGTTACTATCTGATGCCGGGCCTTGCTGAAATGCATGCGCATATACCATCGGGCAACCAGGGACGGGAAGTTCTTGAAAATACTCTGGCACTCTACCTCTCATACGGAATTACAACGATTCGGGGTATGCTTGGGCATCCGGTTCATCTTGAACTGAGTGATCAGGCTGCTGCAGGGGAGTTATACAGCCCGAGGATATTTACTTCGGGCCCATCTTTCAATGGAAATACAGCTACCGATCCGGAGACAACACGGCAGATGGTGCGCGATCAGGCCGAAGCAGGCTATGATCTGCTGAAACTTCATCCGGGAATAACACTCGAAAACTTTAACGCGATGGCCGATGAGGCAACATCCATCGGGATTGAATTCTCCGGGCATATTTCTTATGGTGTTGGTTTGGAGCGGTCGCTTGAAGCAGGGCAGGGTACGATCGATCATCTGGACAGGTATATGGAATTTCTTGCCGGTGATGCAGCCGATCGTGACGATCCTCCAATCATCTATTTTGGTTATGATTTAACCCCATACGTTGATGAAGATCGGATCGATGAGGCGGCCCGTATTACAAAAGAAGCCGGTGTCTGGAATGTTCCAACAAATACGTTGCTGGATAATATTTTCAATCCATCACTTTCTGTTTTTGAGATGCGCGAGTGGCCCGGTATGGAGTACATACCATCAAACACATTGGATAACTGGGTAAATTTTGTGAATAACATCAGGGCAAACGAAAATTATGATGCTACACAGGCAGAACGGTTTTTGGAGATCAGGAAAAAACTTACGTACGCTCTGCACAAGCATGGAGCGGGTTTGATGCTTGGTGCTGATGCCCCTCAAATCTTTAATCCACCGGGCTTCTCAACTCACAGAGAGCTTCAGCTGCTGGTGGAAGCCGGGCTATCAACCTTCGAAGCGCTAAAAACAGGAACCGTAAATGTGGGTATTTACTTGAATGAAGAGGAAAAAACCGGCAAAATTGCTCCCGGTTTCAGGGCTGATATGATTCTGCTTAGTGGTAATCCACTTGAAGCAGTGCCGTTTCAGGATAAAATTGAAGGCGTTATTTACAACGGTACCTATGCCGACAGAGATGAGATTAACACGTACCTCGACAGGGTAAAATCAGCAATAGATTGATCTTGAAAATCTGAATTCGAATTTAAATTGTAATAAAAGATGCTCCCCTCCTTCGTAAGGAGGGGTTGGGGGTGGTTAAGAGGTTTTGTTTAGACGTATAAACCGAGAAAGTTGGATGTTTCCAGTTATCAACCGCCCTTAAATTCGCATCACGTCCAAAAAATGAGCCCTGAGGAGGTACAGCGGGCTCTTTTTTATTAAAAGCATTCACTGCCTAAGAATAGAGCACATCAGCACCTTTCCCCTGGGAAATGAGTGATCGGTAACTCTTCAGCTCTTTTTTGATCTTTTCATCAGTCAGGTCGATGGTAGTGCCTTTTTCGGCAGCCATATAGGCCGCCTGCACGAGGAAAGTGACCTCTGCGCCAAATTCAAAATTGAGCATGGCATCTTTTCCTGCGAGGAAAGAGTCCACAGCATCCTGAGTTTCGGTTGTGTATCCATAAAAATCAGCTTCATTGCTGTGCACTGCAAGCAGCCCGCGGGAAGCCGTTGATTTTTCAAGTGCAGTTTCGGCATCGGCCACACCTTCAGCGGCTTCATCACCCACAAAAATTTCAACCGGTGAAATCAGTGAGTTCACTTCCATCGCGTAACCCGGGCCAATAGCATCCATCCAGAGCCTAAGGCCTTGCTTATCGTACATCCAGGAGTTGGTAAATTGACCTTTAACAAGCTGGCCGGTTTCCGGGTTCTTAAAGGTTACAATGCCGGTCACAAAATCTTCTGCCGGGGTTTTGGTGTAATCAACTCCAAATTTATCGAGCAGCTGCTTGCGATATTCCGGCTGGCCCCACTTCAGAAGGGAGGTATCGCACTGCATAGCAACAGGTTTTAAAAATGTATTTGGTTTACCTTCGGGTGTGAGAATATGCCGGCACACTGCAATACTGTGGCAGCCCATATCAGACAGAACTCCGCCGCCTTGCCGGGTGGGATCCCAAAACCATGCACTGTGCGGCCCTGCATGCTCTTCAGTACTTCGGGCGAGGGTAAAATTCCCCATCACATTTTGTTGAGGGCGAAGCTGGCTCAATGCGTTGTTAATCGCATTCATATGCAGCTGATTTTCAAAATAGGAGGTAAGCAGATTCGCATCTCTGGCAAGCTCAACCATTTTTTCAGCTTCAGCTACTGTACGGCCAAGTGGCTTTTCACAGACCACACCTTTTACAGATGCACCGGCTTTTACAGCCTCAGCTATTTCCTCCATTATAGCAACACGGGTATAGTTTGGTGAAAAAATCATAACTGCATCACAATTATTGCAGACGTCAGTTACAGAGCTGTAGATTTTTGGTTCACCAAGACGATTTTCTTTTGCATATGCTGCGATATCTTCGGCACCGCCGCGGCTGTAGATTGCCGTTAGTTCGCAGTGGCGAACCTGTTTCATAGCCACGGTTAAGAATTTTGCTATAAAGCCAGCTCCAATATATCCGATTCTCAATGTTTTCATAGGTTGATAAACTTCAGTTTGGTTAGTGTTAATTCAGATTAATTTGCTCCAACCCGATCTTCGAGCTTCCAGATTTCTGTTTTGAACAAGCTTCGGGATGCCGCAGTACGCGAAAAAAAATCGTTTAGTTCATCATCACTCATTTCTGGGTGAGCAATTCGGGCCAGATCTATTCCTGCACCAATGGTCAGATCCCCGAGAGTATCGTAATAATCTACGGTGCTGTACGTGTAGTGGCGGGCATCACCGGCAGGGTAATAGAGGGTGTACATCGCCCAGCTGTTTAAAATGTTTTGGTCAACCCGAACCTCGTGGATGCCACCCCAAAAATCGAGCTCCATCTCTTCATGTTCGCCTGTGCCGCCGCGTGCATCAAAAAAGTTTTTGGTGATGTAACTTCCCATGGGTAAATGCTGATCTTCCGGCTGAATGATTCCATTTATTTGCCAGATTTCGGTTCTCACCACTTCACGCGATGCCCTGGTTTGGTCATAAAATTCTGCCAGGTCTTTGTCTGGGTACACTTCTCGAACAAGGTCATTCAGCCTGTAGTAGTCAATTTTTTCAAAATCGTCAAAATAGTTAACAGCAATGTAGTTGTACGGTGCATCGGGTTCTCCCACAAACACACTGTAAAAATTCCATCCTAAAATAATTCCCTGCTCGTAACGCTTCTGATGGATGGGTTTCCAAAGTTGTTGTTCCACTTCAAGATAGGTGCTGATGTTCTCCGGTGATGCTTTCATGTAATCGACTTTTATGTAGACAGCCTCACCCGTTGATTGTGAATATGTGAGCAGCGGAGTAAACAGAATGAGAAGAAATAGAAATGATCGTTGTACAATTTTCATGGCAGCCGGAATAGAGGGTTAGCAGATTTTTAAAGTCCTTATATATGTATGCTTAACAAAAATTTAGCATAAATAACTTGCAACTTATCGCAGTACTTTTAAATTATTGGAGAGCAGTGCATAAACCAAATGCTAAACTAAAAAAAAATGTTATGACACAGTTAAGTAGCAGAAACAGCGACTTTGCGCTTCTTTTATTACGGGTTGGAGTAGGAGTGATCTTCATTATTGCAGGTTGGGGTAAACTAACCGGAATTGAAGGTACACAGCAGTTTTTTGGAAATATTGGAATACCACTGCCAGCAATAATGGCCTGGGTAGTTGCTATTGTAGAATTTTTCGGTGGGATTTTAGTACTGTTCGGTGCTTATGCAAAGATACCTTATTTGTTATTAGCTATTACAATGGCGGTTGCATTGTTTACCACAAAACTTGGCGGGGAATTTAGTGCAGCCCGACTTGATATGATGCTACTGCTGACCACACTTGCACTCTTTTTCCTTGGCAGTGGTGCCTATTCAGTAGATCATAAAATTGAAAACAGGTAGCTATTTTCTGAGCCAGTAATAAAGCCGGTTTAAATGCCGGCTTTTACAATTCCGGAAAACATCAAACGAAAAAGGGTCTCTTTTCAGTTATATATTGTGTAATTACCAATCAATTTAAGAACTGAAATGAAACTCCGGATTAATATCTGGTTAATTCCGCTAGTTATTGCGATTCTGTTTTTAGCCTATCTCATCGGTGGTATACTATATTTCAACGCCACCCCCAAAGACAAACGAATTACCGAACCAATTATCTCTCAATACAATGCTGAAGAGATTGGCTTCAGGCAGGAGAGCGGCCTTTTGTTAGGCAGAAACTGGGTTGATGGAAACCATGTAGAAATCCTGGATAGTGGAGATGAAATTTTCAGCAGTAAGTTCGATGCCATACGAAATGCGGAAAAATCCATTACAAAAGAGACGTACAATTATTGGGGAGAAAAGATCGGAACCCCACTAGCAGAAGAGCTTGCCGCAGCTGCCAAACGCGGGGTAAAGGTGCATTTTCTGATGGATTTTGTGGGATCGAGAAAAGCCGATTCCGAACAATTGCGTATTATGGACGATGCGGGAGTTGAGGTTGTGAGATGGAGACAACCTTCATGGTTGCAGTTATCGCGATTTAACCATCGTACCCACAGAAAAATATTGGTAGTGGATGGAAAAACAGCATTTACAGGAGGTGCCAATGCCGCAGATGATTGGTTTTATCATGAAGATAACGGCGGTTTCCGGGATTATCACTATAAGATAACCGGTCCGGTTGTGAACGATTTTCAGCAGGGATTTTCTGAAAACTGGGTTGCATCTACCGGCAAACTACTCACCGGAACTGATTACTACCCTGCGCTGGACGTTGAGGGAGATTACAGCATGCAGGTTACCTCAAGCCATCCCCGGGAGGGGCAGAAAAAAATCAGAAAAATGTACCTGTATGCCATAAGTTCTGCGAACGAAACTATCAGAATATCTTCGGCATACTTTTTTCCGGATAACGATTTTTTAGATGCCCTTGCAGAAGCTGCTGAGAGAGGTGTGAGAGTTCAGATCATCGTTCCGGGTGAGAATATTGATCAGGCTTATTTCCGTCTTGCATCAAAAAACCGCTGGGATACCTTGTTACAATCCGGTGTGGAAATATTTGAGTATCAACCTGCAATGTATCATGCAAAACTTCTGATTGTAGATGACATTTTTGTGAGCTTCGGTTCCGCTAATTTCGACAATCGCTCATTCAGGATTAATGATGAGCTCAATGCAAATGTTTTAAGCCGTGAATTCGCTTCAAAAAGGATAAACTATTTTGAACAGGATCTTGAAAATTCACAACCATATACATTAGAGAAATTAGAGGAGCGTTCCGGCTGGGAGAAATTTGTTGGCCAGATTACCCAGATTTTGGGTCCGCACTTGTAATCAAAAAGAGCTAATCTTCAGAAATTGTAAGATCTTTACCTTTCACACCGGTATAAAAAACCACCAGTTTTAAGGGAGTTTCACCGATATTTTTTCCGATGTGAATTTGATTGGTTACCTCACTGATCGCTTCACCTTTAGAGAATGCCATGCTTTGACCATCTTCGAGCGTAACTTCAATCTCTCCGTCAATAATGTATGCAAATGAGGGCACAGGGTGATGATGCCAACCGGTTGATTCACCCGGAGCAATTTCTATCAGCAGTACTGTCACTTCAGCTTGGCCCTGCGGATATGAAATTGGGGTGCCATCCCATGATGTGGTTGTTTGCAGTAACACTGTACTTGATATGGGCAGAGGTTCGGTTTGTGCATTTGCAGTCTGTATAAAAACCGAAAGTGAAAGTGCAAAAACAGTGATCAATGTTTTATAAAGCATGGCGTGAATAGAGCAGGTTGGGGTTATTGTTGGGCGTTCTTGTATCAGGATTCAAAGTACTTTTTTTCTTTTTGAAAATCCTCATCAGATAAAATACCCTGCTGCCAGAGGCCAGTTAGATAATCAATTTTGTCGAGTGTTCCGGGAGGTGCTTCAGGTTCTTTTTTCTTGATCTCTTTCGATTTTGCCAACCGGGCACGTTCAGCTTCAGCTGCTTTCAGAATCAGATTTGTGATACTATTCGGGTTTTTCAAGCCTTCCAGCTTAACGATTTTCGAAGCTGTATGAATTCGCAAAGTACCGATATTGAATTTATGATCCAGCCGGCTTTGATTGATCGTTATATTCGATATGTTAACCAAGTCAATGTTTTCAGAATACTCTTTCGACTGTACATTTATCGAGTCATCATAGATTGTGTAAACCGTTTGTTCTCTTTTTACTTTAATTCGATATAGCAGAAAAAAACCTAACCCGGCCAGAGGTATTAATAGAATAGCAAACAAATACTGCCAGAAGTAGGTTGATTTTTCAGGATGAAGCTTGATTTTTTTCCTTGGCATAAGTTCTTTATTTGTCTAAACGATTCTGATAAACAAAGAATTCAATCGGTAATTATGTGAAATGATTTTGATTCAATTTCATACTCTATTCACATAAATATCATTCATTTTGCCTATCTTAATAAGCCTTGAATGTACACAAAAAATAAAAAGCTGTCTTGAAAACCTGGAAATATATTGTAGCCGTATGGATGACCATTGTGATTACGGCAGGTTTTTTAATTCGCATTCCCGAGATTCCGATTTTAGAGCAATCTGCACGCAATCTGTTTCTTCATGTGCCCATGTGGTTTACAATGATGGTTGCTTTTGTGATGGCCTTCTACTACAGTTTGCGCTATCTGAATGATGAGCACCTCTCGTGGGATTTAAAGGCCGAAACAGCTACTGCGGTGGGTCTTATTTTTGGCATCTGTGGATTGTTAACCGGATCGTTATGGGCAAAATTTACCTGGGGAACCTGGTGGACGTTTTCAGAACCGCGCATGAATTTATCTGCGCTTGCAATGCTTATTTTTGTTGCCTATTTCATACTTCGAACAGCATTTAACGATCGTGAAAAGCGTGCAAAAATTTCAGCTGTATATAATATTTTTGGTGTTACCACCATTCCGTTTTTACTCTACATCATTCCAAGGCAATTACCAAGCCTGCACCCCGGTGCAGATGGGAACCCGGCATTCAGTGATTTAACTGCACCGGAGCTTCGTCTGATATTTTATCCGGCCGTGATCGGTTTTATCGGGATTGCAATCTGGATGATGGATGTAGTAAAGCGATATAAAACGGTGCAATTTCAACTTTCAGGCAAACAATAACACGTAATTATATGCAAGAAACCGCATCAACCGCCGTTGATACTCTCACAAGCAGCTACTCCGATCGATGGGAGGGCTTAGAGGGCATTGAACAGTCGTCCGGCTTTGTTCAATTCATGGCATCAAACGACCTGATTTTTGTTGTGCTTGGGGTAAGCCTCATAATTTGGTTCGTGCTGCTGTTTTACCTGATTAAAGTTGACAGAAATGTATCTAAACTAGAAGAACTGATAAAAGATAGCTCCGATGAAGCCTAAACTAATTTTTGGTGTACTTGCCATCGTATTTTTCACCTCACTGTTAATGTATAACTTCGGAAACAGCATCAGTACGTATGTTAATTTCGAAGAAGCAGAAAACAGAACAACATCTCATGTAATTGGTACCTGGGAAAATTCTGAGGCTCACGGATTCTCACGAGAAACCATGCAGTTTTCATTTCATATGAAAGATCAGGACGGAAATGTTCGTCGTGTGGTTTACCCAAGGCCAAAACCTAATAACTTTGAACAGGCTACCCAGCTTGTTGTTGTTGGTGAGATGAGAAACAATGTATTTCATGCGAATGAAATGCTGATGAAATGTCCCTCCAAATACAACGATCCCAGTCAGCTTGAACTTGTAAATGCTCAGGGCGGATAATTTTATATGATTGCAACAATAGGTCACTTGCTTCTCAGTGGCGCATTTCTGGCATCAATATTCGCCATGATATTGTATGCCATTGCTGCCGTAAAAGACGATATTAAGATCGAACGAATTTCCCACTGGATGTGGGGAATAAAAGGCCTCTTACTTTTGGCCTCGTCTGCGATTCTCATCTATCTCATCATGACAAATCAGTTCCAGTACTATTATGTTTGGAACTATTCGAGCCTTGATTTAGAAACGATGTATCTTTTCTCTGCCTTTTATGGCGGCCAGGAAGGAAGCTTTATGCTATGGATTTTAATCGCATGTGTTGTTGGTCTTGGGCTTATAAAATGGACCCGCAAACCCTACAGAGCGCCTGTGATGTTTGTGATGACACTCACTCAGTTTTTCCTGCTCTCCATGGTGGTAGGCTGGGATCTCAACTTTACCCAGATCGGGGCATCCCCATTTCGTACGATAGCCCAGGAGATGCCAAATGCACCCTTCATTCAGGCCAACCCCGATTTTGTGCCAGCTGATGGATCCGGTCTGAACGATCTTCTTAAAAGTCCCTGGATGATGATACACCCTCCCATTATTTTCGTGGGCTTTGCGATGATGACTGTTCCATTTGCATTTGCAATTGCATCACTCTGGACCAAAACGTATCACGAATGGATCCGGCCTGCACTCCCATGGACACTCGCAGCAAATCTGTCACTGCTTACAGCCATCTTCCTCGGTGGTTACTGGGCGTATGAAACCCTTTCATTTGGCGGTTACTGGGCATGGGATCCGGTAGAAAATGCATCACTTGTACCCTGGCTGATCGGTACAGCCGGAATTCATGCCATGATTATCCAGAGGAAAAGCAGCCGGGCACACAAAGCAGCTCTGTTTTTTGCCATACTTGCATATGTCTCTATTATATATCAAACATTTTTAACACGGTCCGGTGTATTGGCCGATCAATCCGTTCACAGTTTTGTGGATCTGGGTCTCTATGGCCAGCTACTGAGCTTTATTGTTGTAATGGCGGTAATGGGTATAGGTTTTTACCTCTATCGATACAGAGAGATACCAAGCCCTGAAAATGAGTCGAAATTTCTGAGTAAGGAGTTTATGACCTTTACCGGCTCCATGCTTCTATTTATTCTTGGTTTCGTGATCATTATTGGTACAAGCTCCCCCATAATTGGCAAGCTTTTTGTTCCAAACCCAACACCACCCGATATTCAGTTCTACAACGACTGGAGTATGCCTATAGCCATCATTATGGCATTTGCTACTGTACTCGGGCAGTATCTGTTCTGTCAAAAACATACGTGGGAAAGCCTGGCCGGCGCAATGATTATTCCCCTGATTCTAACCTCTACTGCAACCGTTCTTACCATTGTATTTGGTGATGTTCGAAGCCTCTATTATATGGTATATATATTTGCCGGATGGTTTACTGTAATTGGAAATGCAGCTGTGATGTTTAGCCTGATCAGAAAGAATCCGAAACTGATTGGCGGCACATTAACCCACATCGGTTTTGGTGTATTGCTTCTTGGGGTGCTGGCTTCATCCGTTTACACAGAGCCGCTTCTGGATCGAGAAATACGCAATTACAATGCCAGAATTGCTGCAGGAGATGTGTTTGATGAAGAGGGTTTTCCTGTAACACAGCAGGTAGAGATGTTTTCTCTTGAAATTGATACACCCACTCTGGTGAATGAACGTTACATCGTTACATACCGTGGGTATGAGTTGAGTGATTCACCGAGACTGGGTCAGCAGAATTACATTATTGAGTTTGAGCCGATTGATGGGAGCCGCCCTTTTACGATGACTCCTGAAGTCTACCCGATGTTAACCACATCAACAGAGGATAACATCGACTGGTCGGTAGATCCGCATGTGAGAACCGGGTGGTTCAGCGATATCTATCTCTATGTTGCCGGAAGTAAGTACGTGGCTCAAAAAAATGAAGAGCTTGAAAGAAGAGCACAGCGAAATACCATGATGCCGGTGGGTGATCAGGGAGAAGAGGATACAGATATTCAATCCATCGAGCTTACAATGGGTGATACTGTTGCTGCAGGTCCGTTTACCTTCTCTTTTATAAACTTTGTTCCTGCAAGTGAAGAAGTACTACCTGATAATACTCAGATTGGAATTCGCGCGCTTATTCGGGTTGTGCACGAACCATCAGGCAATGCCTTTGAAGTTGAACCACTCTTTGCTGTTTATACCGAAAATGAACGAAGTTACACCTACTCACCGCCTCTCAAAATCGATCGCTGGGATATGGAAGTGTTGTTCACCCGGATTCACCCCGAATCAGATTCTATTGAGTTAACCGTTCATGGGCTGGATGAGGAGTTCGAAGAAGACTGGATTCTCATCGTAGCGGAGAAAAAACCATTCGTATCCGTAGTTTGGCTGGGTACATTCTTGCTAATGGGCGGTTTCAGCATCTCTATTATGCGGCACTGGAGAAGAGAAAAAGATACCAAAGAGAAAGAATAAACAGACAGCATATCAAACAGGCTCTTTTACAATATGTAAGCCATAAGAGCCTGATTTTTCTCAAGCTGTATTACATTAATTCGTAATAGTCTTCTTGCCAATTTCAATGCATATCTGCTGCAGGTAACTGGCGCACAAAAAGTTCAAAGAATCTGAACGCTGCAGAAGTGTAAATCATTTTTACATAAGTAAACTGTACTTTATGCTCAGATTCATTACTATAAAGGCCTAATTATAAACTAAAATACAATATATCAATCATGTCGAAGCTCAACTATCTATTTGTTTTTATGCTTATGATTTCGGTTGCCTGCTCATCCGGTGAAATGGCAGAAACCGAATCTTCTGATGATTCGTGGGATACCAAAGAGATGAGAACCCAATACGAAGACATTAAAGTAACCAAACTTGTTGGTGATCTGGAACGTCCCTGGGCCGTAGCATTTTTGCCTGATGGCCGCAAACTTGTCACCGAAAAACCCGGTCGCCTAAATATTGTTGATGGCGGTGAAGTTACCGTAGTTGATGGTACACCGGAAGTATCATCCAGAGGGCAAGGTGGTTTACTGGATGTGTCGCTTCATCCCGATTATGATGACAACGGTTGGATATATCTTAGTTATTCTAAACCAAATGATGATGGTGATACGGTATTGGCTGTAGTAAGAGGCAGGCTTGATGGAAGCGAGTTTACAGATCAGGAAGAAATTTTTGAAATGAACCGATACGCTTCCCCGGGCCGCCACTATGGTTCAAGATTTGCATGGGATTCAAGCGGATATCTCTACGTAAGTGTAGGTGATTTTGGTGCAAACCCGCCGAGAGCGCAAGATCTTAGCGATCATGCCGGTTCACTATTAAGAATGTATGATGATGGTACTGTTCCTGCCGATAACCCATTTGTTGGGGATGATGATGCTGCACCGGAAATTTTCTCTTATGGACACAGAAATATTCAGGGTTTAATCATTAACCCCGAGAATGATGAAATCTGGGCTACGGAGCATGGGCCGCGTGGTGGTGATGAGCTCAATATGATTGAAGCCGGCAAAAATTATGGATGGCCTAATGCCAGCCTTGGCCGCGCTTACGGTGATGAAACAAGTTTCCATGATGGTACAGAAGCAAGAAGTATTGAGGGTATGGAAGATCCGGTATACGAATTTCTGCCAACACTTGCACCGGCCGGCCTGGCACTCGTTACTTCTGACAATTTTCCAAACTGGAAAGGGAATCTTCTTGCCGGTGGTTTAAGAGCAGAGAGAATCAGACGTCTTCTTATCATGGATTATACAGTAATTCATGATGAAGAACTTCTACTTCAGGAAGTAGGCCGAATTCGTGATGTACGTGAAGGACCCGATGGGAACATTTATGTTCTTACTGATGAAGATCCGGGAGCACTCTATGTAATTGAGCCGGCCGATCTTTGATCACTTCACCAATAAAATGATAAAAGCCCGGTAAGAGATTATCGGGCTTTTCTTTTGCGATTCTGCTTTTGGTGATTTATATCTCTTCTGTTTTAAAGGCGTGTTCAAGCAGAGCTTCCATAGGTACGTACTTTAAAACGCTCTCGTTTGTGGCTTCTAATATAACTTCAGGGGCCACTCCAGCATCATAGGCCTCCTTCCATCGAAGGGCGCAGAGGCACCATCTGTCTCCATCAACCAGACCTGGGAAGTTGTATTGAGGGATGGGTGTGGAGAGATCATTTCCGCGGGATTTGGAGAATATAAGGAATTCAGCCGTCATAATAGCACAAACCAAATGCCTGCCCCGATCCTCGGGTCCTGTATCGCAGCAGCCATTTCTGAAAAAACCGGTGAGCGGATCTTCAGAGCAGGTGATAAGTTTTTCTCCGAAAACGTTTTTGGAATTGTGTTTGGTCATGGTTCTGTGATAGTAAGTTTCTGATTGCCAGGAATCAATTTTCGATAGAAACAAGATTTACGGTACTTATCATTCTCATTTTTTGTGTGGCAAACACCTTCACCATCTAAAGTAACCATGTAGATGATGGAATCCTGATCACAATCAACCAGAATCTCCTTAAGATATATTCGGTTGCCCGAAGATAAACCTTTTATCCAGAGTTCATTTCTGCTTGTACTCCAGAATGTTGCTTCACCGGTTTTCAGAGAGTGCTCGAGTGCTTCTTTGTTTACCGAAGCAACCATCAGGATATCTTTTGTTGAAATTTCCTGAACAACCACCGGCAACAGGCCGCCTCTTTTTTTAAATTGAAGATTTAACTTCGAAGATTCTTCAATATCTGGTTTGTTTATCGATTCCATGAGGGCTGAAAATTAAATATGTATTTCTGCCCGAATCTATCTGAATTGCCTGCAAATGTAAAGGAAAGTTGTGATGTAATGTAAACAGTTCAGATCCTCGATTTTACCTCAGTAAAGATTCTCATCATATCCGTTGCTATGATTTCGCATGTAGTGTCGTACGCCTCAGATTCTTCTTCGGTATCATCTGCATATTTTGGATCCGTATATGTCAGAGAAATTCTCGCATCAGCCCCGGGAATAAAGGGACAATTAGCATCGGCATGGTCGCAGGTCATGATGGCTGCAAAATTTTTCCCCGGATTTGCTTCATCATCATACACTTTCGACCATAATTTAAGATGGGTATTTACATCATGTGCTTTTACAGAATAAACAGGGTTTTCTTTGCCTTTGCGTTCAATCAGGAGTCCCGCCCGCCTCAGTGCAGCCACTGTACGTTCATTGCAGGCTGTAACTTCCGTTCCACCGGAGTAAGAATCAGCCACATAAATCCCTAAATAATCCTGAACCACACGGCACCACGTTTGTGCAAACTGGCTTCTTCTTGAATTATGTGTACAGATAAAATTTAATTGAGCTTTATTACCAGCCTGATGCTCACGAATTAACAGATCTGCAATTTTTTGAATGGTTTCATTGTGCCGGTCAATCTTTTCGGCAGAGATTTTTTTTTCGATGGATGAAAGCCAGTTTGAGATCATAGATATATTGATAAGATTTGACTTCAAATGTACGAAGTGCAGATGAATTTAATGTTACGAACCTGAATAGAAAAGGTAATCATCCGTGAATTTGAGAAAAAAGCCATGCACGTGCGCTGGTCCAGTCTCGCTTAACGGTTGCCGGTGAGATACCAAGAATATCAGCAGTCTCTTCAACATTATAACCGGCAAAATATCTGCATTCAACCACTCTTCCCTGCCGTTCATTTAGTTTTTCGAGCTCTTTAAGAGCTTCATCAAGTACAATGAGCTCTTCTGCTTTTTCTTCTGAGAGGTAAATTTCATCTTCAAAAGGCTGAAGGTTCATACTACCGCTGCGCTTTTTTCGGCTTCGCATCAAAGCGTAATTCACCAAAATTTGCCGCATCGCACGGGCTGCAATTCCAAAAAAATGGCGTCGGCCATTCCAGTCACCTTCAGGCGGATTGTTAATGAGTTTCATGTATGCTTCGTGCACCAGTGCAGTAGTATTGAGTGTATGGCCGGGCCTTTCTCCCCTGAGTTGTCTGTGTGCAAGATTCCGTAATTCATCATAAACAAGAGGTAGTGCTTTATTTATGGATGAAGAATCATGACCCAATGAATTTAGTATTGCAGTTAGTTCCCCTTTCTGATGAGACATAAAGTAAGCTTATACTGAAAATTATGTTTGATCAAACAGCTTTAATGTGCCCGTAGTGCTTCAGTCCAATAATAATAAAAACCTTCGAATTTCGAAGCTAAAATTGACTTTTATCTGATTCACCAGATTTTTTTTCACCAGATGAGCTTAACTAATTCATTTTGATGCATAGAGAGAGGACAACGGAGACGAAATCTTCGATATGAAAATCAACAACCTTAATTGATAAAACAATATGGGACTAAGAAAATCAGTGAAAAAGCTTTGCCTGGTTCTGGCTTTTATTCTTGGAATAACAACAACTATTTTTGCACAGTCGTCATTGCAATTTGGAGTAAAAGCCGGTCTCAACTTTTCAAATCTTTCAGGTGGGCCACATGAATTAAGTGCCAGAACAGGTCTTTTTGCGGGTTTTGACCTCAACTATTCAGCCGATTCCTGGCCGGTGGACATAGAAACGGGTATTTATTATTCGCAAAAAGGAGCAGAAGGCAGATACAAGGAGGCGATCATTAAAGGTGATTACGAAGGCAATGCCGGCACATTCAAACTCGATTATCTTGAAATACCGGTATTGGCTAAATATGGGTTTGGAACGGAGAGCGCTTTCCGTCCATATCTGCTGGCGGGGCCATATCTCGATATTAATCTGAATTCTGAAGTGAAAGCGAGCAAAAACATCGCCTATATCGAAGATATTTCTGCGGAAATCAAAAAGACAGGATTCGGTGCGATTATTGGGGCGGGAGGTGATTTTGAAATCAGCAACCGCAACTTCAATATTCAGGCAAGATATGGACTGGGTTTGTCTGCAGTCTATGAAGATCGATCAGATGAAGGGGAAAAACACAGGGTATTTACAATAGTCGCCGGCTTTGTTTTTTGAGACAACCATTCATTCGGTAATATTTATGAAAGTAATTAATTCGGATAAGTATCAGAATTTTGAACTGACAACCTCTGCCATAGATGTTGAACATCAATGAGCTCTATTATCTGTTTTTCATGCATGTAGAGTTGAAACCGTGAAATTAATACAGAAAAGTTATAGACGAAATTAAAAACAGACTTGGAATCAGTAAAGAGTTAACTAGTTTACTAGTTGTAGTAATGAGCTTCTTGTTCATTCTAAACTCCTGCAGCGAGAGCATAACCGGCAGCGATCCCGAGAAACCAAAGGCCCCACCAAACCTGGACGTTGCTACAGTAGAATTAACACCACAGCAGGGATTACTTTTGACCGGAGATACACTCCGGTTTCAAGTTGAGCTTAGGGCAGAAAGTATGGTAATTGGCAACAAGTTTTTTGAAGAACGTTTGCAAGATGTAGAAAGATATCATGATTCGGTAATAATGAATTCAGTTTATCCGGACAGGGGGCAGGTAGAATCAGCATATGGTGGTTAAACATTGCCCATAAAAGATGACCAGGGGGGCTGGGTATCATCTCCTGCTGATTACCTGCGATTTTTGCACGCTGTTTATGGCCGCACTAATCGGCCTGATGTGGTTGGCAGAAGTGAGCCTGAATTGATGGTTCCGTAGGTTCAGCGAGTTTTTAGTTGCCGGATGGGCTTGTAATTGATTCTGAGGGAGATGTAATCATTGCAGACATGGACGGCAATTGAATTAAAATGATTACACCTGATCAACAGGTAACAACAATTGCAGGAAGTGGCGAGTTTGGCTTTGCTGAAGGAAATGGTACGGAAGCATCCTTTCGCTGGCCCACAAGTTTGGCAATAGATGGTGATGGAAATATTTTCATCTCAGACACCCGAAATCACATGATACGCAAGCTCACCCCAAACGGTGATGTTACCGTTGTTGCCGGAAATGGCGAGCGGGGATATGCCGACGGTGAAGCATTAAACGCTCAATTTCATGATCCCCATGGACTGGCGATAGCCAATGAGGGAACAATTTACGTTGCAGAATCGCAAGGAAATCGGATAAGGAAAATATCAACATCCGGTATGGTATCAACGGTAGCAGGTACCGGGGAAAAAGGGTTCAAAGATGGCCCGGCAGATGAAGCGATGTTTGATTCACCTGTTGGACTGGTAATCAATGAGAATGGGAATCTTTTAGTTGCCGATCTTTTAAATAACCGGATCCGAAAAATTATTTTTGAGTAGATCTCACCTTAATTAACAGGTTGTAATAAAATATTTTCATGATTTTTATTTCTTGCAACTCATTTATTAATAAGTAATTAATAAAGATAATCGTAATAGCAAGAGATTTTTCTAAAAAGTTTTCAAAATGAATGAGCCTTTCTAATCCCGAACATTGCATGTGATAGTATAGACAAAAATTCCGGGCAAAGGCGGGCGTGACCGGTTCATCAAATACTATCACTATGACTAACTACACAAAGGCTTTTCTATCTCAATTTATACTGCTTTTCTTTTTGGTACTGGTGCCTTTAATTCAGGCACAGTCATTCCAGGTTCTTCCGTCACCTGCCATCCATGCCGATGCGGTATCGCCGGATGGGAGAGTCGTAGCGGGATATACTACTGTTGACGCGGGCAATCAGGGGTATATCTGGACTGAGAATGACGGACTCACTTTGCTTGGCACCCTTCCCGGTCATTCGAACAGTAGAGCGACAGGAGTAGCAAGTAACGGGCAGGCAGTAGTAGGTGGTATTTTCTCTCCCGATAGAGCCTATCGGTGGACACCCAATGGAGGAATGATCAGTCTTGGGTCCACGAATGAGCTGGCTTCATTTGCCTTCGATGTATCGGCAGATGGTTCAGTTGTTGTAGGCCGTGACCAAAACAGAAATTTAAGTTATCAGGCATTTAGGTGGACGGCGGGCGGTGGCATGGAACTTCTTGGCGGTTTCATCGAAGGCGATCATCCAAGCTCCGAGGCGCATAGTGTCTCGGCCGATGGAAACGTCATCACAGGCCACAGCCCTATGTTTAATCCGGGATGGGAGTTGCAAGCGTTCAGATGGACATCGCAGAACGGCATGGTTCCGATAGGCGAAATCATACAAGACTCCCGGGTCATCGTCTCCGCCGATGGAAACACCATCATCGGGACATTTAATCCGGGAGACGGAGTACAAGGATTTCGATGGACCGCTTCGACAGGGAGGGTGGCTCTCGGTAAACTCCCCGGCCGATTGAACAGTGTTGCGCGCGGAGTCTCGGCAGACGGCAGCGTAGTGGTCGGATGGAGCAGGGGTGAATTGAATGAAGATCGCGATGCGTTTGTCTGGACCGAGGCAACCGGTATGCGTCGGTTGCAGGATGTTTTGGAAGATGAATATGGATTGGATCTAACGGGGTGGAGCCTGCGCGAGGCATATGACATTTCCGACGATGGTTCGGTGATCGTCGGCTGGGGTAGAGATCCTGAAAATGAGCGCAGGGTCTTTCGTGTCACACTCACCGAGCCTTCTGTAATTATCGTCAACTCCGCCACTGATAATCCTCATGATTCATCCAGTACAACAGAATGCGACACCGGTGAGCTCGTAGAAATTGACGGTGAAGAAGTGCCCGAGTGCACCCTGCGTGCCGCGATCCAAACGGCAAACGCTCGCGGCGGTGCCACCATACATTTCGACATCCCGGGTGACCCATTAATCTTCATAGAAGATGGTGATGATCCGCTTCCTCCATTTGAATCCCGCATTATTCTCGACGGTACCACGCAAGCGGGAGGGTTTGTAGAGCTGGCAGGGCCATTGCAGGGATCAGAACAAGGAATCGAGGAGTCTAATACTGATTTGGTGGGTTTAAATGTAAAACCGGGGGGTGGAGGATCTGAAATTCGCGGAATGGTAGTCCATAGTTTTATCGTGGCGAATATAAAAATTGGTACAGGTGCAAACGGAACGGTGATAGAAAATAACCGTATAGGCACCGATTACTCCGGTACAACTGCTAAAGGTGGTGGGAGCCATGTATGCATAGTAGGGGGAATTCCTTATTCTGAATATCTAGGACGTTGTGAACAATTTAACATAATAGGTTGGCCATATATAACTGGCGCTGGTCTTCACATTATGTCATCTGATAACCATATCAGGGATAACGTAATTGCAGGCAACTCGCTATTAAAACAAGTTGGCACTTTGTTCTATGGATCAGTTCAGGTATTAATCGATTATATGGCTCATAATAACAGATTATATAATAACAATATTGGAATCGGAAGTACCGGTGATGTAGTAAACAGCAGGCCTGAATTACTTGATTTTTTTGGTTCATTTGGTAGAAATGCAAGAGGTATTGATATACTCGGCAGTAATAATATTATCGGAGGCGCACCGGAAACGGCAAACCGAATCGGGGGCCATTATATTGATCTATGGGTCGTAAACTCTGCTGCGGACATGGTTCGATTCGATGGAAGCGGTGATACTGCTGTTCCCGGTCCGGAGGGGGTCAGGGCAACCGGCAACGTGATCAGCCACAATACATTCGGTATAAGCTCTTCGTTTGCAACGTTTAACGAAGAACAGAAAGAGATATATGGGTTTGATAACGGTGTCTGGTTATTTGGGCAGCAAAACAGGTTCGAAAATAACGAGATGGCAACCCACCGCCAGTCCCTTTATGTTGGAGGCGAGTCCAACACAGCTACAGGAAACCACATTAAGGCGTGGGATATACAATTATCAAATTCTTCCATGTGGGATTTATTAGCCGGGAGCATCGACGGTGCTGTTATAGTGACTGGTAAGAATCATCAGGTGAAACTGAATACCATTGAATCGGGCGAATGGGGAATTCAGGTAACAGGTACCGGAAAAGAGTTAGACATTTCGGAGAATGTTATCCAATCGGATGAAGGTGGTATACTTATTTCAAATGTTTCACGATTTGCAGACTTCGAAGATTATCGATTAAATGGGACTATTGTTAACAATAACGACATTGAATCGGACGGCTATGGCATTTTAATTACCGATGGCGTAGAAGCAACTTTTAAAGCCAATAAGATTAAGGCTTCCGGTTCAGGCATTGTTCTGCCATCAGTCGAGGATTTTGAAAGGCACAATATCCTTTCTTCTGATGGATGGCAGCGGGTACTTCTCAAACAAAATCAAATAGATTCCCCGGTGGGTATTGATTTAAAGGGTGATGGTGTTTCACTGCGGCATCTGTTTATAGGTGAAAATGGACCCAATGGAATGTTGAATTACCCCGTTATCTCACAGGCTGTTCGATCTGGCAACACCCTGCAGTTTGAAGGCTGGTTTGATCATTCGGTTTTTGGGAATAAAGAGTACACCATAGAAGTTTTTGGCAACACTGGGTGTGCGGCCAATATGTATACGTATGGATCTTATTACGGAGCCGGCCATGAGTATATTGGCTCACATTATATCACCCCGCTTGCATCAGCGTTGGGCAATTCTGCTCTGAGTTTTTCTGTAAGTGGGCTTAAAGACGAACACAGGTACGTAACAGCAACGGTTTCCATAGCTGAAGAGTTTATTACAAGCGAATTCAGCATGTGCCTGCCGATATCTGTATCCGGCCAGACAGTCAAAGCCGACACCGACCCCGATGCATCAGGGTTACTTTTAGCCGATATGGGTGTAACCGTTTCAACAGGTGATGGCATAGCAAAAATGAACAGCACTGCCGGCGCCCAGCACAATGGCGGTACATTATTTGTTACCAAGTATGATGAATTACCTGAGTTTATAGAGTTTGGGAGTTTTTCTGCGCAATCAAATTCAGGAAACCAGCTAATACCCAAAGAGATCGCTCCCGGTTACTGGATGATAAATAAGTTTGGCTTTGAGGTGCCTGATGGCAGTGATCCCGTAGAATTTGAGGTTTGCCTTGATCCCACTGGTATTGTTCATACAAATGATCTGAAAAACAGTGTTATCGTTAAAAGAAATGAAATATCGGAGGGTATCTGGAATCCATTGGATTCATCAGAAAAATTTTATGATGGAATCACATACTTGTGTGCAGCCGGGATCACAGAGTTCAGTGATTTCAGCATAGCTGCTGAAGAGTTTTTAGGAGAAGACAGCGGCCCCGATTTCTCCCCCTTCATCACCACTTGGCAAGTTGAAGAGGGAGATCTGCAAATATCAATCCCAATGATTGGCAACGGTTATGATTTTACGATTGACTGGGGGGATGGAACCGATCCTGAAGACTATTCCAATAACCCTGGTGATGGTGTAGAACATTCACTTTCTCACACCTATTCAGAAGAGGGCGAGTATGAAGTTTCCATCTCCGGCGATTTCCCGAGGATCTATTTCTTCAATAGTCCTGATTCTGATAAAATTATTGATGTAGTACAATGGGGCGATATTGAATGGAGTTCAATGGAAAGGGCATTCACTGGTGCCTCTAATCTTAATATTTCGGCAACTGATGCTCCAGACCTTTCTTCAGTTGAAAGTATGAGGCAGATGTTTAACCTGGCATCAAGTCTTAATGCAGACCTGAACCATTGGGATACATCCAATATTACCGACATGTATATGACTTTCAGGAGGGCTGCACAGTTCAACGGAAATATCGAAGACTGGAAAACTGGAAAAGTTACCGATATGTCGAATATGTTTATAGAAGCTGAAATGTTTAACCAGGATATTGGTGGCTGGGATGTTGGGGAAGTCAGAAACATGGCCGGAATGTTCAGGGATGCCAAAGCATTCAATCAAAATATTGGAAGCTGGACTACTGTCGAAGTAACAAATATGAACAATTTGTTCAGGGATGCTGAGAGCTTTAACGGGGACATCAGCCAGTGGGAAACTGACAAAGTTGAAAGTATGGCAAACATGTTTGAAGGAGCCACAGCTTTTAACCAGGATATTTCGGGCTGGAAAACAGGCAACCTTGAATCAGCATTCCAAATGTTTAATAATGCTCAAAATTTTGATCAGGATTTAGGTGATTGGGACCTGAGTTCTGTAAGTGTACTGGAAGGATATGAATCTACTACAGGGCTTGGCGAAATGTTCAACAACTCTGGCCTCTCCACCGAAAATTACGATGCCACACTGATTGGTTGGGCTGTATTTGTTGAAAATAATGATGGCCCGAAAAACATCGTACTTGGCACAGAAGGGCTCACATATTGTAATGGGGCTGATGCACGAGAATCATTGATCAACGACCATGGATGGACAATTAACGGTGACGAAGAATCTGCAACCTGTGGCGAGGCTCCCGAAGGCGAAGACCAGCGAGTGCTTGCACTCAATAATACCACGTACGTTTTCAGCGGCTCCGATTTTGGCCTGGGTGAAGGGCAATCGGTAAAAATCAATAGCCTGCCCGGAAAGCGGGATCTAAACCGGAATGCAGATGATGTACTTACCTTTGCGCAACTGAACAATGGTGACCTGACCTACGATTCTCAAACCATATCCTACGGGTATGGATATGATTCTTTTGAATTTACCATTCTCGGCGGGCAGGGAACCGAAAGCAAAGAAGCATACACCATGACCATTGACCTGGCAGCCACGCATGTTATGTTCGACGGTCAGGAAGGCTGGCGGTTCATCTCCCCACCTACCGAGGGAGAATCAGTCGGTTCACTGTTTAACTCCGTATGGACGCAGGGTTTCCCAGACTCCAACAGCCCAAATGCTGCATTTAATAATGTACTGCAGGTAAACTATGCAGCATATGATTGGGCTCCGGTTTCAAGCAGTAACAGCTCGGTACCGCCAGGTGTTGGCACCATTATCTACGTGTATGAAAAAGACAATACTTCGGATTCTTTTCCAAAAACAATTTCAATCAGCAATGATAATTTTTTCCCGTATTCGGATGGTATTTTCTGGGAAGGCCTGTTTTATGATGCCTCACAAAATGAAGAGGATGTCACGTACTTGCTGTTAGGCAATCCAACACCATATGCATTGGATTACTGTGAATTTAGCCGCGTACGTGTTGCTGATAACATCACAATCTGGGATCCAAACACCAACAGCGGCGCCTACCTGACGATGAGCTGCTCTGAGGGTCCGGTTGCGGTAGCCCCTTTACAGGCATTTTGGATTCGTGTACAGGATAACAATCCGGATCTCCGGTTCGATACGGATGCTTTCTTGGGTGAACCAGTAGAAGGATACTTTAAACAGGTGGAGCAAGATAACGACCCGTTCATCGTGAGACTGGACGTTACCGGCGGTCCGCAGAGTTATACTGATGGTGTGCACATTCTGTTCAGCGAGCAGTCAACACATGGCCATGACCTGATGGATGCGCCAAAACTGGCTTCATCCGGCCTGGCAAACCGATGGCTCTCTTTTTACGCACTGGATGATGAAGGGGAATCCTACGCCATTCGCAGTCTACCCAATCAATTTGATAGCCAGCTCACCATTCCGCTGGGAATCGAAACCACAGAAATTGGCAGCTACACCCTGACGTGGACCCTGCCCGAAGCCTCGCATTTCTCCGGAAGCTACTATCTGCGGGATACCCACACCGGCTCCCTCACCGAGCTGCGCGAAGGCCAGCGCTACCACTTCGAGATCGATGAATCGATGGCCGCCAAGGCCTCAAACTCCCCTCTCGAGAGGGGAAGCAACGACGCTTGCGGCGATGAAGGGGTGTGTCCGTCGGTGCCCGGAGCTTTTGCAATGTCAACAACTGAGCAGGCCCCACGCTTCGAACTCATCCTTTCCAGCCAGCCGCTTGAGGATCACAATAATCTGCCCACATGCATCACTCTGGCGCAGAACTACCCGAACCCGTTCAACCCAAGCACGCAGATCCGCTACGAACTGCCTCAAACCGAACAAGTCCGCCTGGATGTGTTCGACATGACAGGCCGCCACGTAGCAACCCTGATCGATGGACAGGTATCGGCGGGCACCCACACAGTGAACTTCGATGCCCGAAACCTCTCAAGCGGAATCTACATCTACCGCCTGCAAGCCGGAGGGCAACTGCTAACCAGACAATTAACTTTAATTAAATAAAAAATTAGATATGAGTCTTGAGCCTTGAGAATCTCAGGACAGGACTCAATACTCACGTCTACTCCAACGCCAACTTAAATCGATGGAAACAATGAACGAAGATAATCAAAATCAAAAAAAAAGCTGGAAAACTCCACAGGTTGAAATACTGCTGATCGATGAAACCGCACAACTTTTACCACCCGAACCCGGTAATCAGGATGATCCACCGGTTTCATGATATTGTGTGAATCAGAGATAGATTTTTAATTGTCAAAAAAATCTCATTTCAGGTAGTTGTACTACTTAGACCTTAAATACCCATAATCAAAAAAGAATATGATGAGTAAACTATTGAAATTTATTTTTATAACCATCTTAACACTAATGGTGTTTTTTGATGCTCAAGCAGAAGTACAACCAATAGATTCTGAAAAAACCGGCTTTTCACTTGGTGGTGGACTGTTTTATGGTTTTGAAGCTGAACGTGCTGGTATTCGATTAGATGCTTTATACAGCATCAATGAAGATATCCGTATTGGCGTTGATCTGGGCTTTTATTTTCCGGAAAACAGGGAATTTGACAAAGTGAAACGATTCGAATTTAATGTAAATGGGCACTATCTCTTCGTAAACAATGAAGATTTCACGCTATATGGCCTTGCGGGAATCAACTATTTTAGATTCTCGGCGGAGTTCACCGGTTCGAACATAAATCCTCCGGGTACAGACTTTTTTGTAATGGAACCTGCATTAACCCCAATTGATGGAGGTGTGCCAAATGTTTCTAATCAATCCGGCCCGATATTTTCAGCTCCTAGTATGAGTGGTTCAGACACAGGATTTAATTTGGGTATTGGTGGTGAGTACAATTTGAATTTCGGAATGTTATTCGGTGAGCTTCGATACTCCGGTATTGGTGGTGCCGATCAGCTTGTATTTGGTGCAGGTGTACGGGTTCCTTTCTGATAGGATAAACATCTATGAAGTTAATCCGTTTCTTCTTGTTATTGATATACATTGGTCTGACCTCTATTTCCTGTAACAAC
>JAFIES010000092.1 GCA_020832415.1 Balneolaceae bacterium | reverse complement strand
TTAATACCAAGCAATTTATTGGCCTCAACCGCAAATTCCATAGGCAGTTCTTTGAGAACTTCTTTACAGAATCCATTCACGATAAGTGATATGGCATCATCCTCGCTGATTCCACGCTGCTGCAGGTAGAAAATCTGATCTTCACCCACACGCGATGTTGTGGCTTCATGCTCGATTTTTCCTGTTGGATTTGCTGATTCAATATATGGGAAAGTGTGAGCGCCGCAGGTTTGACCGATCAGCATAGAGTCGCACTGTGAGTAGTTTCGTGCATTATCAGCTTTCTTGCTGATTTTCACTTGGCCGCGATAGCTGTTATCGGAGCGTCCCGCAGAAATTCCCTTCGAAATGATAGTACTCTTGGTGTTTTTTCCGATGTGGATCATTTTCGTTCCTGTATCAGCCTGCTGTCTTTTATTGGTTACAGCAACTGAGAAAAATTCACCCACGGAATTGTCACCCTGCAGAATAACACTTGGATATTTAAGCGTTACGGCTGAACCGGTTTCAAGCTGGGTCCAGGAGATTTTGGAATTTTTTCCGCGGCATGCACCACGCTTGGTTACAAAATTGTAGATACCGCCTCTTCCCTCTTCATCACCGGAGTACCAGTTTTGAATCGTTGAGTATTTGATTTCAGCATTATCCAGTGCAATCAGCTCCACAACTGCAGCGTGCAGCTGGTGTTCATCAAACATTGGCGCAGTACAGCCTTCAAGATAGCTTACATGGCTATTCTCTTCGGCAATAATAAGTGTGCGCTCGAACTGTCCCGAGTTCATATCATTAATTCGGAAATAGGTGGAAAGCTCCATCGGGCAGATGGTATCCTTCGGCACGTAACAGAAAGAACCATCAGAGAAAACAGCAGAGTTGAGTGCAGCATAGAAGTTGTCCCGTACAGGCACAACGGAACCCATATATTTTTTCACCAACTCAGGATAATCCTGTACTGCTTCCGAAATCGAGCAAAATATCACACCGGCCTCGGCAAGTTTTTCTTTGAATGTGGTGAAGATCGATACGCTATCAAAAACAGCATCTACGGCAACACCGGACAACATTTTTTGCTCATCAAGGGGGATTCCCAGCTTTTCGTACGTTTCACGAATGTTGGGGTCAACCTCATCAAGGCTATTCAGCTTGGGTTTGTTCTTCGGAGCTGAATAGAATTGAAGAGTGTCGAACTTCGGTTTTTCGTAGGTAGCGTTAAACCAGCTTGGCTCTTCCATCTCAGTCCAGGCACGATATGCCTTCAGCCTGAATTCAGTCATCCACTCCGGTTCATTCTTCTTTTCGGATATTAGCCGTACAACGTCTTCATTAATACCTTTTGGGAAATCTTCGTATTCAACATCGGTGGTAAAGCCATATTTGTACTCTTCACCAATCATTGATTCGAGAGCTTTTGTCTCACTCATAGAAATTATCTCTTTTTAAAGCTTGTAATTCAATTTAGAAACATCTGAAATCAGCTTATCATTCACATAATCAGTGATTTCTGTTCGTTATGCTTATTTGGAATGAATAAATATAAGCAAAATTAACAGCACGAAAAAGCTGACTTGACTCCTAATAAAGAAATGATTCTCAACGGCTAAACTCCAATTGAAAGAAGTTATGATAATGATAGAGAACAAGATGGTTGCCAAAACAACTTGATCTATACTTCCAAGCTATTTTTCTATGTTCTCACATATCATCGTCCGCTATTGGACAGATGAACTGATAAGCTGGGGTTTATATAAGAATTTATTTTGTTTGGGTATAATAGCATCTCTATTCACACCTCATTTATCATAAATTTACATTCAATATAAGGCACTAATTTGATGGTAAAAATAGACAAAAGAACCTGTTTTAATCGGAACCGTTTGGAATTTGATCCATACATAAAGATACTTACAGGAAATAAATCCCAGTCTACAATATTTTATAAGATTCTATTTATTATATACATATTAAACAGACGTTTCTGACAGAAATCTTCTTTTATGACTAATAAACTATCTGTATTCATTCCTTTAACAGCGTTATTCTTCGTTTCCTGCTCAAGCTATTCCGACAATAGAAATCAAATCACAGTAGATGCTTTAGATTTTGAACCTGAGCTGACTGTAAAAGAACATTCTTTCAAAGAAGTGACAGGATTTTATAGTCCTGCTGAAATTATCAATGTGAATGACAAATATTTGCTATTGAGCGATGGAGATGATGAAGGGATCATCAAGGTCTTTACACTACCGGAAATTGAATTTTTATATTCCTGGGGAACAAGAGGTCAGGGTCCTGATGAATTTCAGCATATTCCCCTAAACGAGATCAATACAAAAAACGAAAATGTAATTTTTTATGAGATCGGAAGTAGAAAGCTCATGGAATATTTCGTCAGCGATTCAACCCTGATATTTATTAATGACAGAGAATTATCCTACCGTGATCAAACAAACTCGCTTACAGGGATCACAAAAGTAAAAAATGATTTTTTCATAGCTGAACGAGGGCCCGATTTCGGCGAATCTCCTTATGAATTTATCGCTTTAACACCCGATGAAAGTACACCAAAGTTTAGCTTCGGCGAATTCCCTGAGTCCGAGTTAACAGGCTTTGAAAAGCTCTTTGAATTTCATAAAACAACCGCTGCTTCTGATAACGGTTCAAAAATCGCCGCATTCTACATGTACCACAACCAATTTAAATACTTCGACAACACCGGCAATCTGGTTGGTTCTTTTTTGGTAAACGATCATCTGATTAATCCAACAGGCAATGAATCGAAATTTCAATTCCGATCGGTGAAAGAGGCATACGATTCATTCATTTATGTTATGGGTATTAACGAGTTTGAGAATTTGATTGAGGAACAGATCGAAACGTTCAGGGCTTCTCTCGAAATATGGGATTGGGAAGGAAATCAGGTCTATCGGGCAAAATTCAGCGTACCCATACACAATTTCACAGTTTCTGAAGAACATGGTCGAATTTATGCTTATTCCATTTTAAACCCTTACAGCATCTATGAATTTGAAATACCGACGGACTTTCAAATTCATAGATCAACAAATTGAACGGTTACGATTCATTGGCTAACAGCGACGCCACACACGCCGTGTTTACAATATCTTCCACTGAACAGCCGCGAGAGAGGTCCATATATGGTTTTGCAAGTCCCTGAAGAATGGGACCGGTTGCTGTTGCACCGCCAAGCCGTTCGGTAATTTTGTATGCAATGTTGCCTGCATCCAGATTGGGGAAAATAAAGACATTGGCACTACCTTTTACCGGTGAGTCCGGAGCTTTTCTGGCCGCTATGTCGGCAATTGCAGCCGTATCGAACTGCAACTCTCCGTCCATCTTCCAGTCCGGTTGTTTAGTTTTAGCCAGTTCTGCAGCTTTTTGAACCAGCTCAACCCGTTCGTGTCGCGCACTGCCCTTGGTGGAAAAAGAGAGAAAGGCAACAACCGGCTCTTCGCCTGCCAGGAGGCGGTGAGTGTGCCCTGCATCCACAGCAATTGAGGCAAGTTGTTCAGAATCAGGATAGGGAACCACGGCACAATCGGCATATGTAAATACGCGGCCATCCGGCATTTCCATCAAAAATGTACTCGAGACCAATCCAGATCCCGGCGCCACTCCCACAGTTCGCAGGGCTGAAACGATAACTTCACCGGTTGAGGCGACCGATCCTGCAACAGCGGCATCACCCCTGCCGGTGGCGAGCATCCATCCGGCTGTAAAGAGCGGATTGTTACAAAGTTCTAAAAGCTGTGATTTATCCAGGTTTTTATGCTTCAGTTTCTCTTTGAAAAACTCATACTTCTCATCTTCAGTAGCATTGTCTGCATAGGGTGTGATCACAACTTCGTCAGGAACAGTTTCATTATGATCAGTTGCGAGTTTCAAGATAACTTCCCGGCTTCCAAGCAGAACCGGCTCTGCTAATCCATTTTTCTGCAACTCCAATGCTGCACGAATTACCCGTATATCTTTTTCCGCTTCCGGCAGTATGATTGTTTTCTTTTGACCGGATGCTTTTTCTCTGATTATCTGGAGCAGGCTCATAACTAATTTATTCTAAATTTATTCTGTTAATTATATAGTTGAGTTCGATTAAAAATTGTGGCAAAAGGTTCTCACCTCGTTTGTAAGGAGGAGACTTACTGGTTGCCAAATTCAAAGTTTTTATATCGAATTCACGTTATCTGCCAAAGATAGTACAAGTTTGTAAATCCTGTATTAATCCTGAAAATCAGAGCAGCAGTAAAATTGCAGCAAGAGCAAGTGCTATACCTGTCCACTGTGCCTTCGTGAATATATCTCCCCATCTGAAAACACCTACACATGTTGCTCCAAGAACAGTGAGTATATTTACACTGCTGTAGACGACTGCCCCGGTTAGCTGTTCAAGGGCGAGAATCAAAAAGATGGATGTCAGCAGATTTGGAATGCCGATAGCGGCTCCCATAACCCACTCCTCTTTTTTTATGGAGTAATTTCTTCGGATGAGAAGTACAAAGCTGCCAATCAAAAATGCCGAGAAAAAAACGGCTCCCATAAAAATCTCTTTGGGAATCTCTGCCGAAAACTCCTCTTCATAAACCATCAGGGAAGCATCTCCAATTCCGGTTCCCACAAAAAGTATTACGAGCAGCCAGCCTGCACTCAGAGGTTCTCTGATTAACTTTCGCTTGTTTGGCAACAGCAAAAATAGTGCGCCGAATACAATCAATATTCCAACCCATTGGAGTGTAGAAAGCACCTCCTGATACCACAAAATAGACGTAAAAACCGGTACGAGAAGAGATACGCGCATTGCAGCCACACTTATTCCAACGCCATTCAGGTGTACCGATTTACTGTAAATGAAAAAATTGGCGATGAACACAAAACCAACAGCTGTAGCAAAGAGCAGCGGGATTGAGAAACCGGGAAATTCCGGCAATGTGGTGATTCCTTCCCGAATAGCCAGAAGCACTGCGAAAAATGTTGCTATAAGATAGTTAACCGTTAGCACCCGGGTTGTATTTAACTTTTTGTGCTCGGTTATTTTAAAAAAGTGCGCAATTAGAATAGAGGTTGCTGCACATAAAAAAATGAAAAACCAGCCGGCCATTACTGAGTTATATTAAGCGAAAAATTTCCAAATGCCTGTATTTCCTGAGGGCGGTCGTGCAGACGGCGGGATGTGTAATCCACATTGTTTTCGAGATGGCGAATCAGCTCGTAAACCCGTGTATTTCTCTTTTTGATGGCATCTGCCCAGTAATAATTAAAGATGTGATGCCGCTGATTTTCGAACCCTGCGCCAGTGTATACAGAAGATTGCTGCCCGGGACGATGGCTAAAAAGTATAAAGGAGTTTGGAATAAGTCGTTGCAGGCGGCCGGAAACTGTTTGCAGTACTGAGTTGTAACCACTTCGTGCCGCAGTTGTAACACTTTCACCATTAATAAAACCGTATTGCAGATCAGCTGTAAGGAATAGTGCGGAGGGATTAATCCGCTCAATCTCCTCAAATATAAATGTGGAAAAGAGCCCTTCACCCTCTTTTTCTTCAACAAAATCTAAGTAGATGGCAGCAGGCCGGGCAAGTGTTGCAAATCCTGAAAGATAGATAAATAGTGAGCCATCATCTTCCATTGCTGTAACAGCAGAAAGTTCACTTTGCCAGTCGCGGGCAGAATCCATCTCAATATAGTGGATCTGATTTTCTGCCATTTGCAATGCATGCCGCATGTAAAAAATAAACAGCTCATGATCCCGATCGAGATATGGACGCACTTCTGCATTCTCGGCAAATCCATTTGTAAGGATAATAGCCCGATCGTTACTGTTTCGGGGTTTTAAAACCGGAACTGAGTTTTCAACATCAATTTCTCCAAAAGGAACCTCTCGGAATTCAAAAATATCCGGGGCATCACCTGCTCCCTCAGCAAGCCACTCTACCTCTCCTGCGTTCAGAGGCAAGAAAACTTCTGATCCGCCAAATCGAACTCTGTACCACCCCTCAGGCTCCCTGTTTACAAGCTGTAGTGAACTTCCCTCTCCCACTTCAGTGATTATATTCAACTCATTCAGTACAGGAGCGTTGCGAAGTACAGCTACCGGAGAGGTTACAAGTACATAAGGAGAGAGGAAATTTTCAATTTCAAAATCGTGTGTTAAGGTAGTTTCGTCGTATGAAACAGATATAGTTACCGTTGAGCCCTCTTCAAGATCGCCATCAATAAAATCAGCTACCCGGGACAAATTAACCGAAAATGATCCGTTCGAAGGAGTCATACCAATACTTGAATAGAGTTGTGTATCATCCAGCAGAACAGCTGCATCTACCTCAAACTCAACATCTAAAAACTGGTTGCGCAGAGTATCGCTCACAACTTCAGTTCCGCTTCTGCGCATCAGCTCCCGTTCTCCGGTAAAAATAGGCTCTCCGGTGGGCTGCATATTTGTAAATGAGAGAACGGCCAGGCCGGCGGCTGCGATGTTTAGCGGAAGTTTAACATCTGATGATAGTGCAGGCAGTACAGTTGAAGTATTAGCTGCAAGCGCAATGAATGTAGCCCCGGCCAATCCTAAAGTAAGGAATCCCCACCGGGGTTTATACCGTTGGATGGTTCTTTCAACCTGAATTCTCTGTACATACTCTTTCTCTGCAACTGTAAATACCCCGAATGAAACAACAGGGTTATCAACCGTTGGCTCCTCAATTATCTGAAGAATATTTCTCTCAGATATTACAACCGGGTCGATCCGTTCGTCAGTTGTATTCTGATCGGTAACAATCCACCTGCTTGATGTGCAGGAGATTGAAAAGAAGAACACAATAAGCAGTATAGATAACTGACGAAATTTCATATGAATGGTTTAAAACGATACAACAGCACCGAAACCGAAAAGGTGCCGGAATTTAAAAGCGTCTTCCTCACCGGGGTCTGACAACCAAAATGGAATTTCATATCTCAGAACAAAACCACGCGGTTTACCAAGATAATCGGGAATATTTAAAGATAAGGAAAAGCCGGCACCTGCATTGGAGAAGGCACCATCGGGATCTCTATCGGTGATACCCAAAGAAGTACCTGAATCAAAAAAGAGGTATGACCTGAAATTCAGAAACTCCGATGCGTATGGAATATCGTTAAAAAGAACAGCGATCGGGTTCCAGTAATCGAGCTCGGCATTTATCGAGGCTACACTGTTGAACGTTTTTGGCAACGGTAGACAGACGATCGCTGATGGGTCGGAGTCGCAATATTGAAAAGAGGCAATATCTCTGGAATTGTATCCGCGAACATTCGCTCCACCTGCTACGTGGATATTACCGCTCTCCATCCATCGGGTTGGTATTGTGCCCTTAGCCCTTGTAAATGCATTGTTCATCCAGTCTATGGCAGGCCGTGTACTGCGTGAGTAGAGATACTCAGGTGCAGCATTTTCTGAAACCAGGCCAACATATCCGCGTAAGCGCAATCCAAAATAGTCATTAAAATCCACTCTCTGTGTTGCACGCAGTGTGGCAGTTGTAAAAAAATCATTCAGATACTGAAAGCGTGTACCCGCCTGAATATTATACCAGCCGAGCGCATTGTCGTTCTGAAGTTCGAAGGTGAGTGATGTCAGTAGTTTAGATTGGTCGGAAAAGTTATGGTTAAATAAATCAAACTCCCCCCATAATGGCTCGAAAGGTACATATTCCAAGTCGAACCGTTTTTCGAATGAATTGTATATGCTGAACTCCCTGTATCTGCGCTCATCAAAACCCTGCTGCCACCGCTTGTTAAACGCAATTCCATGATTGTGATACCCGGTTCTGATGGAACTTCTGAATTGAATATTTGCCTCGCTCCCATATTCAGACCACGGCTCAATCGGCTCGGTGTAGGTAAGAAAGTAGGAGACGGGCAGCGAAGGGAGCCATGTACCCACCCAAAAACCGGCTTCAAGGCGATGCGGGCCATCCTCGAAGGTTCCCGGCACCTGGCCTTTCAATCGAACGCCAAGCAGAATTCCATCTACATCATTATACCACAGATCGGGTGCAGGAAGCACTTCATATCGCGACGTCTGCGCATTCGTGACAGATACTGCAAACAGAGGCAGTAAGAATAAAACGATTAATATCAGTCTGTAGATACGATCCAATCTTCCAGTATTTGGTCGGCGGTTAACAGTTGGTTGGTAAGAGTAAGCAGGCGTTTTTGTTCCGGCCATATGACCATTTTCAGAGCCTCATCGAGATGAAACCATCCAAACTCATTGTGTTCATCATCTAAAACCGGAGTATCATCCGCATGCAGCTCTGCTGCAAAAGCAGGAATGGAGTGAATCATATCCGTTTTTTGCTCATAAAAGTGGTTAACGCCCGGAATGGTCCAGAATTTTACGGGACTTAATGAAGTTTCTTCTTTTAGCTCTCTGAGGGCTGCCTGCCAATAGGTTTCGCCCTGCTTCACTTTGCCGCCAACCATTCTCCATTGCCCGTAATACACGTGTCCTTTTGCCCGTTTGAGCAATAAAAATTCGGGCGAGCTCCCTTTGATACGGTAAGGATAGAGATCAATCAGCTTTTTTTCAGGCATCTGACTGAACCATTTTCTCGAAATATTCCATCGTTTTCCGCAGCCCGGTTTGCCTGTCAGTTCGGGGCTCCCAGTTCAAAACTCGTTTTGCCTTGGAGATATCGGGCTGGCGAACCTGCGGGTCATCGGCAGGCAGCTCTTTAAAAACTATTTCACTCGTGCTGCCGGTAATGCTGATGATCTCTTTAGCAAATTCAAGAATCGTGATCTCTTCAGGATTCCCAATATTTACCGGTTCTACCTCGCTGCTTTCAGCAAGGCGATAAATTCCTTCAACCAGATCGTCCACATAGGTGAATGATCGTGTTTGAGAACCATCACCAAAAACGGTGATAGGCTCGTTCTTCATTGCCTGTCTGAAAAATGTGGGCAGAGCGCGGCCGTCACGAAGTCTCATGCGGGAACCATACGTATTGAAAATTCTTACGATTCGTGTTTCGATATCATGAAACCGGTAATATGCCATTGTCATTGCTTCGGCAAACCGTTTGGCTTCATCATACACTCCGCGATAACCTGTTGGGTTTACATTTCCCCAATAGGTCTCTTTTTGAGGGTGTTCGAGCGGATCTCCGTACACCTCACTTGTTGATGCCAGAAGAAATTTTGCGTTTTTAGCCTTGGCAAGTCCAAGAGCTTTGTGAGTTCCAAGAGAGCCCACTTTCAACGTCTGGATGGGCATTTCAAGGTAATCGATGGGTGATGCGGGTGAGGCAAAGTGCAATATCAGATCGAGAGATCCATCTACGTGAATGTAATTTGTTACATCATATTTAATGAACTCAAACCTCTCTTTTCCAATCAGGTGGCTGATGTTGCTCTCCGCACCTGTAATAAGATTGTCCATGCATATCACATCCCATCCCTCACTGTAGTAACGATCGCAGAGATGTGAACCTAAAAAACCTGCACCGCCGGTAATTAATACTCGTAAACTCATAATGTAAAGTTTGTTGGTTGCTTATAAAGCAACATTAAACATTCACGCTGGGCCTTCCAACGCTGATGTAAATTAAGCCGGCTTCCTCTGCACGATTTAAATCGTACAGGTTCCGGCCATCAAATACTACCGGCTCTTTCATTACTTTCGAAAACCGGTTCATATCAGGACGCCGGAACTCGTTCCACTCGGTGCAGATCACAAGTGCATCCACATCATTTATCACAGAATCACGATCATCCATAAACTCAATATTTGATAGAGTTTCAGATGATGATGCTTCTTTAAATGTTTCGACTGCCTCAGGATCATACGCTTTCATTTTTACACCCAGTTTGGCCAGCTCTTCTGTGATATAGAGTGCCGGTGCTTCGCGAATATCATCGGTTTCCGGTTTGAAGGAGAGTCCCCAGATTCCTACGGTTTTACCTTCCAGTTTGCCATTGTAATAAAGTTTCATCTTCTCTACAATGGATACTTTCTGATACTCATTCACTTTCATCACCGAATCAAGAATTCTGAAATCGTACCCATGTTCACCGGCAGTATGATGAATGGCCTGCACATCTTTCGGAAAACAGCTGCCACCATATCCTATTCCGGCAAAAAGAAATCGTTTACCAATACGCGAATCGGTACCGATTCCTCTTCGAACATTATCCACATTTGCTCCAACCTTCTCACAGATATTGGCAATCTCATTCATAAACGTGATTTTAGTGGCAAGCATGGCGTTTGCCGCATATTTGGTAAGTTCTGAACTGCGCTCATCCATTATGATAATCGGATTGCCGCTGCGAACAAATGGCTCGTAGAGTGCTGTCATCAGATCAGCTGCTTTCTTGCTGCGCGTTCCAACCACAACTCGTTCCGGCTTCATGAAATCTTCAACAGCTGCGCCTTCTCTGAGAAATTCAGGATTTGAAACCACATCGAATTCATGATCGGTTTTTGCTGCAATTTTTTCGTGCACCTTATCTGCAGTACCCACAGGTACAGTGCTCTTGTTTACAATTACTTTATAGCCGGGAAACTTATTGAAGAGATCACCAAGCTGGTCGGCTACATTCAGCACGAAACTCAGATCGGCCTGGCCATCTGCTCCCGGAGGGGTTGGCAGACAGAGAAAGACAATTTCCGATTCCCGGAATGCTCTTTCGAGGTCGGTAGTGAAGACCAGCCGGTTTTCACGAATGGCACGATCAAACACACGATTGAGACCCGGTTCATAAATAGGCACTTCACCGTTTCTCATTCGCTCTACTTTCTTCTCATCGATGTCAACACAGATAACGTCGTTTCCGCTGTCTGCAAAACATGTACCGGTTACGAGTCCAACATAACCGGTTCCAATAACTCCTATTTTCATACGTCTGTTTTTTTATAGTCTTTCTATTTTTTTTACTTCCAACTCCAGCATGCCGGCGGGTACTTTTACGGAAACGGAGTCACCTACCTCTTTGCCAAGAATTGCTTTACCAATGGGGGAATCAACAGAGATTTTACCCTGCTTAAAGTCGGCTTCATTTTTTGAAACCAGTGTATATTTCATCTCTTTGTTCACTTTCTTATTAAGAATCGTAACTGTGGACAAGAGGTATGCTTTTGAAGCGTCAATATTTTTTTCGTCGATGATGCTTGCAGTGGCAAGAATATGCTCAAGTTCAGCAATTTTTTTCTCAAGATGGCCTTGTGCTTCTTTGGCGGCATCATATTCTGCATTTTCACTGAGATCACCCTGCGCTCTGGCATCGGCAATTTCCTGAGCAATCTCTTTTCGCCCGCGTGTTTTCAGATCTCTTAACTCTTCATCCAGTCTTTCATAACCTTCTTTGGACAGATAGTTTTTTTTCATAGTTAACTGTTTTATCAACCTTTATAAATAGAAATAGCAGTGCGTAACCCTGCTATTAAAGTTTCATTTTTCTGCTTTGTATAGAACAGTAAAAATATGATGATAAGTTGTGTTTCCCAACCGCTTTTTAACCTGCCTCTGTTTCATGGCAGACCCGGCAAGATTGCTCAGCATTATTACAAAAATAAACTGATAATGAGCACAATGGATACCCCGGTAACCCCTATGATTGTCTCCATGATTGTCCATGATTGCAGTGTCTGCTTTTCGGTAAGACCCATGTACTCTTTCACAAGCCAGAATCCGGAGTCATTCACATGAGAAAGAACAGTGGCACCACAGGCAATGGCAATAACGATCGTGCCGATCAGTGGTGGTGAATAACCTCCCATTTCGATGATTGGAGCAATCAAACCGGCAGCTGTAACCATTGCCACAGTGGCTGAGCCTTGTGCCACCCGAATCACCGTAGCTACAAGAAATGCAAACAGTACCACAGGCAGATTGCTGCTGCTCATCACATCCACCAGGACTTCCCCAACGCCTGTTGCCACAAGTACCCGGCCAAAAACACCCCCTGCGCCTGTCAGGAGTATGATCATCCCCACCGGCTCCATCGATTTGGTTGCCACCCGTTGTACCTCCTCACGGGTAAAACCAAGTTTGGTTCCCAGAAAATAGAACGCCATCAATATCGAAATCATCAATGCTGAAAACGGATGGCCTATAAACGACATCCACTGGCTGGCTATGTGCTCCTCTCCCAGCCACACACCGGAAGCTGTGTTCGACAGGATCAAAACAAGCGGCACAATGATGATAGCCACAGCAATGCCAAATCCCGGTTTTCTCCGTTCACCACCCATCTCGATGCCCGGCACAGCAGATACCATATTTTCCGGCACACCTACAACAATCCGATCTCCAATATATTTGCCAAAGAAAATACCACCGACAATAGTTGCCGGGATGCCTGCAATCAACCCAAAGAAGATAACCCAGCCAAGATCTGCCCCTATTAGAGCCGCAACGGCTACCGGCCCCGGAGTTGGCGGAATGAAAGAGTGTGCAACAGCAATACCCGCAGCCAGCGGAATACCATATCGCAAGATTGATTTTCCGGTTTTTCGGGTGATGTTATATACAAGAGGGATAAAAAGGATCAGTGCCACTTCAAAAAATACAGGAATGGCTACAATCAGCCCGATGAGTGATAGCGCCCAGGGTGCTTTTCTCTCCCCGAACCCTTTAATGATGGTATCTGCAATCTGTTTAGCCCCGCCGGATACATGCAGCATCTCACCAATCATCGTACCGATTCCAATAACAACAGCAATGTAGCCCAATATTCCACCCATACCCTGCTGAATCGTGTCAATAATTTCCCCTGCGGGAATACCGCCTGCAACAGCTGCCAACAGGCTCACCAGGAGAAGCGCGATGAAAGCCTGCATCCGCAAAACGATGATGAGATAGAGAAGAACAAGAATACTTACTACAGTGAGGCCAATCAGAAAAGCTGCCGACATAAAATCAGGTTAGGGTTCAGGGTAAGGAGTTGAGCAACAGCCAATAAACGAACAGATTGTGATAAAGGCAAAACGAACTGCTGCTGTTTTATCAGAGTGTTTGAACCTGATCTTGCGGCCAGTAGAAACAAATGCCCATTTTACCATCACTCTTCGATCCGATGCAATATTGCTGAAATCGTGTACGGCAAATTCAAGAAGTAGCTGAACAGCTGCCAATCTCACTGCGCAAACTGTGCCAGCTACAACGAATCAAAATCTTTCGTTGAAATTTAATCAACTACTGGTTTTATATTATAAGCGACTTCTTCCTTCAAGGTCATATTTCTCAAGCAATTGTAGAAATTGGTCAACAATTTCAGGATAATCATGCCAAAGATTATTTGTCTCTGCCAGATCTTCTTCAAGATTAAAAAGCTGCCCTTCCGGATCTCCCGGACCCGGCTCGATGTAGGATGGAGAGGTGAACCCACCTGAACCCAGACCGTCTATCAGTTTCCAGGTTCCATCTTGTATGGATCGCATACCACGGCCAACCGTTACTACAACCGGCGGGCGAACCGCTTCAGTTTCCGGCTGGCTGCCTGTCAGAACTGGAAGGATACTAAAACTATCCTCCCCTGCTTTTTCTGGCAATTCCGTTCCCGTGAGATCCGCAAACGTTGCCAACATATCAGTAAAGGAGATCGTCTGATTCGTAACTGAACCCGGCTCAACCACTCCCGGCCAGCGAACAATAAACGGCATCCGGTGCCCGCCTTCGTATGCGTCTCCTTTCATGCCCCGTAAGCCTCCCATGGAATCGTGGCCAAATTTCTCTGTATCCTTATCATACCAAACCGGACCGTTATCGCTGGTGAAAATTACCAGTGACTCTTCAGCCATTCCTGTTTGTTGAAGTGCCGAAAGAATTTCACCAATCTTGGAATCTACCATGGCCATAAAATCACCGTACATCCCCGCTCCGCTTACACCTTCAAACTGCTCTGTTGGTAACCAGGGGGTGTGAGGTGCAGGCAAAGCTACATACAGAAGCAGTGGCTGATCCTGTGAATTGGCGGCATGATTGCGGATTACCTCTCTTGATTCGTCTATAAATCGTGGCAGGACATCAATTAATTCGAGATCAGGTGCAATTCCCCCTTCCCTCCAGAACGCACCCTGAATATCCGTCCAAATTCCACCGCTGAAGTTATCATCTACCCTGTCGGTGGGCGGATTCACCACTCGATCATCACGAATATAGAAGTAGGGTGGGATATCAGTGGACGCGCGAATGCCAAAAAATGAATCAAATCCACGGTCAAAAGGTCCGCCCGGAAGAGGCAAATTCTCATCATATTGGCGATAAGCCGCTCGAGTACTCATATTCTGATCTATATCCGATGATCTTTCTGTAGTCTGGGACTCATCAAAACCAAGGTGCCATTTACCAACCATAACTGTCTTGTATCCCTGCGACTGCAACAACGAAGCAAACGTCATTCTTCCTTCTTCAATTACCGGTTCGTTGGGCCAAACCGTTACATCAGTACGGAAAGGATATCTTCCGGTTAGCAGGCCGTAACGAGATGGGTGGCATAGTGCTCCGGGAGCATGAGCATCCATAAAACGAATGCCTTCTTCAGCTAAACCATCAATATTTGGTGTAGGTATTTTGGAGTTTTCATTATAGACACCAATATCCCCATAGCCCATATCGTCAACAAAGAGGATTATGATATTTGGGTTATTTGTCTCCCGGGATTTAGCTTCATCATCAAAATTGCACCCGGCAAAAAAACTAATGAAAGCAAATAGTAGCAGTACCCCTGACAGAGAGGTTGAAAAGGATTTAACAGGCTTCATTACCATAAGTATGTTTTATTTCAATAATATCCAATTAAGACAGGCTCAATTTCGTAAAATTGCAGATCATCACAAAGATGATTGATTTGCAAAAAAAACACTCGTGTTGTGATCAACTGCTTTTGATTGTGTTTTGGACAACCCACCTATCGTTACAGCCTGCGGAACCTGACCTCTATTCTCTAAAATCAATTGATAAAAGCCATGTACACAAGCTTTGCAGTGGGGTCTACATAAGTTAATCTGCCTAAAATAATTTTATCACCATTGAGGGTGATGGCAAAATCATCCTTCGGCAAGTATTATCACAACGCATGAACCTGATCTTGCGGCCAGGAGAGACGAACCCCGAGGCTTGAAAGAACCTGCTGAAATTCACTGATATGCGATTTTGATTCGTAAACCTGATGTGGTTCCAGGTTTCTCTCCTCACAAAACGCAAGCAGGGCACCGGCCGATTCCCCGATATTCCATTCAACAGGTTGCAGCCGGTAGCAGCCATTGGTGATGTGTGTGGTACCGATATTCTTGCAGGCAGGAATCAGATTTCGAACCCGTTGAGGTATCAATGCCCCAAGCGGTATTTGAAATGGGAGTGAGCTGATATCGATGTAATTATTGCCCTTTGTGCTCGGGTGCAAATCAATACGATAGGCACCAATTCCCACCGAATCTTCAAAGATGGCCGCCCTCACATCATCCTGCGATAACCCGGTGATCTCCATCCGCGCTTCAGTACCTACATGCTGCTCTAAAACGGTAAATTTTGCTTTTATCCGTCTGCTTTCCCGGATGTACGCATGCTTGGCCATTCCATTCCTTGTATTGAAAATGTCTCCGCGCAGCCTCAGGCCCGGCCAGCCCTCACCCCCATCAGGCCGGGGCGCTTCTGTTTGAAGCCAGTAGATTAGTGATCGGTTCAGTTCAGCCGCCCTGTTCACATGATGTTGAATCACCTCTTCAGATTCATCGATCAGTTTGCCTTCCAGGTAAGCGTGCTGCGGCCAGTTTATACACGCCAGCGGACCTTTAAAGAAACCCTGCTTAAAATTGTTATGATCCAGAATTTGTCTATATGCCCACCAACCATCCTGATCAACAGGGTCAAACGGCAGCGTTCTGGGTTCGAGCGTTACAGGGTTTGAATAAGTTAAACTAAACAGAGGCCCCGGCCAAGCTGGATTGATATCAGGTTTATAATTCCGCCAGAATTCGTAATTCTCAGGTTTCTCTTCGATAAAATTCATGCCAGCCTGATACTCCAGAATAAAACAGAGATTAAACGCCTGCATATTATCAGGATCGGCAGTTTCGGGTGCGTGAGGCTCTTCGGTTTGATTACGACCCTCCGCGCCGGTTACATATTCCACATTCCCGAGTTTTAACAAATCTCCCATCTCTGTGGCATCGATGAACCATGGTGCCAGCAGTGTAATTGTGTCTGATGTATGATGATGTTTGACCTGAACTGCCGTAAATCGATCACCATCTGTTTCAACAGCTGTGGGAATAAACTCTCTGAGAATCTGAAGTTTACCATTGCTGATGTAAGGTGCCAGCATCGCTTCAAGTACAGCTAAGGAGACCTGTGGTTCATGAGAAATTCGAGATACCCAGCCATTGCCGGGATTCAGAAACTCATCCCTGATCAGCTCTTCACGAAGTGGATAGTGGCGCCGGTAGTAATCGCGCACCTCTTTTCTATAAAGCTGATAACTTTCTGAAGCTCCAAATGTCTCCACCCATGGATTTTCATCCGGAGGCACAGCCTGAGAGGTTAACTGACCACCAATCCAGTCTGTTTGTTCAGTCATTACCACGTTCAGCCCAAGCCGCAATGCAGAGAGAGCCGCAGCACATCCGCCGGTTCCGCCACCAATAATTACAAGGTCTGCCCTCATTTCTGACCTGCTTTTGGAAGCAAACTCTGATTCCCGTTCAGAGTAACCAAAACCGGGACTCTTCATTCCTGCAAACACTCCTGTAGAAAGCAGGCCTGCACTTTTCAAAAACTCTTTTCTGGATTGGCTCATCGATCTATCTGTTTATTTTTTCTTAATAACTCAGAAAAAGTAATGAAATAATTTAAATCCGGCACATAAGAATGGATATAATTATGAGTGATTTAACTTGATGCACTCTACTGTTGATTTTCTTTATGCTTCCAACCCATTCACAATTTCCCGAAAGTTCTCCAGCCCCGCTTCAATATTCTCCACAATTTCGGCAGCCAGTATATCCGGATCAGGTAAGTTGTCTAAATCGGTTAGGCTGTCGTCTTTGATCCAAAAGATATCCATGCTGGTTTTATCGCGGCTTGTGATCTCTTCGTAGCTGTACTTTCTCCAGCGGCCGTCGGGATTCTCTTCACTCCAGGTTTCTTTTCGGTTGTGGCGATTTTCGGGATTGTAAAGGTTGACGAATTCTTTCAGGTCATCAAAGGAAAGCGGACTCTTTTTTAAGGTGTGATGAATATTGGTCCGGTAATCGTAATACCACACCTCTTTGGTCCACGGATCTTTGGAAGCAACTTTGGCATCAAAGAAGACCACGTTCGCTTTTACGCCCTGGGCATAGAAAATGCCGGTAGGTAATCGGAGTACTGTATGCACATCGGCGTTTTGAAGAAGCTTCTTACGCACAGTTTCTCCCGCTCCGCCTTCAAATAGCACATTATCCGGGAGTACTACAGCGGCTTGACCATCAGCTTTCAACATGGCATTGATGTGCTGCACAAAATTGAGCTGTTTGTTGGACGATGTAGCCCAGAAATCCTGACGGTTGTAGGTGAGGGCTTCTTTGGATTGGGTGCCGTCTTCGTTGGTGACGGTGATACTGCTTTTCTTACCGAATGGCGGATTTGCAAGTACGTAGTCGAACTTCTGATTCGGTTCCGCAATCAGGCTGTCATTCCGCACGATGGGTGGTTCCGAGTTGATATCGCCAATGTTGTGCAGGAACAGGTTCATGAGCGCCATTCGGGCTGTATTTGGCACGATCTCCCATCCTTTGAAGGTGTGGTACTTCAGGAACTCTTTCTGTTCTTTGTCAAGATCGTAGTTTTCGAGCAAGAAATCGTAGGCGGCCAGGAAAAATCCAGCTGTACCGGCCGCTGGATCTGCAATACTTTTCATCGGTTCCGGGCGAATACACTCGACCATCGTTTTAATAAGCGCTCTTGGTGTGAAGTACTGACCGGCACCTGATTTGGTGTCTTCCGCATTCTTCTCCAGCAAGCCCTCATAGATATCTCCTTTCACATCCGCGCCGAGCATCACCCAGTTCTCGGCATTCAACATCTGGATCAGTTTATAGAGCTTGGCCGGGTCCTGGATTTTGTTCTGTGCCTTCACAAAAATCTGCCCGAGCATCCCACTTTCCTGCCCCAATTCCCTGAGAAGAGTTACATAGTGCTGTTCCAGTTCCGAGCCGCTTTTCTCGATCAGGCTTTCCCAATTGTACACTTCCGGAATATTAGTGTCCCTGTTATACGGCGGCTGGCTGTATTCATGCGCCATCTTCAGAAATAGCAGATAGGTGATTTGCTCCAGGTAATCCCCATAGCCAACTCCATCATCTCTTAGGGTGTGACAGAAATTCCAGATCTTTTGTACGATTCCGTTGGTGGTCATATGTAATTAATAAATTTTTAAAATTATTGAACCAATACGTAGGGGTAATTCATGATTTGCCCCTACGTATTGGTTATGATGTTGTCAGGATGATTTATGTCTTCTACCCATTGAATAGGATTGTTGATAATGTAATCCCTTATTCGGTTAAGAGACCTTTCATTACGAATAATGTGTTCGTAATAATTACGCTGCCAAAAACGATTTCCGGTATTTTCCAATAGAATATTAGCACGTTTGGCGACATTCATTTTATACCAACCAATAATTTTGGATAATAACATCTGCCTGCGTTGTTTGCGATAGGCTTCATAATTTGTTTCCCCATCCCGTAGGGGCAATTCATGAATTGCCCCTACGGGATGGGGAACATGATCAGGATTATATTCAATACCAATAATACCATGAATATGATTGGGCATAACCACGAACGCATCGGTAATTACATCATCATATCGTTCCGGAATTCTATACCAAAAATCCTGTGCAATATCCCCGATTTCATTCAACACCATCTCACCATTCAAAATATCCCCGAACAGGCATTCCCGGTTTTGGATGCAGATGGTGATAAAATATTCGCCGGGTGATGAATAGTCGTACCCTTTCAGGCGAATTGAACGGCGGTTTTTATGTTGGTTTCTATGATTCAATTCTTATTAAATTTTCCCACATGTAGAGGCAATTCATGAATTGCCTCTACATGTGGGTTAACCGATAGTATCAAAAGTACATTACAAACATCAAATACATGCCGGTGCTTCCTCTTCCGATTACCATATCGGTTATGAAGCCGGGTTTTTTTGATTTTAGTTTCCAACTTCTATCATTAAATATCCGAGTTTAACAGTTTCCCTGCGGATCTTACTTGTGTCTTTAACAAGCTGTTTAAAGAAGCTCACACCTTCAGTTCCCTTTTCCGTCAATTCTTCAAATAGATAAATATTTCCCTTTTTGCTTTCAGGATATTTCAGGGCTTGATAGAACTGATTTGTAGTGACAGATGACTTCTTAAAAAATGAGTGTAAAGGTTCTTTCAACTTGTCCTGATCTACATAGTTTGAAATTATGTTGGATAACTCATTATTCCCATAATTTTCCTCAAACAGTTTTAATAAGGCAGACAATTTATGACTGTGGTTAACTTTCACTCTCTTTGCCAAAAGGAACCCTTTCAATATTACCTCCAATCCATGATAAAAATTAAAAAACAGAGGTATGGCAAGGTTATGATCAGCCCACCGTGTTTCTTCCTCATAGAACTCTTCAGTGATCTCTTCATCAGAAAAAACAACAAGTTTATTTCCACTCTCCACAATCATGCCTGAAACGTGTTGAGCAAGGTGTAAATACTGTATTCCAATCTGCCAATAGCTCAATTCTTTCATTTATTACACCAACTCCCCACCAAAAGCCTTCTTCAAAATACTCTGCCGGAGGGCTTCGGCTTTTAGCAGGTTTTCTTTGATGGTTTGTTCTAATTGATCGACCACGGAGAGACGAGAATCGATTTCGTTTACTATTACTTTTTGTTCCTGTTCTGGTGCTAAAGGAACAATTGTATTTTCAATAATTCCCAAATTCAAATTTGGCTGGACTCCACCTGAGGACATTCTTCTAATGTCATTGTAGTTCTTTAATAAGAAGTATTTAAGGAAATCTTTGGTCTTTCTTTCTACTTCATTTTGGACAATTGCAGCTATAGCTTGATTCGTAGTGGCCTCAATAAGCAGCTCAGAGCATTTTCCTCTGGTTTTTCCTTCACCATACATTGCAACTAAAAGTGTCTGCTTTGGAAAAAGTGAAAGGTTTGTTTCACTAAGAGCTTTTTCGGTTACAAAATCTGTAGCTTTCCTTACATATTCATTGTTTAATGCACCACTTGTAACCCAAGGTATCGTGCCATTTTCATAGTAAGATTTTTCTTTCTTTAGCGGCGTAGCCCCAGTCCCAACATTTCCAATATTTCCAATTCGGACGTATTTCCAGTTTTCTGGAATTTCTGGTAGGTCAGCTAAATCTTCTACTCCAATCGGATCTAATTCTTTCGCTTTTCTTGGCTTCCTCGGTTTCCTCCCGGGCTTATCATCCGTCTCCCACTGTTCCACTTCTTTTTCCCATTCGGCGAGTTCGCGCTGTCGGTGGGCTTTGCGTTCGGCTTTGATTTGTTGGAGGAGTTCGTCCGGGGTGGGCAGGCCGCGTTGAGGCTGGTTCCCCTGGTGATCGTCCCGATCCTGTAAGGGCAATTCATGAATTGCCCTTACAGGATCATCTGCTGAAGGTGTGCCGGCTAATTGCTGCTCGCGCCACTCTTTGGTGAGCTTGCCCCCAAAGGCATCCTTCAGCACCGCCTGCCGGTAGGTCTTGAGCTGCTTCTGCGCCTTTTTCAGGTTCTCCACGCCGTTATCCAGTTCGCTGAAGAGTTCTTCAATTTTTTCGACGGTACGGTGTTGGGTTTCATTAGGTGGTAGTCGGAATTCAATTGAATTGAGTTTTGTAGCATTTACATTAGGTACCGCAATACCACTTTTATGATCAGTAACAGCACTCCAATATTTTGGGGAGTGTAAAAAGTATTTAAAGAATTTCTTGTTGATTATTGGTTTAAATCTGATCAAATAAGATGCAAAAACTGCTGGCTTATCAGGTAACGAATTAATCATAAAACTTTCACCTACAGAACCAGCACGAGAAATTAATATATCACCAATTTCAAGTTGGTACGTTTCAACTTCATCAGGATCATCTTTACAAAAGGGAACAGTATTCCAATTTATTTCCCCTTTTGTGATGTCAGTTGTTCTTAGTAAATGGATTTTACCTTCATCAACTGCTTTAGTTGTATACCCATACTGAGATTTTTCAGAAACGTCTTTGATTTATACCTGTTTCCATCCATCAATTATATCAGACATTAAGAACCATTAATTTTATTTAAAATATTTCCTGGCATTGTTGGATTTGAATCCTCTTTTAAAAGACCTGTTTCAGCTCTACTAAAGAGAGATTGTAATATTAACAATCTATCCTTCTCTTCAACATTAGCATCTTTTTTCAATGCTAAATATACATAGGTGAGCTGCTGTCTTTCTTCAGCATCTCTGGAAAGGTGATATGAACTCATTGCAAGTTTGGAAAAAATCCTTAGACCATAAGCAAAAAAAGATAAGAATGTAACGTAAATAACTGCCCATTTAATGGCATGGGCTTCACCGCTGAACAGATCTGCAAACATTCCGTCTGGAGTCAACCACAACAATGTAAAAAGGGATGTCACTATTAGAAAAAGAGTTAGTGAAAAAGCACCTGTCCACCAGTTTCCATTCTCTCTCAATAATTTGCCTCTATCTTCCCAATATTGAGCCGGTGCTTCTAATCGTAGATTTTCCCTATAAGTTTCTTCAAGATTAGCAATATTTTCTCTTGATTTTTCAAAAAAACCGTTGAAATCCATTTCAGTATTTCCAAACCACTTATCAAATTCCTCCTCTTTAGTTTTTTCCAGTTGCGCTAATTTTTTGGCATGTTCATCAAAGTTTTTGTGAGTTTTATTTACATAATTAGTTGTAGCTTCCTCTGCATCACTTAAATATTTTTCAAAATTTGACCTAAGAAGTCCGAGGCTTTTCTTTTCATTGTTTCTTCTTTGAAGAAGGTTAGTTTGATCTTGGAGTTCAAATTCGTAGGCTAAATTCACACCTCTTATATAGCTTGAATCGTTTTTATTTTGTTGGATTCTATCAAGAATCAAATAATCATACGCTCCTTGAAAGCTACTTGGAAATCTTTCATAAAGTTCAATCAGAAAATCTACTTCTGGAGACTCTGCTGTTAAGATCTTGATGTCAATATTGCTGCTTAACTTTATTTGCTGAATTTGTGACTGTAGTTTACTCCATACTTTACTTAATTGTTGTTTATTTAAATTAGACTGTTGATTAATAAATTTCTCAATCTTTGATGTACAATCAACAAA
>JAFIES010000085.1 GCA_020832415.1 Balneolaceae bacterium | reverse complement strand
TTTGTTTGGGGGAGTTTCCGGAATAACGGCAGCATATCTTGGACTTGGTGTATGGAGTTTGATTATACAGCAACTGGTTGATAGCGCCCTCTACTCCATTCAAATATGGATCCAATCAAAATGGAAACCCCAATTGGTCTTCAGCCTTGAACGCATAAAAGTGCTTTTTAGCTTTGGAAGCAGAATTATGATTGAAAGAGTGCTAAGCAGCATCTATCAGAACTTTTATGAAGTAATGATAGGCAGAAACTTTTCTACTGCAGATGTAGGACAATATTCCATTGCAAAAAAAATAAATCAAATTCCCATAAAGAACATCTCAAATACACTTAGCAGTGTTACATACCCAATTTTATCGGGTATACAGGATCAAGATATTCGTTTGAAAAATGCATATAAACAGATTATTCGTCTTGCTTTTTTTACAGTTACACCGGTGATGGTACTACTGATAATCATTGCTGAACCATTGTTTAATCTTGTCTTATCAGATACCTGGCTGCCTGCTGTTCCATATTTCCAATGGTTATGTGTGGGGGCAGTGCTTTATCCGGTTCAACTTTATAACCTTAATATTTTGAAAGTTAAAGGACGAAGTGACCTGTTTTTGAATATTGGAATAGTGAAAAAAGTTATTGGAGTATCCGGTATCTTGTTCTTTGTTCAGTACTCTGTGATGGCATTGGTGATTTTTAAATCAGCCAATGCATTCGTTGCCTATTTCATTAATAGTTTTTACAGTGGACGTCTCATCAATTACGGCGTATTTGAACAACTTAAAGACATTTGGAAATTTATTGGTGCCTCTACAATTGCCGGTGTTACAACCTTTTTGATAGTTGAATTTTTTCAACTTCCTCAGGTTTTAACCATTATACTCGCCACTTTATTAATCTCATTGATCTATCTGTTATTGATCCGTATTTCTGAAAGAGAGATTCTTTCATTATCGAAAGAGCTATTCCAAACAGCCAGAAAAAAAATCTCATGAAGAAAGTACTGAAAAAATATCTGCCACAATCAGTCAAAAGTTCTCTGATACTGAGTTTGGGAACCATTAAAAGCATCGGTAAGCAAAAATTTTTTGGGATTGGCCTCAACAAAACGGGAACTACTTCATTGAAAACGGCTATGAAGGAATTTGGTTATGTAGTGGGCCATCAGCGAACCGCAGAAGAATATGTAGAAGATTGGGCTAAACGAGATTTTAAACGTATTGTGAACTATTGCAAAACTGCAGAATTTTTTCAGGATGTACCTTTTAGTAAACCGTTTACTTATGTGGTATTAGACCACGCCTACCCCGGCAGTAAGTTTATCTTAACCGTAAGGGACAGCCCTGAACAGTGGTACGAGTCACTCACAAAATTCCACGCATCTCTATGGGGGAAAAATGGACGCATCCCCACAAAAGAAGACCTTCAGCATGCTACGTACCGGTTTAAAGGCAGCCCGTGGATTGGCAATCGATTAAGTTATAACACTCCCGAAGATGATCCCTATAATAAAGAGATCTTGATAGATCTTTACAATACCTATAACAGGCAGGTGACGGAGTATTTCAGGCATCGCCCGGATGATCTTCTGATACTAAATGTTGCTGAGGATGGAGCATATAAAAATTTGTGTGAATTCTTAAATAGAAAACCCGTTCGGGATGAGTTTCCCTGGAAAAACCGAACGGTGGAGGCTGGCAGAGTATGATTCCGGTAACCAAACCTTTTATGCCTCCGGCTGAAGAATACCAAAAATACCTTGAGGAGATTTGGGATAGGGGAATTTTAACTAATAACGGGCCGCTTGTGAAACGGCTGGAGGCAGAACTTAAAGAGTTTCTTAAGGTTGAAAACCTGTTGTATGTTTCAAATGGAACCATTGCACTTCAGATAGCGATCAAAGCATTAGGTTTAAAAGGAGAAATCATCACAACCCCTTTCTCTTATGTGGCAACTACCAGCAGCATTGTTTGGGAGGGCTGTAAACCGGTATTTGTAGATATCGATCCTGAAACATTTAATATGGATCCAAATTTGATCGAGTCAGCCATTACAGAAAATACCACAGCCATACTGGCTACTCATGTTTTTGGGAATCCTTGCGATATTAATACTTTACAGACTATTGCTGACAAATACGGCTTGAAAGTTATTTACGATGCAGCCCACTGTTTTGGCACCACGTATAAGGGAGAGACTGTTTTTAATTTTGGGGATGTAAGCACAGTAAGTTTTCACGCTACCAAACTATTTCACACCATAGAAGGCGGGGCAGTTTTTACAAAAGATCAACAGCTTTACAGGCGAATGCGTTATATGCGCAACTTCGGCCATGATGGCCCCGGTAAATTTAATGGAGTGGGAGTTAATGGTAAGAACTCTGAGTTTCATGCAGCAATGGGCTTGTGTAATCTGCCCTACATGGGGCAAATAATGGAAAAGCGGAAAGAGCAGTGCGCCCTGTACGATGAGCTACTGCTTAGTGCTCCCGTGCAAACCATTACAATTCAGAAGAATGCTGAGTGGAACTATGCATATTATCCGGTTCTTTTTGATTGTGAGGAGACTGCACAGCATGTGAAGTATGTGCTTGAAGAGCAAAACATCCATCCCCGGAGGTATTTTTATCCCAGCCTGGAAACTCTTGAGTATGTTGATTCAAAAGTCTTGAAAAACTCACAACGTATATCCAGCAGCATTTTGTGCCTGCCGTTATTTCATAACCTGATAAAAAGCGATCAGGAACGAATTGCAAAGCTGATCACACAAATAACAGCATAACCAGATGATACAATCAGAGCGAATATACTTGCGGCTGTTTGATGAAAAAGATGTTCCACTTCGTGTAAAATGGATGAACGATCCGGAGATAAGAGAAATGCTGAATGCACCCTACCCGGTTTCTGAACAGTCCACAAAAAGATGGCTTGCATCTGTCTTGGAAGATTCAACAAGAATTGATTTTGCAATCTGCATAAAAGAAACAGACCG
>JAFIES010000081.1 GCA_020832415.1 Balneolaceae bacterium | reverse complement strand
CCCTCCCCGGGTTCCCAGCCAGATATTTCCGCTTTTGTCTTCTAAGACAACCCTCACGAAAGATGAAGCCAACCCTTGCTCCATATTTAAATATTGCAAGTGGGCAATGGCGGCATCTTTGGTAGCTGGTGGCATGGCTTTGGTGGGTTTAGAACGAGTAGCTTTTACCACTCTGCCCATAGCGGGAACAGGAACACCGGTGGGTATCGTGTCACCAACAGAATTAAGCAGTACAAAATCGGGGTTGCCTTCCCCCAGATGTATGGTTTTGAGTTGGCTTTTATCAACGGGTATGGTTGTTAGCTCGCTGGGTATTTGGTGCCGGTTGGGATGGGCATTTATTGTGGTTAATGCCGCTTGGTCAACGGCAAAAGATCGGGGTTTGGCCAGGCTGTCGGGGTGGATGATTCTTGGTGTGGCCGGGATGGACACACCTGTTTTCAGTTCAACCGTTTGAGGCTGATGGTAAAGCGGTGGTGGGAGCGAGACGTCCTTATCCCCGGACATACCGCTGCAGGCCGCCAAAAAAAACAATGGCAGGAATACAATCAGCATCCAAAAAATCCCTGCCTTGCCGGCAGGCAGGCGGTCAGATGGCGATAGTGTTAATATGAACCCTTTTGCAGATTGCACTTGAGCTGGTACCCCGGTTTAGTCACATTAAGCCCCTATCTACAGAAATATAGTCTTATAATTTATAAATACAAGCCTTTAAAATGTGGCTCAGCTACTGTTGCTGTAGTATAATTTTGAATGTCGTTCCAAATCCCAATTTGGAATCGATAGAGAGATCACCGCCATGTGCTTTCACAATATCGTTGGTAATACTCAAGCCAAGTCCAGTTCCCTGCGTTCCCTTCTTCGTCGTAAAAAACGGCTGCAGGATTTTGTCTTTGATATCGTCGGGAATACCCGGCCCGTTGTCTTCGATTTCGAGGGTGACACCTTTCTCGCTCCGGTGGGTTCGCACCGTTAACTTTGGCCCATAATCCCCTGCACCTTTTGCTCCCGAGGGGTCGGGATTGTCACTCCGTTCCAACTTGTGTCCTGTGCCTTGCATAGCATCAAACGCATTATTGCACAAATTCACTATAACCCTCGAAAAATCCTCCGTAATTAATGGCACTTCGCCAATCGATTCATCCAAGTCATATTGCAGGTCTACATTTATTGGATTTTTCGAAGCCCGCATACCGTGAAAAGAGAGGTTTGTGAACTCTTTTACCACCGCGTTCAGGTCAGTCGGCTCCAGTTTGCCCGAACCGCCGCGGCTGTGCTCCAGCATCGATTTTACAATAGAATCGGCACGGCTGCCATGTTCATGGATTTTTCTTTGATTGGATTCAATCTCATCAAGGAGTTCAAGGATCAATTCAGACGATTTTTTCTGCTTTTCAGTGGTTTCAGAGCCTTTTTGGCTGGATCCGAGATCGTTCATGAATTCGGCAATCTCCTCACGCAGCTCGTCAATCATCTCGCAACTCACCTCCGAAAAGTTATTCACAAAATTGAGCGGATTCTTAATCTCGTGCGCAATACCCGCTGTGAGCTGCCCAAGAGAAGCGAGCTTTTCTTGCTGTACGAGCTGGTTCTGGGCGGCTTTCAGGTGCATGTACGCTTTTTCGATCTCTTTGGCCTGTGCAAGCTCTTTTTCACGGGCTTTTTCCCGCTCTTTACTGACCACTCTTTTACGCTGCACACGATCTGCCGTAAATACACTTCCTGCAAATAACAGTACAAAAAACAGGTAAGCGGGCACGGTTCTCCACCATGGGGGGAGTATTGAAATATTCAGCCCGGCTGTTGTTTCACTATATAATCCAAAATTTTGAGCGGCCTGAACCTCAAACGTATAATTACCGGGGGGTAAATTTGCCAGGTAAACGCTTCGCTGTACCCCGATTTCCGACCAATCATCCATATAACCGGTTAAGCGGTACCGGTAGCGGGTAGCTGATGGATCTCTGTAATTCAGGGCAAGAAACGATAAAGAAATGTTGTTGTTCGAGTATTCAATTTCATACTTCTCTTGCGGGATGATCGTGCGATAGGTATCAGTACCTGCCTTTAATTCCGTGATGTGGATGTGCTGTATGACACCGGGCTCGTCCTGAGTTTCCGGGTTAAAGCGGACAAACCCGCCGGGACCGGAAAAAGCAATATCTCCGTTTCGAAGAAGGGCCGGAGACATAAAAATGCCGGGTTTTCTTCCGGGTTCTGCTTCATATACAGTTACTGTTTCCGAAAGAGGATCTAACTTGTACACTCGTAAGATTGATCCAAGCCATAAATTTCCCTGATTATCTTCAATAATTCTACCATTCGATTCAGCCAGAACACCCGCTTCATTCCGGAACAAAAACTGATTATTGCCATTGATCACATCTCTTCGCAGCAATCCCTGATTTGTGAGTATCCAGTAAACTCCTTCCTGATTTTTGGAAAATGTTGGTGGTGTATAGGTCGTAATGTTGTCCGGGTAATCCAATTCAACTTGTGAAACTGAATCTGTATCCGGATCGAATAAAAAGAGATCTCCTGTAAATTCAGCCATATTGTCACGGTAATCAAATTTAATATACACCGTTCCATCCGGGCTGATGATCGGAATAATTGCTGTATCAATACTTGTATCCGGTTCGCGTCGCGGCATAATTAACTCTGAAACCAAAAGGGTTTCTCTGTTAACCAGATAGAGTTTATCTCGACTCCAGGTACCGATAAAGTAGTGGGTATCAATACTGCTATTGTTCATCATTAAAAATCCGGGTAACTGTCTGACCGGTTCCGGAAATTCAATTCTGGTAAACTTTTCTGCATCGATATCGAATTCGTAAAAGGAATTCCGGAGGGTTTTTACCAGTATTTTATCCTTATCGATGAGTAAACCTGCAACAATATTTTCTTGATTGTCAGGCGAACTGTTTTGAGGGTCAGGAGTAAATAGGTCCATTGAATGACTCTCTGGTGAATACCTGGCCAAACCCACCTCTGTAGCCAACCATAAGTTCCCTGCATCATCATCTGAAATCCCTCTGATTTGGTTAACCGGATGATCACGATTAGTTGATTCGGGTAACAAGGAAAAGCTGTAATCCCATAGCTGGGTGAACATCACGCTGACGCCAAAATCATGGTATCCGAACCAGACATTATCGTCACTGTCGACAAACACATAGTGGATATCATCTTCGATAATGCTGTTTTGAGTATTGCTGCTGCTCCTGAATGACTGAACGTCCCCGGTTTCCGGATGATATCTCAAGGCACCGATAGAAGCCGTGCCAATCCAGATATTTCCAACCTTGTCTTCATATATTGACTGTATCATTTCACCTTCAAGATTGATATCACTGTCGCCCAGGATGGTAACACGCTCTGGTTCAGGGTAGCCTTCTTTCCAGAGAGCAAGTCCGCCATCGGATGTAAACCAGAGATTATTTTTACTGTCCTTCAATATTTGCCAAATCAGATTGTTTAAAACTTCATCGATTTCATCACCAAAAGATTGCAATTTTGAATAACTGTGACCCTCCGTATCAAAGGTATAGACCCCACTTGTGGTGCCGAGCCACAATTTTCCATCCGGCCCCTGCTGAACCGACGAGGTTTCAATACCCTCGCCCGCCACATCATCCAGGCTGAAAAATTCAGTAGTGAATATGTCCGGATCAGATGTTGCAGGCAGAAACCGGTACAGTCCTCCAATTCCGGCCGCCCAAATGGATTGGTCATCTGCCCGGATAATTTCACGAATGGCTCTTGGAGACGGTACGGAATCGGGTGTCTGAAGCTGTAAAAAAGTACCTGTTTCATCATTGTAAAGGCTGATACCCGAGCTTGAACCGATCCACATCAACCCACTGTCGTCTTCAAAAAAAGAAAAGGCAGAGCCGCCAGGATAGGTTGACTCATCCTCCGGATCATTGATAAACGATGTAACATTATAACTGTCGTATCTGTCGGGCCCGCTTTGTCCGGCAATCCAGATATACCCATTCGAATCCTGCATCATCTTCCAGATAAAATTACTCGAAAGGCCGTCGCGGGTGGATATGTGCCGGAAGATTTCGTTGCCCGACTGTGCAAACATGAAAGCCGGCTGCAGCAGGATTATAATGAGCATAAGCGACAAAGATACAAGGAGTGCTTTGTTGGAGGTTTTCATAGGCGGTTCCATAAATGAGTATGCTGATAAGGGTTGATATGTAAATACACTCTGCTGCTTATTTTGTTGAAATATTTATTTTAGGGATTTAGTCATTTAGTCGGACTCTTCAATCATTTGATTAAGCTCAGCTCTCAGCGATTCAAAATCGATCGGCTTGGTGAAAAACTCTTTGGCGCCAGATTTAATCGCTCTTTGATAATTTTCATCATCGCCATAAGCCGAAATCATGCTCACCTGGATCTGCGGAAATTCAGCTTTCACTTTTTCCAGCAGCTCCAGACCTGACATGCCGGGCATATTGATGTCTGAAAAAATATAGAGCACGTCCGGCGGCTGGCTGTTTTGCAGGCGCTCCAGTGCCTCTTTACCCGAAAAGGCAAATTCCAGTTCAACAAGTCCGCTTCGTATCTCTTTTCTGAATTTTTGCCGGAACAGCATTTCTACGTCTCTTTCGTCGTCTACTACTAAAAATTTCATGGGTTTTATATTTTGGTGTTTGGAGTTTTCAGGCATTTCAAAAATCTGTTATTTACTGGAGTTCGATAAGAGCAGGTCAACAAGTTGAGTACAGCTCTATTTAAATTGGATATAGCAGGTTCACTTCGTGTTGCTTCGTGACCTCGTGTCTTCGTGGCAAAATCAAGCTGGTTTATTACCACGAAGACTCAAAGGTTCACGAAGTAGACTTAAATTATTAAGACATCCATAAATCAAAGACATGTTTTTGGACAGCCTCACTTCATAGTTGTCAAATTCAAAGAGTCTATAGAAAGCTTGCGTTATTTATATTTCATGAATACCGATTGTATTTGTTGAGGTTTATACCTCTGTCATCAACAATGTAGTTCAACCGCCCCTGTAATGATTGGACTATTCACGCAAAAGTTTGGACTATTTGCGCATTCATGTACATTTTTCGTGATTTAAGAGCGGATAAGCGTGGTGGCTCTGTTTTCGGTTATCATCGGTTGGATTTTGCCAATGGCATAGAGGAGGTACTTTCGAACATTATCCCCTGTCCGGCCTTTCGACGGATGTAAGATCAGTTTTTTGCGGGTTTTGCGGAAGAATTTTAGCATGTCTATTTTTGAGTTAACTGCCATTTACCACCGCATAATCGCCGAACGAAACGTGCGCGGGTTTGTATGATATCCCCAAATCCCGCTCTGCCTTTTTGCCGCTGTAAACAAACCGGGGCTTTTCAACGACCGGATCGTTGTTCAGCATTCTGGATATGTCCGACACTTTCCAGCTTTCGTTGCTCAGGTAGTACTGCTTTCCATGCATGCCGTCTGTTGTTGCTGCCCTGTAAATGGCCTCAGCCACATCGCGCACATCCACAATGGCAAATTCCATATCATTGTCATATAGCATCTGCATAAAGGGATTTGGGGCGATCTTGTTCTTGAAAAGATATTGCAAACCCATTGAGGTAGAATCATCGCGATTCGACAGGGCGGGACCCATCACGCCAGTGGGGTAGACACTCACAATGTCAACATCCAGATCCGGATGGTTTGAAATGAATTTACGAACCACCTGATCGGCATGATATTTGGCCTGTGAATAAGGGTGCCCCTCTTCGTTGAGATGAGGTTCGTCGTTTTCGGTGTAAAGATAATCCTCCGGTTTTCCCGCCACCGGCATGGGATACTCCGTATTAAAGGATGCAACGGAAGCAATGATGACCACATTTTTTACAGACAATGAAAGTCGTATGACATTCAAAAAATTCTCTGTCCCTTTGATGGTAGGTTCGAATAAATCTTTTGTCGGATCCTTCACGTCGAGCTGAAAAGGAGTGCCGCCGTGAACCACAATATCACATCCGTCTACAAAATCTCTTACGCTTGAAATGTCCCGAACATCCATCGGGTAAACACCAAGGTTTGTAGCATTTGGCAGTTTTTCCAGATGTTTGTATTTCCTCTTCTTTTTTATATCTGTGACTGATACTCTCACTTTATATCCATTCTCAAGGAATCTTTTGGTGACGTAGCTGCCGATGTATCCCGCCCCGCCGATTATGCCTGCTGTTTTCATGATGTTTGATTTATATTGATTATTTGATGTTATTTTTTGGCAAATCCAGCGCCGGATTTCTGTTAAAGAAATCAAAAATGCCGCAGCTCAAATGAGTGCCAAAGTACCGGCATCACCGGCCAGTCTTCGGCGGCCCATTTCCGATCTGTCTATTGACCAACCTCCCAAGCCTGTTTCGTATCTGCATATTGCTGAAAACGGGTTATCATGCCATCCTCGAGCCACCAAATGTGGGCTTTCTGGGCATCTAAGTTTTTTCGGGTCACTTTGTGGGTACCAATGTATCGTCCTGTAGCCAATACCATATTTTCACCTACCGGATAGATGGTTTGGTCAACAAGCTGAAATGTTTCAAAGTCGTCCATGATTCGTGCAAACACGCCAGTCACGATGGCATCCGGGCCGATATATGGATTTCCATCATCATAGGGGAAATTTTCGGCCTCATTCCAGATGATATCCGGCGACATACTGGCTAAAACAGCCGGTACATCCCCTGTTGCAAAGGATCATAGAGTCCCCGGATGATTTCCACATTCGTATTATCGGATTGTACCTGGCTGCAATTTGTCAAAAGAAAGACAAGTGACAGCACAGTTATACCTGAAAGACAGCGTTGCATTTTATTATTCATGTTTTTTCCTGTTTGTGTGTTTTGTGATTTACATTAAAAAACCGAGCCTAATCATAACTCAAGTTTTTCATCCGCTTCATGTTGTCACACAAAATGTACAGCAAGCACCCCCCCCCAGACTTGGACTATCCGCGCAAATGTTTGTTGACTTTTCGGTCAAAATGGGAGAATTCTTCGTGATTCCTTGTGTCATCGTGCCTTTTCCAAAAGGGATCCCTATGGGGGTGGCAAATCCACCGAAGCTTGTTTAAGTCGCCGTTTTTTCATCACGAGTCCGCCGGCTGGCGGATTTTTGCTGTCCTGCAGGCCAATGTTGCTTATCTTCATGCATGGTTGTCGCGTACCAGACCCACCGGTTGGCGAACCGCAATGCTCAATGTCAGACAGTTTTTATAAATTCCCCAAACTCAAATCCAACATAATATCGTGTTTGTTCGACTTAACAAATTCATCAGTGATGCCGGAATTTGTTCCCGCCGGGAAGCAGACCGTAAGATTGAAAACGGCCATGTACGTGTGAATGGGCGGGTTGCGCAGCTTGGTGATTTGGTTTCCCGGGGGGATCGGGTTCTGGTAAGCGGAAACCCGGTAGAAATGCGCTCTGAACATGTTTATCTGGCCTATAACAAGCCCATCGGCGTTACTTCCACAACCGATCGTACCGATCCCGATAATATTCTGAAAGCCGTGGGCTATCACGGCGGACGCGTATTTCCGGTGGGGCGACTCGATAAAGATTCAGAGGGGCTCATTCTGCTTACCAACGACGGGGATATTGTAAACAAGATCCTGCGTGCGAGCAATAAACACGACAAGGAGTACATCGTTACTGTTGACAAGCAGGTGACGCCCGATTTTATCCGACAGATGTCGGAGGGAGTTTCGATTCTTGGTGTTATGACCCGTAAGTGCAGGGTGGAACAAATCAATACCCAAACCATTCGGGTTATTCTAAATCAGGGTTTGAACCGGCAAATCCGGCGTATGTGTGAGGCATTGGGGTATCAGGTGACACGCCTGCAGCGTATCCGTGTTATGAATATCAATCTGGATGGTATTGCTACCGGTACCTGGCGGTTTTTGACCGATTCTGAGAAAGGCTCACTTTTGCAAGCCGTCGAGGGATCTCGTAAGGAAGCGGCCGCGCGACCGGCAAGGAATCGAAATACTTCCGGTACTCCGGTTGGAAATGACTCCCCGGAATCGGATAAGGGTAAACAGCGCGGCAGCCGAAACCGCTCAGGCGCCAAAACTACGGAAAGCAAAAGGCACAAAAAGAAAGGTGCCAAAAAATCGACTTCTGGCCGGAGTACCGGCAGCACGCGTTTTAAGTCTAAGTCCGGTGGAAGCACAAAGCGGAACGTTTCAAAGCCTGCAAAAAAATCTACAAGCAAACCAAAACGTACAGGTACAAGAAGAAAAAAGTGACTCGTGCTCTGATTTTTTGGAGCAGGTCATCGGGTCTTTTTGGCAAGCATACAGGCACATAATCAAATTACCGGGCTGTTTTTTTACCACGAGGACTCGAAGCAACACGAAGGTTTTAGTGAAAAGGTTCTTCGTGATTCTTTGTGTCCTCGTGTCTTCGTGGCAAACTCACCAGACATGTTCAAAGTTCGAGACTCTTTTTCACCACGAAGGCTCTAAGACCCGAAGCAACACGAAGGTTTTAGTGAAGAGGTTCTTCGTGAATCTTTGTGCCCTCGTGTCTTCGTGGCCAATCCCCCGGATCGTGTTTAATGTTCGGTGTTCCTACAGGGGTTTAGTCCGACAATCGCTGTGTCTCTTCTTCCAGGGCGCTGGAGCGTCGTTGGGCGGCTCGCAGCTCCTGGTTGCCAAAACGCCAGGTTAGCGATATGCCAACCCTTTGGTTGTCAACAGACCTGACTCCCAAAATATCCATGCCTCCGTAATTGCCGCTGTAAATAAAATCACCACCTTGCCTCAGCAGATCCGCCCCGGTGATTCGTAATTGCAGCCTGTCTTCCAAAAAGTTTTTCCGGACCCCGATATCAATCCTTGAATAAGACTGAATTTTTAAGGATCCTCTCCATATAAATGGACTATAATATGCATATGTGGCATCCATGCTGATTCCGGCCGGTAATGTAACCGAGTTCTGAAACCTGAAATTGTACGTTGTCGCGCTCAGGTCAATATCCGCATTTTGTAACTGCCCACGATAGTATTCACGGTTGAGGCCTCCAAATCCAATGATTTCCCAGTTTCTCATTACTCTTACAGGATAACTGACGTTCAGCGAAGTAATGTTGATTTTATCCATATTTTGAGGAATGAGCATGCTTTGCTCTGTTCCAAGTACTTCCAGTATGGAGGCGAAATAATTACTTGTTACGCTGTGGCCAATGGAACCGGTCAGTTTTTGGTTGAAGGAAAAATTAAACTGGTAGTTCATCGTCTTTTCGGGCACCAGGAAAGGATTGCCCTTAAAAAAGACAAGCTCGCTTAGCTTTGTCTCAAACGGGTTGAGCTCCTGGTAGCTTGGCCGGTTGATCCGTCTCCCGACACTCAGCCCAAGCATTGCCCTTGTGCCATTTCTGTAGGAGATGCCCACATTTGGAAACAGGTCGGTGTAGTTTCTTTGCACATTCTCATTTTGTATTTCCTGTTCGCTGGTGAGCGTTCCGGCAGACAGGGTATGCTCAAGACGAAGGCCGGTATTCAAATTGACCTTTTCACCAATGGGCAACTGCAAAATCATGTAGCCCGCAACAATCTCTTCTTTGTATTCAAATTTGTTGCTTCTGTTGGGGTCAAGTATCTGTGTACCTGCCACGATATCATAAAAAGTAAAATCGTTCACGGTTGAGATACTGGAATATTTACCGCCTGCCGAAAATTGGAGTTTGCCAAACCTCTGTTCAAGATCGGCCTGGACAGCCCAAAGATCGACCCCTGAATCTGTCAAAAACCGGTTGTTCACTTCTCGTTGCACAGTGCTCCCATCCGACCCGAACCAGGTGTTTGGCTGATCGGTATCACCTGTTCTTGAGAATTTACTGAAGCTGCCGTCCACATCAATGGTGGTGTTGCCGGATGGTTCAAACCTGTAATTCCCGCTGAACAAATAGTTATTGGAATTGATATCACTGTTAACATTTGAAGAGAGAATTTCCCGAAGTGAAGAATCGCCTGCATTCATAACGGGGGTATTACTTTCGTTGTCTTCATTTCTGTCGTTAAGAATGATGTTGCTTGTAAGGCTAAACGAATTTTTTTCATTCAAATCATAAATGATACCGCTTGAAAAGTTGAATCCCCGGTTCCTGTTCAGTCCCAGAGCTTCCTGGTCGAGAATCAGGTTGTTCTGGGTTCTCGTATCTATATAATCACTCTGAAAGTTGTTGTGAAACCCCGTGAGGTTGCTGTATATATTTACCCTTCCCTCCTGGTAATTAGTATTCAGTCCATGACTTGTTCGCCCATACCTGCCCTGGTTAAAATTAGAATTGAGTGATCCGTTAAACCCGAGCCGCACATTTTTTTTAAGCCTTATATTGATGATTCCCGCATTTCCCTCCGCATCATACCGGGAGGAAGGGTTGGTGATGATCTCTATGGACTCAATATTGTCGGACTGCATGCTTTGCAACATGGCCGTGAGGTCATCTCCCGATAACCGCGAGGGCCGTCCATTGATATAAACACGCACACCGGTTCTGCCCTGCATCACAATATTATTATCAGGGTCTATCAGGATGCCCGGGGCTTTACTCAACAGTTCCAGGCCGTCATTGCCCGCAGCGTTGATGCTGCCTTCCACGTTAAAAACCGTTTTATCAGGATAAATTTCGATGATTGGCCTTGTTGCCGTCACGTTTACCTGCTCCATCTGGCTTACAGATCTGACCAGGATAATGGTGTCGAGTGCTTTTGATTCTCCGGAAACCATATCAAACAGGTCAGAATAATATCTTTCAAAGGCTAGATTTCGGATTTCAAGCTTGTAGGTTCCCGGTTCAACATTCCGGATCGTAAACTCTCCATTTTCATTGGTTACTTCTCCCTTAACAAAAAGTGAATCGGCCGTGAGCAGGGAGATCGTTGCAAATTCTACAGGTTGATTTTCTGAATCCTGAACGGTACCGCTGATACCGGAGGAGAGTTGCCTTGCTTCAAGATGTTGAAAAGGGAGAAAGAAGAAATTGAGTAATAAAACTGCTATGAAGCATACAGATTTGAAAGACATTTAATTATAATTTTTTGGATCAATATTTTATTTGTGCTTGATATTAGGTCAGAAAAGCGATCGATACTTGGACTATCCGCGCAAATGTTTGGACTTTTCGGTCAAAATGGGGGTTTTTTGAAGATGTGATAAAATAACCCGGCCCGGTTCAAATTAAACCAGGCCGGTTCCTCTTGATCATACGAAATTACTATCAGCTCCCGCTATGGCTGATGGCTCAGCTCATCCACTCTGCGATAGATGTACGACCATGACTGATCAACAGAAGCACGGTAATCCGCCTGAAGCCGTTCTCTTTCGGAATTGCCAAGTTCATTTTCAACAATGGTCCACACACCATCCCTTGAAACATCCATGGCTGCAAAGTTTTCGTAAGGAGTTACAGAAAAATAGTGAGGTGCTTTTAAATCACCGCCAATTGCGCTGCGCCAGTACCATCTTGGCTCGCCTTCAACATTACTTATGGCCGATATAACTTCTTCCGCCATTTTCATAAAAAGGGTGCCGTTATTTACTCTCCAGGCCTGTACAGAGATAACATTGTTAGGCATATCTTGAGAATTGCTCAAAGAAGGCACGGTTCTGAAGAGGTTAGAGGTTGCCGATTCAACGCTTGTATTTATCAGGTTCTGTGCCAGATGTTGGCAGGCCTGTCCGGCTTCATCGGATGTGTCATCCATTTCGGCCCAGCTCCCCATATATGAAGAGAGTATGTAAACATTTCCTTCTCCCTGTACCCGGCTCCACATGCTCCAGGTCCAGTCTCCTTCATTTTCAAGGTAGCAATTTTTCCAGGCTTTAACGCCTTCGCGAAATTGTGTGTTATGTCCAGCTTTGACGGTAAATTCTGTTATTGACTGAAGCATGCTGCCTTCTTCCAGTGCCTGTGCATTTGCTGTATTGACGGGTAAGATTCCAATAGTAAGTACCGCCACTAAAGTCAGAAACAGCCCGTAGTTTTTTATTCGATTTTTCATAATGTGTATTATTTAAGGTTTGAAAGGAATAAGAAAATCAATTCCAGGTTTGTGTTGCTCCATAGTAGCTCAGAAAAGCGGTCGATACTTGGACAAACCGCGCAAATGTTTGGACTTTTCGGTCAAAATGGGGGTTTTTTGAAGATGTGATAAAATAACCCGGCCCGGTTCAAAATGAACTACCTCGGGGCAGAGCCCACGAGGTAGTTCATTAAAAAACTAATTAATTTAAGTGTAACTGCAGCCTACTATACTTTTTGGACAGCCACAGAATCCCGGATCGTTCAGGCACGGGAATGGAGGTTGAACACCGCACGAAATCTGGCAGTCATTCGGGAAAGCAACGTTTTTTCCGGCTTAAGAAACATTTTTGGACAGCTAGGAACCTGCGCATTAAGCTGTATTTTAAAATCGATTTCAGGCTTATAAAATCACAGCAGTACAAATGAGTAAGAACCGGAATAGTTCAAAAAAAGCAAAACAGCCCTGGCCAACAAAAGATGCCATGGAACAGATCTATTCAGAAAAGCTATGGGGAGGCAGTGAGTTTGATTTTTACTCGGGCACAGGGTCACACCATCCGGAGATAACAGATCCATATATCGGGGTTGTTACCTCATTCTTGAAATTCTTTGAGAACCCGCTTAATGTGTGTGATCTGGGCTGTGGAGATTTTAACGTAGGGAAGAAGCTTGTTGAACATACTCAAAAATATACTGCAGTTGATATCGTACCAGAACTCATAGAGCGTAATAAGAAAAAGTTTAAAAACGAAAAACTTCAGTTCCACTGCTTGGATATCGCAGCGGATGATCTGCCTTCAGGAGATTGTGCCATAATACGACAAGTACTCCAGCATCTGTCGAATGCTGAGATACAGCGTATTGTGCCAAAGCTGACCAATTTTCGATATCTGATTGTAACCGAGCATATTCCTGAGGGAGATTTCAAGCCCAATGTAGATATCATTTCAGGGCAGGGTATCAGGCTGAAGAAGCAAAGCGGGGTGGATTTACTGGCTCCGCCTTTTAACCTGAAGGTAAAAGAACAGAAAAAGCTGCTTTCCGCTAAACCTTCCGATTTTGACGGGCTTATTTTGACTACCCTGTACTTTACGGTGTAATCTCGAGGAAAATCCGTGAAATCCCACAATCCGTATAATCCGTAATTCAGATAGTGGGCAGTGAAACTTTAAATGACGTTCCTGTTCCCGGTGTAGAATCTATTGAAAGCTCACCCCCATGCGCCTTCACAATATCATTGGTGAT
>JAFIES010000075.1 GCA_020832415.1 Balneolaceae bacterium | reverse complement strand
CACGGTTCTGATTACTTGAACGAAACCATACCTGTTCAAATGCAGGATATCGATGGTTACTGGGTTGGTCTTTCAGAGCGAACCAGGGGAATTATTTACAACCGAAATAGTGTAGATCCGGCTGATTTGCAAGGTTATTGGGAATTGTCTGATGAAAAATGGGCAGGCAGAATTTGTGTTCGTTCTTCCAATAATATTTATAATCAATCACTTGTAGCTTCATTAATTGAAGTACACGGAGAAGAGCCCACAGAAGAGTGGGCCCGAGCACTGGTTGTAAATTTTGCCCGTCCGCCTCAGGGAGGCGATACAGATCAGATTAAAGCAGTAGCTGCCGGTTTATGCGATGTAGCCCTTGCAAATCACTACTATCTTGCAAGGCTTATGCAATCAAATTCAGAGCAAGACAGAGAAGTTGCCAATCAGGTTGGTATACATTTTCCCTCTGCTGAGCAAGGAGGCACGCATGTGAATATTAGTGGTGCAGGATTGGCAGCAAACTCACCCAATCGTGAAAATGCTGTTCGGTTTCTGGAATATTTAGCCACAGAAAATGCACAGTTGCTGTTTGCTGTAGGGAATAATGAATTCCCGGTTTTAAGCGGACTTGAATTGCCGGAGGCACTTGGCAGTTTCGGAACGTATGACAGCGATACTGTGAATGTAACTTACTACGGAATTAATAACCCTGCCTCGATTCGACTCATGGACAGAGTTGGCTGGAGATAATTCACAAGTAGTCTATTTACAAACCCTGTGGGTCTGAAAACAGGATAAAGTCCCCTTTCAAAAAGGGGGCTCATCTCCATCCAATCAAGGTCTGTTCTTCCGGGTTCTCGCTATGGATTTACTGAGAATAAACACGGGTACAAGTCCTACCAATATAATTGCAAGTGCTGCTCCGGATGATTCAGCCAGCCGCTCATCCGATGCCAGCCGATAAACCTGTACAGCAAGTGTGTCAAAGTTAAATGGCCGCACGATAATGGTTGCAGGTAATTCTTTGATTACATCTACAATTACAAGCATAATTGCCGCGAAAAGACTGCCCGACATCATTGGAATGTGAACTTTTCCAAGTGTTTTGCCAAACCCATATCCCATCCCTTCGGCAGCCTCGTCCATACTGGGAGTGATTTTTCCAAGACTTGCCTCGACAGTGTTAAATGCTACTGCAAGAAACCGAACTACATAGGCAAAAATCAATGCAAATATGGTTCCGCTTAAAAGCAAACCCGAGGATATTCCAAACGTACTGCGCAGCCAGCCATCAATGGTGTTATCCATCCATCCAAACGGTATGAGAATACCAACGGCAATCACAGAACCCGGAATTGCGTAACCCATCGAACCGATTCGAGTGGAAGCTTTTGTGATGAAGTTGGGATTCAAACGAACTCCGTACGCCATAATTAGCGCAACAATCAGCGCTATGACTCCGGCAATCAGGGCAACAAAAATTGTATTGAGGCTAAACTGTAAAAACCGGGCATCTACGGCGGCATCAAAATTAGCAATCATCATATCAACCAGAATTGCAGTTGGAATGATGAATCCAATCAATACGGGAATGGAACAAAACACGGTGCTTGCCCACTTTTTCCATCCGGTAAGATTGTAAATATGAAGATACTTATACCGTGCTGAAGAGCTCTGCTTCATATTCATTTTGTTTCGGCTCCAGCGCTCGAGCAGGATCAAAAAGAGAATAAAAATGAGTAAAAATCCTGCAAGTTGTGCTGCTGCTGCGCGTTCGCCCAACCCAAACCATGTTCTGTAGATGCCCGTGGTAAATGTTTGAACTCCGAAATAATCAACCGTGCCAAAATCATTGAGGGTTTCCATCAGCGCAAGTGCCATGCCGGCTGCAATAGATGGGCGCGCAAGAGGAAGTGCAATTTTGTAGAAGCTCTGGAGTGGCGTAGCCCCAAGACTTCGGCTTGCCTCAAGAAGTGATGATGATTGCTCCAGAAAGGCAGCCCGTGTCAAAAGATAAACATATGGAAAGAATACGAAAGACATCATCAGGATAGCTCCGCCTATTGAACGCACATTCGGGAACCAGTAATCACCAAAACCCCATCCGGTAAGATCGCGAATCATCGATTGAAGCGGGCCTGTATAGGCCAGGAAATCGGTGTAGGTATAGGCCATCAAATAGGCAGGAACGGCCATAGGCAGAATGAGCATCCAGTTGAACCATTTGCTCCCCGGGAATTTGCACATGGTAACAAGCCATGCGGTGCCAACACCCAGAATAAATACACCTGTTCCAACGCCAAGCATCAAGATGATTGAGTTTCGAACGTAATCGGGCAGTACAGTTGATGCAAGATGCTGCCAAACATCACCACTCGGAACAAATAAATTAGCTGCAACTGTAAAAACCGGAACCCCTACAAGGAGAGCTACAACTATGGTTAAAAATGTCCACCATCCTGAACCTGACCTGGCAGTTTTTGATGAATATTTTAACGGCTTGAAAGTTGATATTTGAAGGAAATTCCGAATCATTTCAGCCCAAAAATAGTGCTTTTAGATGAAGAATGAGCAAGGGAAGGAGAGATTTTCTGGATTAGAAAAAAACAGCCGGTAATTCTCATAATTTCTATTTGTACCCGAACTCTTTTTTAAGTGCCAGATTTGCCGCATGATAACCGCACATTCCGTGAACACCGCCTCCGGGAGGAGTAGATGATGAGCAAAAATAGATTCCTTTTGCAGGAGTTGCATATGGATTACGAAAGCTCACAGGACGCGAAAATAGCTGCCTGATATCCTGTCTGCCACCATTTATGTCGCCACCGATATAATTCGCATTGTAGGATTCAAAATCGGCACAATTCATGGTTCGTTTTTCATCGATTACATCGCGAAAACCGGGCGCAAATCGCTCTATCTGATTTTCAATTTCTTCAGTCATATCTTTCGTGGAGCCATTTGGAACATGGCAGTACGCCCATAAAGTATGCCCGTTATTGGTTGCTCTTTGTGAGTCGAAAAGACTTTGCTGTGCTACAAGTACAAAAGGTTTTTCGGGATGATGGCCTTCTGTCATTGCTTTTTCGGATTCAGCGATCTCATCAAAAGTCCCGCCTACATGTACAGTTCCTGCCCGTTTGCACTCTGCGTCACTCCAGGGCACCGGCTCTTTGAGGATGTAATCAATTTTAAATACACCGGACCCCAGGCGGAATTTTCGAAGCTTCTTCTTATATCCTGGGCTGAATGTATCACCAACAATTCTTGCAACCTGTCTTGGTGTCAGATCGAACAGAATTGCTTTTGATTTTGGCAATTGCGACAAATTCTCAACGGTAAAATTGGTTTCAATTTCGCCACCAAGGGATTTAAAATAGGCAAACAGAGCATCTGCAATGGATTGCGATCCGCCTGCTGCAATGGGCCAGCCGTTTGTGTGTGCTGCTCCAAAGAATACCAGGCCGATTGCTGTGGTAGCCATCGAATTGAGTGGAAGCAAACTGTGTGCGGCCATGCCTCCAAAAAGGGCTTTGGCTCTTTCAGTTTTAAACCGGGTTTGAAAGATGGATGCAGGCTGAAGGCCCTTCAAGCCAAAGGAAGCTAGCTTAAAGGGGTTTGATGGAATTCGGAGCGGCCCGAGAAAATCATTTGTCAACTGATCCCAGTTTTCTGCTATTGGTTCAACAATTTCTCGATATGTTTTTTCATCCTCTTTCAGATGAAATGCCGTTTCATGAAGATCATTGTAGAGAACTGCAGCGGGTTCATCATCAAGAGGGTGAGCTGCAGGATGAACAGGATGTATCCATTTAAGCCCAAACTTTTCTAAAGGAAGTTGCTTAAAAAAGGGTGATGAAACACCCATTGGATGGATCGCCGAGCAGATATCATGGTAATATCCCGGCCTGATAATTTCCCCGGTTCTCATCCCGCCGCCAACAGTTTCTGCTGCTTCATAGATCTTTACATGCAACCCTTTTTGAGCAAGGCGTATAGCTGCAGAAAGTCCGTTTGGCCCGGAACCAACCACAATGGCATCGTATGATGTTAAGCCTGTTTTATTCAATGCGTTGAGATGATTATTTGATGCTGTAAGGTACGTAAAGTACCATCAAACATGAAGATTATTGACAAATTCAGAATACCCTGGCTTTTATACTGCTTAATAGCTAATTCACTGACTGATACAATCGACAAACACGTTTAAATAATGTAAAGGGAATCATTCAGTGGTGTTTAATCGTTAATAATATCAGCTATAATCGTTATCTTGGAAACGCTTCCGAATTTATTATCACGAAAATTTATTTATGTCAGACGCTACAAAAATCAGTAAAAAGAAATCAGCAAAAAGTAATACAGGATCAGTAAGAAACCCTATGTATGAGAAGGTTTCTACGGTTAATAAAGTTCGATTTGTAACAGCAGCAAGTCTGTTTGATGGCCATGATGCCAGCATTAACATCATGCGCAGAATTTTACAGTCTACCGGTGCAGAAGTTATCCATTTGGGGCACAACCGTTCGGTTAATGAAATTGTAAATTGTGCCATTCAGGAAGATGCCCAGGGAATTGCTATTAGCTCGTATCAGGGCGGGCATGTTGAGTATTTTAAGTATATGATCGATCTGCTTCGTGAAAAAAATGCATCTCACATTAAAGTGTTTGGCGGCGGGGGCGGAGTGATTGTTGAAAGAGAGATCAAAGAGCTTCATGAATATGGTGTAACCCGCATTTTTTCCGTTGAGGATGGCAGCAAAATGGGGCTGCAGGGGATGATTAACTTTATGATGAAGGAGTGTGATTTCAACACAACAGAAATTGCACCGGAAGAACCACTGAAAATTCTGGAAGGAGACCTGAATTCGGTATCACGCACCATTACGGCTCTTGAAAACGGATTTAGTGAGATTGCAGGGTATGATGGAAATGACCTGATACTTAAAGGAGAAGCTGTTGAAAAAAATACAAAGTTAATTCCAGTCTTGGGGATCACAGGTACCGGTGGTGCCGGGAAAAGTTCACTGACCGATGAAATTATCCGCCGCTTTCTCACTGAGTTTAATGAATTGAAAATCGGCGTTATCTCGATTGATCCTTCAAAAATAAGAACGGGAGGTGCCCTGCTTGGAGACCGTATACGAATGAACAGCATTGATACCGACAGGGTATTTATGCGTAGTATGGCAACGCGTGCATCCAATAAATCGATCAGTGATGCAGCGAAAGGAGCCATTGCAGTGTGTAAATCAGCCGGATTTGATCTGATTATTGTTGAAACAAGCGGAATTGGGCAAAGTGGTGCCGAAATCATTGAATTGAGTGATATACCGATTTATGTAATGACTCATGAATATGGAGCTGCCACTCAGCTCGAAAAGATCAATATGCTTGATCTGGCTGATCTTGTTGTTCTCAATAAATTTGATAAAAAAGGTTCACTCGACGCCCTTCGGGATGTGCGAAAACAGATGCAGCGAAACAGGGGAGACTGGCACATCAAACCGGATAAAATGCCCGTTTATCCCACCATTGCAGCGCAATTCAATGATGAAGGTGTCCATCGCTTGTTTGCTGCAATTGTAAGACAGATCAATGAAAAGTTTCCATTTAATTGGCAGCCTGAACTTTATAAAAATCATTCACCGGCAGAAGATCTACACATACAGGCTATTATTCCCGGAAAACGGCAGCGATATCTTTCCGAAATTACTGAAACCATTCACAGTTACCATCAATGGGCTGAGGAGCAGGTTGAAATCGCCTCGAAACTGGATCAGGTTCGCGGAACTATGGAGCAGATTAAAAACTGGAGCCCGGAAGATGGTGAACTGCTTATTTCACGACTCGACGAGATGGAAGAGCACTGGGCAGTTAAACTTGATCCGCTGCCAACAAAAATTCTCGAGGGATGGGACGAACTTTATGAGAAATATCGATCAGAACATTTTATTGTAAAAATTCGTGATCGCGAAATTAAGAACGAGTTGTACAGGGAATCGTTAAGCGGCACTAAAATTCCGCGTATTTCACTTCCAAAAACCAAAAATCTTGGCGACAGACTTCGGTTTGCGCTCAAAGAGAATCTCCCCGGATATTTTCCATACACAGCCGGTGTATTTCCATTTAAGCGGGAGGGAGAAGATCCCACACGAATGTTTGCCGGTGAGGGCACTCCTGAGAGAACCAACAGGCGTTTTCACTATGTGAGTGAAGGCATGCCTGCTGCACGTCTTTCCACTGCATTTGATTCGGTAACGCTTTACGGTGAAGATCCCGATTACAGGCCCGATATTTATGGTAAAATCGGTAACTCAGGTGTAAGCATCTGCACGCTTGATGATATGAAAAAACTCTATTCAGGATTTGAACTCACAGCGCCAACCACGTCTGTTTCTATGACAATCAACGGTCCCGCACCGATGATTCTGGCCATGTTTATGAATACAGCTATCGATCAGGAAGTGGAGCGCTATCTGAAGAGTGAAGGAAAATGGGAGAGTGCTCTAAAAAGAATTGATTCTATTTTTGAGGAAAAAGAACAGCTCGCACCAAAATATGCAAACGAATTACCCGCAACCAATAACGGCTTTGGACTTGGTTTGCTGGGTTTAAGCGGGGATCAGCTTGTAGACAAAGATATCTACGAAAAAATTAGAGCTGATGCCATTCAGGTAGTGCGCGGTACTGTTCAGGCCGATATTCTGAAGGAAGATCAGGCACAGAATACCTGTATTTTTTCAACTGAATTTGCCCTGAAGATGATGGGCGATGTGCAAAGCTATTTCACAGAGAATAAAGTTCGAAACTACTATTCGGTCTCAATTTCCGGTTATCACATTGCGGAAGCAGGAGCCAACCCAATTACGCAGGCAGCATTTACTCTCTCGAACGGGTTTACGTTTGTGGAGTATTATCTGTCCAGAGGTTTGAGTGTTGATGATTTTGCTCATAATCTTTCATTCTTTTTCAGTAATGGGCTCGATCCTGAATATGCTGTAATTGGGCGTGTGGCCAGAAGAATCTGGGCGATCGCGATGAAGAACAGGTATGGAGCAAACGGCAGGTCGCAAAAACTGAAATATCATATCCAAACAAGCGGCCGATCGTTGCATGCACAGGAGATTCAATTCAATGATATCCGTACAACGCTGCAGGCTCTCATGGCAATTTATGATAATTGTAACTCGCTGCACACAAACGCATTTGATGAGGCGATCACCACACCAACTGAAGCGTCGGTTCGCCGTGCCCTGGCAATTCAGCTAATTATAAATAAAGAGATGGGGCTTGCAAAGAATGAGAATCCGCTGCAGGGCTCATTCATCATTGAAGAGCTCACTGATCTTGTTGAAGAAGCAATCTTAACGGAATTTGACCGACTCACAGAAAGAGGGGGTGTGCTTGGCGCGATGGAAAGCATGTATCAGCGAGGAAAAATTCAGGAAGAGAGCCTTCACTACGAATCCTTAAAGCACTCCGGTGAGCTGCCAATTATTGGTGTGAATACATTCATGAGTGATAAGGATCAATCGGAAAATGATAAAGAAGTAGAACTGATTCGCTCCACCAAAGAAGAGAAACTTCAGCAGATTGAGAATCTTAATGCATTCAAAAAAGCGAATGAAGCTGTTGCAGAGAAAGCATTAAACCAATTAAAACGAGTGGCCAGAAATAACGGAAATCTATTTGAAGAGCTGATGGAGACCGTGAAAGTTGCCTCACTTGGCCAGATATCTCGTGCACTTTACGAAGTTGGCGGACAGTACAGACGGAATATGTAATAAAAAAAGCCAGTTCGATTATTCATCAGACTGACTTTATTCAAAACAATTAATACAGCTTCTTAACCGGCTGCAATCATCCCAAGCATTCTTTGAGCACGTGTAGCTTGCGGGCTGTTTGGATACTCAGCAAGTATATTTTCCAGATGCTGAATGGCTCTCTGGTTATTTCCAGCTTCCATATAAGCCTGGGCAGCTTCAAACAAATTGTAAGGAGTTGTTGAACTGTTTTCATCCCAGTTTGCAGCTCGTTCAAATTGGCGGGCAGCATCTTCATATCTGCCGAGTTCCATCAAAATGTTTGCGTGCATCGAGATCGGTGCAACGCCAAGTATTCCTCTTGGGGGAGAAAAACGTTTGATGTACTCAAGTGCTTCTTCGTAGTTGTCCAGTTCAAACTCTGCAATTGCTGCATAATAATTGGCAAGATTTCCGGAGCTTGTACGTCCATAATTCCGGGCAATCTGTACAAAGCCAAGAGTAAATTCGTCTTCATCACCGTAGAGTGCTCTCTCAATATCACCCTGCATTAGAGCTTGTTCAGCAACTCCCAAAAGTACCTGAGCCTGTTGTGATTGCTGATTGGAGTAAAATACGTAGCCTATAATGAGACCTATAACAAGAACAATTCCAAGGCCGCCGCCAATCACAGTAGCCTTGTTTTGATTGTAGAAGTACATGAATCTTGAGGAGTATTCAATCAGAATATCCTGTTCCAGATCCTCTTTCGATAATTTTTTACTCATAAAAAATGGTTGTTAACGCTTAGTCAATGTGTGAAATACAATTCTTTTACAGAACAGTAAAGTTAAAATTACTTTGTCTTATAACCAAGTAAAAACAGACCGGTCAGAGAACAGTTTCGCTGCCTTCCAGTACACCGTTTTGCAGAGTGTAGCGAGTGTCACATTTAGCGGCAATTTCTTCTTCATGGGTGATCAAAACAATGGCAACATTCTCAATTTCGCGAAGCTGCAGAAGGAGTGAGAGTATCGTATCAGTGTTTTTTTCATCCAGGTTGCCGGTAGGTTCGTCAGCAAGAATAATGGACGGATGATTGGTTAGGGCACGCGCCATACTAACACGCTGCTGTTCACCACCTGAAAGCTGAGAGGGGCGATGGTGCAGCCGCTCTTTCATTCCAAAACGTTCAAGCAGCTCTTCTGCTCGGTTTTCTGCCTCAGAAAATTTAACCTCTTTAATGAGGGCAGGCATCATCACGTTCTCAATGGCTGTAAACTCTGGCAGCAGATGATGAAACTGAAAAACGAAACCCACATTTTGATTTCGTAACTCGGCAAGCCTGTCGGGTTTGTGCTTATAAATTGATTCACCATGCCAGAAGACATCACCGGAGGTTGGCCGGTCGAGGCCGCCAAGTATATGTAGCAGGGTACTCTTTCCGCTTCCACTCGAGCCGACAATAGCAGCAATTTCAGCCTGTTTTACATCTAAATTTACACCCTGAAGAATTTTCAATTCTCCGTCACCGGCTTCAGATTTAAAATTTTTGGTAACGGCAGAGCAACGCAGAATGGTTTCTTTCTCCATGTTACGGTTTCTTGTTTTGGAATTCAGGATAGATCACCGGCTCAATATTTGTACAAGTACCTTTATCAGTCTCGAGATCCACAACCACGCCGCAAAGTCTGTTATCTTTGTCCGCTATGGAATAACGTTGAGGTGTTCCGAGTGTAAACCTGTTGATGGATGTTTTTTTGTTCATTCCAATAACGGAATCAAACGGACCGGTCATACCCGCATCTGTAATATACCCGGTTCCTTTCGGGAAAATCCGGGCATCGTTGGTTGGAATATGTGTATGTGTTCCTACTATTGCAGATACATCACCATCGGCATGCCAGGCATATGCAATCTTTTCAGCTGTGGCTTCAGCGTGGAAATCAACAAAGATGAGATTGGTTTCTGCTTTTATTCGTTCAAGTACCCAGTCTGAAGTTGAAAACGGATCATCAATTTGTTGCATAAATGTACGTCCCTGAAGATTCAGTACTGCAATTTTCTCATCCCGATCTTTCAAAGGGTAAATACCATATCCATATCCTGCATTGCCTTTTGGGTAGTTGAGCGGCCTCAGCAAACGTTCGTCCGTTTTCATGTAAGAGAAGATTTTCCACTTATCAAAAGAGTGGTTACCGCCAGTAATTACATCTACTTCGAGTTTATAGAGCCGTTTTACAATTTCCTGATTTATTCCTCTGCCTTCATGAGAATTTTCACCATTTGCGATGATAAAATCGGGTTTATACTTATCTCTCAGGGCCGGGAAAATAGTTTCAAGAAGCGATAAACCCGGTTCACCCACAATGTCAGCTATAAAAAATATACGTACAGAATTTGGCATATAAACTGTTAGGTCAAAAAAATAATGAGTGGAAAGGTATCAATTTGAGAAGTGAGAAGGTAATGGAATACCACTGTGCATCTGAGTAATCACACAAACTGAACAACGGTTACAAAATGGCTAAGACTGCCGGCAAGAACAAAAAGATGCCAGATTCCATGAGCGTACCTGTGTTTTTCACTGAGAACATAGAAAATTACACCCATTGTGTATAATAATCCGCCTGTAATAAGCCAGGTGAATCCATGCACCGATATCTCGTTCAGTAGAGGTTCAGCTGCAAATATGGCAATCCAGCCCATAATGAGATAGATAGCAAGCTGAATGGTTCTATTGCCGTGTTTGTGGGCAATGTCGAGTATAATGCCAATCAATGCGAGGCCCCAGACAATTCCAAAGATGGTCCAGCCGATTTCACCCCGAAGCGTAACAAGAGTAAATGGGGTGTAGGTGCCTGCTATCAATAGGTATATGGCAATGTGATCGAGCTTTTTAAAGATCTGCTTCAGTTTTCCCTTAAAACTGTGGTAAAGCGTAGAGAACGTGTAGAGTGCGAGCAGTGACAGTCCGTAAATTGTATAGCTCACCATTTTCCAGGGATCGCCGGAAGCCACAGCAACATAAACCAGCACGGCCAAACCGGCTAAGGAACCAACACAACCAATCAGATGTGTATAACTATTAAATCGCTCGCCTCTGTACATAGATTTTATATCAGCTTATTTCTTTGAGAAGCTTTGAAACCTCTTTGTTGATCTGCTCCATGATTTCATCTTCTCTGTGCTCTGTCTGATTCAACCTTGTACGTAACTCAAATAGTTCCTCTGTTATGCTGAGGCAGGTTAGTATCATAATGGTTGAATCGGGCTGATTCGAGAATTGATTTCGAAAGATCTTCAGTTTCTCATCAACGTACAGAGCAATGCGCTTGGTATTCTCAACTTCACTTTCGTGAACTTTGAGAGGTATCTGTTTTCCGAGGATGGTTACTTTAATAGATTGCATATTACTCATCGAGATGCCTGTCTATTTTCTCAATTAAACCGGTAACATGATGTTTCATAGCTATTCGCTCAGATTCACTGATACTGGAAAATATATCAGTCTGGCTTTTGTGAACATCATTAAGTTTTAATCTGAGTCGTTGATTTTCTTTACTGAGATCTCTGTTTTGTTTCTTCAGCTGTTGTACCTGAACGCGTATCTGCTCTAAAAGATTTTGGAAAGTCTCTTTATGGAGTTCGTTCATGGTTAAATGTGATTATTAGGATCTGAGTTTAGCGCCTGCACTCTTTTCAAGTTGTTGCACAATTTTTTTAACTACAGGCTCTACATCTTTGATGTTCAGCGTCTTATTAGAATCTAAAAAAGTAAGCCTAAATGCAATACTTTTTTTCTCATTTCCAAGGTTTTCTCCTTCATAAACATCAAATACATGTACCGATTTGAGTATATTTCCGGCTGTTTTTTTAATCTGATCAGCCAGTTCACCTGCCCGTACTTGTTTGTCAACTGTGAAGGCTGCATCAAATTCGAAAACTGGAAATTTTGGTACCGGCTTATAGGTAACATCCTGCCTGCCAATGCCAAGTTCAAATAGTTTGGTTACATCAATTTCAACTGTGAAAACTTCCTGTTCAACATCGAACCCTTTCAGAAGATTGGAATCGGCAGATGAAAGCTTCGCAACTACTGTATTGTTATAGTTATATGTAAGTGCGAGGTTCCCATCAGCTTTTCTAATCAGTTCGTCAGAAATCTTCAGCTCTGTAAAGAGTGCTTCTACATCTTTTTTCAGATCAAAAACAGAATAGGGCTCTTCTTTTCCCTGCCAGCTTTCCGGTGATTTATTGCCACTTACGCCAAGTAGGAGGCGGGTGTGTTCTTCAACACCATCAATCCATGTGCCTTTATCACTCTTTCTGAAAATATGACCCACTTCAAAAAACTTCAGCTGTGTGGCATTTCGGTTAAAATTATAGGCAGCAACTTTTAAAAAACCACCAATCAGATCTGTTCTTAGCGTTGTGTTCTCCAGAGAAACCGGGTTCAGGGTATCGATGTGCAGGGACTTATCTGATAGGAGAGAGGCCTCTTTCTTTGATAGTAACGAATTTGTTGTGATCTCTTTATAGCCAAGAGATTTAGCAATATTCCTCGCTTTTTGGTTGAAAACTTCCCAGTCTGACAAGCGTTCCGGCGAAAAGAATGGAGCTGTTTTAGGTCGCGGAATATTATTGTAATCAAATACACGACCAACTTCTTCAATCAGATCAACCTCGCGAGAAATATCCGGCCTGAATGTTGGAATGGTACAAAGAACTGTATCATCATCTATTCGGGAAGTTTCAATTTCAAGCTTGCCGAGAGTTGATGTGATGAAATTCATATCAAGGGTTGTGCCTAACAGGCGATTCACCCTCGAAACCCGAAGAGAAACCTCTTTAGGTTCAGTTTTGACCGGATGCACATCTGCATATCCTTTCAGTATGGTTCCTCCGGTTAACTCAGCAATTAGTTCTGCAGCCCGGTACGCTGCCCGAAGTTGTACATCAGGATCAATTCCACGTTCAAACCTGTAAGAACTATCAGTTTGAAGTGCCAGCTGTTTGGATGTTTTTCTTATGGACGAAGGCTCAAAATAAGCACTCTCAATCAGAATTTTGTCGGTACTGTCTGTTACCTCACTATTTTCTCCACCCATAACTCCTGCGATGGCTACCGGTCCGTTTCCATCACAGATGAAAAGTGAACCCGCAGGAACCTTTCTCTCAACACTATCGAGAGTAGTAAAAGAGATCTCCTCCTCAAAACTTTTTACGATAATTTTTTTATCTGCAATCAGGTTATAATCGAAGGCGTGCAGGGGCTGCCCAATTTCATGAAGTACAAAGTTGGTAACATCCACAACGTTGTTGATTGGCCGTAATCCGATTGCTTTCAGCCGGTTTTTTAGCCAGGCCGGAGATTCACCCACCTTAATATTATCAACGATGAGACCCACATAGCGATGGCATTTGTCACTGTCTTCAATTACAATTGAGATCTCATCTTCAATCGAACCCTCAGAAACCCCGGTTTCCTTATATGGATTATTCAGTTCTTTTCCGGTTACTGCAGTTAAATCTCTCGCTACTCCAATATGGCAGGCTGCATCGGGGCGATTTGGTGTGAGTCCTATTTCAAATACAGAATCTTTCTCCATTTGAAGTACTTTTTTGAGTGGCGTGCCGGTTTCAAGTGATGCATCCATCACCATAATCCCTGAGTGATCGTCACTCAGGCCAAGCTCTGACTCCGAACAGATCATGCCGTTGGAAGTTTCGCCTCGTAACTTCGCCTTTTTGATGGTGAGATAGCTTCCATCTTTCATGGGAACAGGGATGGTAGCACCGGTTTTGGCTACGGGCACTTTTTGTCCGGCAGCTACATTCTTAGCACCACAAATGATCTGCACGGTTTCTTCACCGGTATTCACATTGCAGATCTGTAATTTATCGGCATTGGGATGCGTGCGTACTTCGAGAACTTCTCCCACAACAAAATTTTCAAAATCAGAACCGATCTCTTCAACATCCTCAACTTCAAGGCCGAGTAGTGTCAGCTTATCGGCTGTTTCAGCGGGAGTGAGGGTTACGTCAGTATATTCTTTTAACCAGTTGTACGAAATTTTCATATCAGAAATAGAGAATCGTTAACTGCAGTACCAAAAAACTGCAAAAAGTCAGGTTGTTAGGATTTAAATTGTTCGAGAAAGCGAATATCGTTGTCGTAAAGCAGGCGGATATCATCAATTCCATAACGTAGCATGGCAATTCTATCCACACCCATTCCAAATGCAAATCCGGTGTACTTTTCAGAATCTACACCTACTGCATCAAATACATTGGGGTCAACCATGCCGGCCCCCAGAATTTCTAGCCACTGGCCGCCTTTTTCATTTTCCCACCACACATCCATCTCTATACTCGGCTCGGTAAATGGGAAGAAGGAGGGACGCACTTTGTATTTTACATCACTACCATACATCAGCCGTGCGAACATCACCAGGGTTTCTATCAGTTCGCCCATGGTCACTTTTTCGTCCACATAGAGGCCTTCTACCTGGTTGAACTGGAAGTAAGATTTTGCCGTAACAGCTTCGTTTCTGTAAACCCGCCCAGGCATAATGGATCGAACCGGTGGTTTTTGATCTTTCATCAGCCGTATCTGTACGGGTGATGTGTGAGTTCTCAGAACAAGGTCATCTACATCAGGATTATCTGTTTTTCGGATAAAAAAGGTATCCTGCATGTCGCGGGCGGGATGATCGGCAGGGAAATTGAGTGCAGTAAAATTGTGGAAGTCATCCTCCAGCTCGGGGCCGTCTGCAATGTTAAAGCCCAGTCGCAGAAATATCTGTTTGATTTCGTCGAGTGCCTGGGTTAACGGATGAAAAGAGCCGGTGTATGTTGGTTCAACGGGGAGTGAAATATCATCAAGAGCACCGAAAACTTTTTCGGTAGCAGTGGATAATGTCTCTTTTGCCTCATCAAACCGGCTTTGAGCGAGGATTTTAACCTCATTCATTGATTTACCAACAACAGCTTTTTGTTCTTTCGGAACAGAGCCCATCAACCCGAACATCGACTGTACTTTTCCGTTTCGGGAGAGAAATTCAAGACGAAAAGCCTCAAGATCGGATTCATTTTCAATAGAGAAGTTTTGAATGGAGGTCTTAATCTCGTCGATTTTTTCAATCATGGTGAAATGTGTAGATATAGATGGTATGTAAAGTGATTTTTCTTTATTTGCTAAGCTTCAAATATACGGTACATGCTGTTAAACATGAATGGAAGATTTGAATAATTCTTACCGAATTCTGCTGATGGTCAAAATAGTTGTTAAAAAAAAACCGGCAGGCCAACTGAATGGCTGCCGGTTTTAAATATCATTGTAAGAAAGTTACTTAACTGCTTCTTTCACAATTGCTGAGAATGTTTCGGGATCCCGAACAGCGATTTCTGCAAGCATCTTGCGGTTAATTACAATTTCGTTTTCTTTCATACCATGGATTAACTTAGCGTAGGTGGTTCCATTGAGGCGAGCAGCAGCGTTGATTCGTGTAATCCATAGCCTTCGGAAATTGCGCTTTCGTGCTTTCCGGTCGCGGTATTGGTACTGAAGACCTTTTTCAACCGCATTTTTGGCAACGGTATAAACGTTTTTGCGTCTGCCCCAGTAGCCTTTCGCCTGCTTTATTATTTTGCGACGACGGCGACGGGAAGCCACCAGATTTCTTGAACGTGGCATTTTTTTAACGTTTAGAGATTAATAATTAAATTTTTCAGCTATTAGGAAGCATTTTTCTAACTGCTTTTACATCGGCATCGTTAACCAATGTAGTCTGTGTCAGATTTCTTTTCCGTTTGCTGGATTTTTTAGTAAGAATGTGGCTTTTAAATGCTTTCTTACGCTTTATTTTACCTGAACCGGTAACTCTAAAACGTTTTTTAGCACCACTCTTCGTTTTCATTTTGGGCATAATTCGCTCTTTTATCTGAAAAATTAAAGACTAGTAAGATAAGGAGTAAAACAATGTATTAAAAGCAGATCTTTAATTTTTGGCCGGTGATAAAATCATGATCATTCGCCTGCCTTCCATTGTTGGCTTGGATTCAATTTTACTCACATCATCCAGTGATTCAGCAAGCTCATTCAGAAGTTTTTCACCCTGCTCGGTATAGAGCATATCACGTCCCCTGAACTGTACGGTTGCTTTCACTTTATCGCCACCTGTGAGAAACTCACGGGCATGGCGTGTTTTGAATTCAAGATCATGATCGTCTGTTGTTGGCCTGAATCGCAGTTCTTTCACCTGGATTACGTGCTGCTTCTTCTTGGCCTCTTTCTCTTTTTTCTTCTTTTCGTACATGAATTTACCGAAATCAATAATCTTGCAAACCGGCGGACTTGCATCCGGGGCTACTTCTACAAGATCCATTCGGAACTGTTCGGCAATTTCAAGTGCTCTGTCTATAGATACTATTTCATGCTCTTCATCCGGGCGGATGAGCCGTACTTTTGAAGACCTGATCTCGTCGTTTACTTTTGGACGATCGTCATTTCTTCTTCTAATGGGTGTGCGTCGTTTTGCGATAAGTTACCTCTGTGTTTTGTTGTAGTTTGGTTTTAAAATAATCTTTTTTTTGAATCTGAGTAAATAAAAATGATTCAGATTCACTTTTTAGGTTTTGGAGGCAATTCCATGGAATCAATCTCCTCCTTTACTTTACCTAAAAATTCATCGAACGGAAACGTTCCGATATCTCCATGTTTATGGCGGCGTACAGAAACTGTGCTCTCTTCCTGCTCGCGTTCACCAACTATAAACATATACGGAATTTTTCGGTTTTCAGCATCGCGGATTTTTGCCCCGATTTTTTCTGAGCGGCTATCTACCTCATATCTGGCTCCAATAGAGTTCAGTTTTTCGGCACAAACATTGGCATAATCGTTGAAATCATCCGATATAGGCAGGATTGCAAACTGAACAGGAGCAAGCCACAGCGGGAAATCTCCTGCAAAATGTTCAATCAAAATACTTACAAAGCGCTCCATTGATCCAAACGGTGCACGGTGAATAATTACAGGCCTGTGTTTTTCGTTGTCTGATCCTACATAGGTCAAATCAAATCGCTCAGGCATAACATAATCAACCTGAACGGTACCAAGCTGCCACTTACGTCCGATCGCATCACGAATGATAAAATCGATCTTGGGGCCGTAAAAGCTGGCTTCACCTTCTACAATTTTGTAATCGAGCTCAAGCTCATCAGCTACCTCGTTGATCTCTTTCTGAGCGCGTTCCCAGTATTCGGAATCGCCGCCATACTTGCTTTCGTTATCATCACGGAAGGAGAGGCGAATATCAACCGGCATACCAAATGTGTTAAATACATATTGGGTAAGGTTGATCACATGTTTGATTTCATCTTTCAGCTGATCGTGTGTGCAGTAGATGTGAGCATCATCCTGTGTGAACCCACGCACCCGTGATAGCCCGTTCAGTTCGCCGGATTGCTCATACCTGTACACAGTGCCAAACTCCGCTAGGCGTACCGGCAGATCGCGGTAACTTTTCAGATCGTTTGCATAAATTCTGTGGTGATGCGGACAGTTCATCGGTTTGAGCATATACTCATCATCGTCTACCTCCATCGGGTTGTACTGAGACTCCTTGTAATAGGGATAGTGTCCGGAGGTTTTATAAAGCTCAAGGTTTGCAATATGAGGGGTTATCACCTCCTGGTAACCACGCCGTTTCTGCTCATCACGCAGAAATGCCTCCAGTGTTCTCCTCAGAACAGTACCGTTGGGCAGCCAGAGCGGAAGGCCGGGGCCTACCATGCTGTCCATCATATAGATGCCCAGTTCTTTGCCAAGTTTTTTGTGGTCCCGTTTCTGAGCCTCTTCAATCTGTTCGAGGTGCTCATCCAGCATTTTCTGCTTGGGGAAGGTGATACCGTAAATACGGGTAAGCTGCTTGCTGTTCACATCACCCCTCCAGTATGCACCGGCTACTTTTGTCAGTTTTACGGCTTTAATTGGTGATGTATCGGGCAGATGAGGGCCGCGGCAGAGATCTGTAAAATTACCTTGCTCGTAGAATGTGATTGTACCTTCTTCAAGCTCGCTGATCAGGTCAACTTTATATTCGTTGTTCTTCTCTTTGTAGAAGTTCAGGGCCTCATCTTTGCTCACTTCCCTTTTTTTGAACTCCGATTTGGTTCTTGCCAGTTCGAGCATTTTCTTTTCAATGGCTGCGAGCTGATCCTGCCCGAATGATCTGTCGCCAAAATCGATGTCGTAATAAAATCCGCTTTCAATGGGCGGACCGATTCCGAACTTTGCTTCCGGGTAGAGCTCTTGCACAGCTTCTGCCAGCAAGTGGGCGGAAGAGTGCCAAAATGTGTACTGTCCGTCTTCCGATCCCCAGGTATTGATCGAAATTTTTCCGTCCCGATCAATCGGGCGATCTAAATCAAGGACATCTTCATCAAGTGTAATGCTGAAAGCATTTCGGGCAAGTCCTTTTGAGATACTCTCTGCAACTTCAAGGCCTGTGCTGTGTTTTGGAAAAGTTTTTCGGGCGCCGTCAGGAAAGGTAAGCGTAATAAGATCTTCTGACATCAGGTTTTCTATGTGAATTCTGTGAATTTCTATTCGTTTAAAAGGTAAGCTGAAAAATAACAAATCCGCAGCTCCCGAAAAAAGTTTTCAGCTGCTTTCGTCCCGGATTTAGTGAAATGTTCTTTGAGGAGTTAATTATTTGAAACTTTTTGAGCCTTTTAACCGGATAAATTCGTTTTGATATCAGGAAGATGATAGTAAAATTGAAAGGCAACGATTTGGAAGGGGAGTGGGTTCAGGCAGATTCGAACTGCCGACCTCCACGATGTCAACGTGGCGCTCTAACCAACTGAGCTATGAACCCATTCACCAAATATAGCAATGCTTTTGATTGATATGCAATGAAAATAACGAATGCTTCTTTCAGCTCTTTATAAAGAATCGTATTTTACAGGTCTTTGAAAATTTTGAAAAATTCCATGCAAAACAGAAGAGCCGCACGCGAAGCTGCATTAAAAGCCCTATATGCTGTTGATTTAGGCAAAAATTCTACCGTTGATGCTACCAAACATATCATCAAACACACACTGAAAGACGATACCGATTCGATAAAATTTGCCGAAAAACTGCTGTTGGTTACTGTTGACTTTGCAAAAGATCATGATGAAATGATTGAGAAACATATCAATAACTGGGAGGTTGACAGACTTGCCGTTATTGACAAACTGATACTGCGTATGGCAATATCTGAACTGCTCAATTTTGATGAAATTCCAACAAAGGTAACCATCAATGAGGCGATTGAGCTGGCAAAACGCTACTCAACAAGAAAGAGCGGAAATTTTGTAAATGGAATTCTCGATGCCATCCTCAAAAGCCTGATCAAAGAAAATAAAATCAATAAAAAAGGTAGAGGCTTGATAGAAGCCTCAAGTCGTTAATGAATAAAGAAATCGTAGCGATTGGAGATATTCACGGTTGTGTACGCACACTGAAGACGCTCTGGAACAAATTAAAGCCTTATAAAGACGCCACACACGTTTTTGTGGGTGATTATATTGATCGGGGTCCTGCTTCTCGCGAAGTTGTAGAATTTCTGCTGGATGTGCGGTACGACAGGGAGTGCGTTTTCCTGAGAGGAAACCACGAACAGATGCTGCTGGATGCACTCAAATCGAACAACGTTGAAAACTGGCTCTATAATGGCGGTGATACAACACTTAGATCGTATCATAACCCGAAATCTGTGAAAGATCTGCCGCCGGCTCATCTCAATTTTTATAAGGAGACCAAACTCTATTACGAAACCGACAACTACTTTTTTGTACACGCCGGAGCGCCACCTCACCAAAGCATTGCTGAAAGTAAAGCCGATAGTGAGTCCAGCCATTTCTATCTCTGGGGCAGAGAGCATCTTAATGCATTTGAAGTTCCCTGGGAAAAAACAGTGATATTCGGCCATACACCACGTCCGTATCCCATCAAAAAGAAGATGATGATTGGCATTGATACAGGCTGCGTATATTATGAACTCGTTTATGTAAAATAAACGGCCGTGGTACTGCCATCCATGGAATTTGTTCAGCAGGCTTCTCTTGATTAAAAATTATACAGCTCAGAATTATCTCACAGAGCAAAAAAACTATTAAATATATAAACAGCACGTAGTATGAGTTTAAAATGTGGCATAGTAGGCCTTCCAAATGTTGGAAAATCAACACTTTTTAATGCCCTGAGTAATGCAGGAGCAGAATCAGCAAATTTCCCGTTTTGTACAATTGACCCAAATATTGGCCTGGTGCCAGTACCTGATGAGCGCCTGAACCGACTTGCAGATCTTCTTAAACCCGGTCAGGTTTTGCCGGCTACCATCGAATTTGTGGATATTGCCGGTCTTGTAAAGGGGGCTTCCGAAGGGAAGGGGAAAGGTAATGCGTTTCTTTCACACATCCGGGAAGTAGATCTTATTGTGCATGTAGTACGCTGTTTTGATGATGATGATATTATCCATGTGGAAGGTTCCGTAGATCCGGAACGGGATATCCGCATCATTGAGGACGAACTGATTCTGAAAGATCTTGAGAGCGTTGAAAAACGAGCTGAGAATCTGCGAAAACAAGCTAAAACAGGGGATAAAAAAATCAAACAGCAGTTTGAAGTGGTGGATGCACTCAAAAACCACCTTGAAGAGGGAAATACTGCCCGTACATTCCAGGCCGATGATGCCGATAAGGAGCTCTACAAAGATCTTTTCTTGTTATCTGCCAAGCCGGTTCTCTACGCCTGTAACGTGGCAGAAGGGGATATAAACAGCGGGAATGAGTATGTGAAACTTGTACAGAAGATCGCGGACCAGTTCAATGATAACCTGGTAACCTTTTGCGCTAAAATAGAGGCGGAGATCGCCGAACTGGAACCTGAAGAAAAAGAGATGTTCCTTGAAGAGCTTGGAGTGGAAAATTCCGGGCTTGATCGCCTTATCCAGGCTGCCTATGAAAATCTTGGGCTGATTACCTACTTTACAGCCGGACCAAAAGAGGTGAGAGCATGGACCATCCGAAAGGGGACCAAAGCACCACAGGCCGCAGGGGTGATCCACACCGACTTTGAGCGGGGATTTATCCGCGCGGAAACCATAGCATATGACGATTATTCATCACTCGGTTCAGAAAAAGCGGCCAAAGAGGCCGGGAAAATGCGCCAGGAAGGCAAAGAGTACGTTGTAAAAGATGGCGACGTGATGCTATTCAGGTTTAATGTATAGGGTCAATGGTATGTTAGGGCATTAATCAAAAATTGTGCAGTTAACTATCTATGTATGCGTATTAAAAGCCTGTAATTTCATTCAGATATATTTGTAATGCTTCTTTGAACTTTTCCGGTTTGTCGATCCAGGCATTATGCCCCGCATGTTCCAGGACAGTCAGATCACCATCTTCTGTTTGATGAATGATACTTTTCCATATGATAGCTTTAGGATCCACATAATCTGATTCACCTATAATTACCCGGACAGGCACATCTGCATCAACAAAAGCGGCAGACTTACGAAGTGTTCTGGCCCGCCATGTTTCCGAGTCAACATTATTTGTAAGATGATTGAACACATCGGGATTATAGAAGGCATTTCGTACATATGGCCAGTTATCGGCACTGGCCGTGTGCCAGGCAGCATACTCAATTCGGTTTCTGACCGATCTCTCCCGATCCGTTAAATTGTCGGTATCATGGAGATTCAAATCTTGTAATTTTCTCTCAATTTCAGAGTTGATCTCTGCCTCCAAAGATTCTACTTCAGAACGATGAGTTATTATTAAATCAGCAAGCAAACTATTTGTTGATTCTGAAAATGCGTCTGAATGCAAGAAACTCAATGGGGGTGATAGTAAAATCAGAACTTTCACATGTTGAGGATTCGTGCCTAAATAGTCCAGGGCTATATTTGAGCCATTTGAGTGAGCTATAAGATGTAACTTTTCGAGCCCCATCTGATGCCTGAGGTGATCCAAATCACTGACAAAATTGTCGAATCTTATTGTACTGTCAGGAGCTTCAGTTCGAAGAGATCCTCTATGGTCGTACAATACAAACCTATAGTCATCCGACAGTGGTATCAGAAAATCCAGCAGATAGGAGTGCTCGGCTCCGTACCCTCCATGAAGAACTACGATTGTGTTTTCAGGATCAGGGTTATTCCCAATTTCCAAAACGTAGTGCATAACCCCATCATCAGTTTCCATCCACCAATCTGTTGAGTTTTCAGGCAGGAACTGGGCAAAACTCAGAGTACTCACAAGGATAATGAATAAAAGTGGTAAAAAAGTGATCTTGATATAGTTCATAACATGATATGATTAATTAAATAGTTATGAATTACGGGATTCATAAAGTGAGGTTTCAAATTTATGAAGAAGCCATTTATATCAATTTTGAACTTAATTGCTGGATCAGATTATTGTGTGATAGAATATATCTATAGTCATCTATTATACCAGATGACCGTCAGAGAATCATCCAATCATGTCATCAAAACAAACAATTTCAGGATGCAGTCCGAATTGAATTTTTCTCCTTTAAGACGAGATCAATGATGAATCAGAAAAATCGATAGGAATAACCGCAGATGGGAGGGAATCATGATAATCCCGGCCATCAGCAGTATGTTGAATACTTGTACAGTCCCGGTTATTTATAGATATCCGTAAAATATCTACTCTCACTTATCTGCAGATTGACTTTAAGCAACTACACTGATTCGTTAAATCGTGGCCAGGAGTTTGTTATTGATTTGATCCGCGTACTCAATTCTATACTGAACCTTGTTTTCGATGGCACGGATTACAGGAATAGAAAAATCCACGCCTTCCAGTTTGCTTGCACCCTGAAGCCCGCCGGGGCTAAATACATTAATCTCCATCAGCTTTTCGCCTACGATGTCGAGCCCGACCATGAACATGCCGTCCATGACTAGTTTCGGCCGGATTATATCGACAATCTTGAGCATCGTATCATCAACTTTCACCCTCTCCGCAGATCCACCTACTGACATATTACTGCGCATATCTTCATTTTTATTGATACGACGAAGCGCAGCATATTTCCCCTTCCATTCAAGTGCTTCACCATTTACCACGAATAACCGCACATCGCCTTCGGTGGCTTTAGGTAAATATTCCTGGGCAATTACATAACCATCGCGGCTTATCGCCTCAATCATTTGGTTCAGATTTACCGCACCATCCTTTTTTACAAGAAAAACACCGGCACCGCCGGATCCCTGAAGCGGCTTCACGATCATACTGCCACCCTGTTCTTTATGAAAATTATGGATCTCTTTTGGGTCGCGCGTGATGAGTGTCCGTGGCCGAACGGATTCTGGAAAATGCTGGAAATACATTTTGTTGACTGCTTCCGACAGGCTATTTGGATCATTGAGGACTATTACACCGTGTCTGAGGGCGAGCTGCCCAAAAATCAGAGCTGCGTTTTTAGCCCATCCGCGGCCAACGGATTCCGAGGCGGGGTCGTTTCGAAGCAGCAGTACATCCAGATCAGTTGCTGTTATCTTTTCCACGATAGCCTTATCACCTTTGATAGCCTGCAAGTAGGTCTTTGAGGTTTTGTATTTATTACCCGGTGCTCTTTTAGCCGTTGCCCCCATATGTCCATCCGGATAGTACACCAGGTCTCCAACTCCGGTAAAATAGACTTCGTGACCCTGATTGTGCATTTTCAGCCCCAAATAGACGGATGTATAACCCGATTTTTCGGTTTCAATATCATTGATGATTAGCGCGATTCTCATTTCTCTCTCTCTGTTTTTATATAGTTGGTAATCTGTTGAAATATTTATACTTGCAGTAAATCTAAAACGGATAATCCGGTTTTTAGTTGCTCAAGTTTCGACCTGACTCCGGGAAAATCAAGGTAACGCGGACTCAGTGGCGCCGGATGCAGCATGCGCCGGTAGAGCAGCTCATTAATAAGTGGTACATAGTCTTCACGGATTTTTCCGATCAGAAGGGGTTCAAGTTCATTTCCATCTTCCAGCCATTTGAGAACCCGCACCAACCCATTCAGGTATATCGCATCTTTGGTAAGTCCTCCCCCGCGATACACTCGCATCGTAATGGTGAAAGCCTGTCTGGCATCGAATCCATGATCCTCATGCAGAATGTGAAATGTTTCGACGAAACCAGCGCCACGCATAATGGCCTGAACAGTAATTACCCTTGCCGCCAGAAGCCGAAGACGACTGGCTGTCAGTCCGCCTACAAGATATTCACTGAGAACCGCGAGACCTTCTTGCAGCTCTTCGTAGCGGGGCAATCCGCAATAGAGCAGTTTGAGTGGCTGGGCTTTGCCATTAAAATAGGTAAGGATATGGGTGCCCACTTCATGCTGAATCAATGCCTCTGCCCGAATAGCTGAGATCCTTGCATCTGTACCTATATACAAATTTCCGTTTGAGACAAGCAGCCCGGCGATATCATCCTGCACACACACCTCTGCATTAACAGGATCATGCTGTTCACGGTAGTAATTGATCTCTTTGCGGGCCATTACGGCAAATTCATTCGGTGTTATAATGCTGCTCTCGCCGCTATCAGAATTCCGGGGGATGGCCGACAGCAAATCTGCTGCAAGTTTGGTTACCGATTCATCAAGCGGGCCGTAGTATTGCATACTCCCCGGCATGAATTCGGGTTTTCCGCGTTCTGTAAGCAGAGTCAGCATTTTATCGAGTTCACTCCGTTTTTCCCGAAACATAAACTCCAGGGTAGGGTCTTCTACGCGTTCAATGGAGATATTGTAGAGCTCGCGCTTGAGTATCTCTGGATCTTCCGACATCAGCCTGTAATGGAATGCCGGTTTTTTCTTAAAATGATTTTTATTGAAGTACTCCCATGCTTCTTGAATGTTTATGGGTGTAACCAGCAGCAGAAACCTGAAACTATCGTCGATTCGGGCCAGTTTAGCGTCAATTTCACGGGCCGAACGTGTCATGATCCGGCGTCCAAGCATATGAAAATGTGAAACTTTCAGGTTTGTTTGAATTCTGACGAACTCGAAGAATGTCCGGTTAAGTGCTTTCGAGAGATCACGGGCCAGTTTTCTGAGCAGGAGAGGGTATGGGTCACCTGTCTCGGAATTGATGTAAAACGGGCGGATTTCAAGTCCAATCAGCAGGGCTCCCAGTTCTTTTAAGTTATCTGATCCCATTAATTGAGGAAGGCCGGGAGGGTGGCGGTATTCCAATGCGATTTCTGCTGTTGCATTCTGATAACCGATTTTGATTTTCTCCAGGTTTTTTTTCAGGTAGTTTACACTTGAGTAGGGTACTTCGCCCGGGGCCCTGATCTGAAAATCTGCAGCAGGATTGGCTTTGGCAGACTTTTTCACCGTCCCTCTGTCATTCTGCAGAGGGTTGTCACCTGCTTTGGATTTGGGTTGTTCGGCCCAAAGTTCAATGATCAGAAATGCACCGCTTGTTTTTGAAATTGTTTTAGCAATAGCATGAACGAGTGCCTTCAGGTTTTCCGGTTTACTATTGGCCGGTGCTAACAGGAAAGATGTTTGAGAGCGTGCCAACAGGCTAAGCGGTCTTTTATCACCATCCGCCGGCTGGCGAAAAACCACCAGAAAAGGAAGAGGACGATCAAAGTATAGAAATCCACCATCCGGTAGTTCCATTCGTACTTGCTTGTCTTCACTCAGCTTCTGAGTAACATCTACTATTATCTCTTCGAATGGTTCATCAAAATCCCGGATCTTACTCATTTCAGTACTCCCATTCGTTTTTCCGCTATACTATTACTATGAATCAACAATGACGGAAGGGTAAAATTAAGAGCATTGTAAAGTGCACTGAGTTTCACGGGGTCATATTTATGAGTCCATTCATCCATAAAGATTTTTTTAAACTCAATAGCAATGGCACAGCTCTGGTCGCCAAACTCCTGCTGAATCCATTTTGAATAGTGGCCTCCTTTGAATCGGATGTTCTCACCAACCGTAAGATGGCCGTCCAGATAATTAAATGAGCGAAGATCTTCTGCCAGCCCGTCAACTGCCTTCCCCCACACATCCCTGTTCAGATTTGCTGTGCCCAGGTTCACATCGGGATTGGCTGCAGGATCGGCCGGTTTTTCGGTTAGTCCTCCACGCATATGATTGTAGGAGTGAATGTCATAAACTACAACGTAGCCATACTTCAGGATGATGCCGCTGAGGAACACCTTTGAATCTGCATAAAATTTGTCATAGATGGCGAGTGATTTCTCAATCAACTCATCATCAGGAATTACTTTCCAGACGTTGAGGCCCCACGCATCTTCCGGGGTACGGTAGACGGCTATACTGCGTTCACGATTCAGGTCCACTTCAAACCGCGATTTCCTCACAACTACACGAACCGGTACAATAGAAGTAAGAAACCCTGTATGAGGATCCTCTTCACGCAGCCTTTGCGAACTACTTAAATTATAAAGGGGGTCGAGTTCGCTGCGTACATCATGGCCGTCATGAAGTGCAACAGCCACAACAGGACCTTCTCCGGCATAAAAACGGTATGAACCACTGGGCATGTTTGTCTCCTGAAAATAAATTCTCTCTGAAATTCTTAACTTTAAAAAATACCTGTCAGCCTCTATTAACAGACCTCTCTGCAGAAACTTTTATCTTTCTGATATTATGTTCTCCGTACCAATATCATCAAAGCTTTCACGATAACTGTTACATCTATTATATTTTATTAGAGAGGCATGGCAAGTCGGTTTAAGGTATTGCGAGTTGCAAAACCATAAAATCTCCTCTGGCCAGATCTTCGGTATGTTCAGCCCATTTGAAAACTGTATGGTATCTGTTATACCGGATCAGTACATCTTTCACATAGTTAACGGTTTCGGTGCCTCGCTTGTAACCGTATCGGGCGTCTTCATAATATTCCGGATGCATTAACATAAGTAAGGCCTCAGCAACATGATTCCATTCATCAGGATTATTTCCCAGCTGAACCACCAGTTGTTTTGCATCGGCCATGTTTCCGCTGCCAACATTGTACGTAGCTAATGCCATCGAATACCTGTTAAGGGAATCGAGATGGGCGTTATTATCCAAGTGCTTTTTGAGATATCGCACACCTTCACGAATATTTGTTTCGGGATCATAAAGCATTTCTTCATTCTCAACAAGTGAAAATCGGGGAATGATTTGCATCAGACCCAATGCACCGGCATCACTTTCGGCATATGGGTTAAATGCGGATTCCTGCGCCATCACAGCTACTACCAATTTCCAGTCCACCCCTGACTCTTCAGCCACCTGTTTTATCATTTCATCGTATGGAGACAAATAGCCGGTATGAATGGTATCATAATTACGGTTCTGGAAATTTCTTGCCAGGTTATCATCATTAAAATAGAGGCGGCGAAGTTGATTTAGAAATGCAGATCGCAGAATCCGGCCATCTGTTTCCCGAAGCTGAAAATGTTTTTGCAAAAAATCATCTGCTTTCTGTTTCAGAAGCGGGGAATTATCACGCATAGCCCAGGCAAAAGTCTCTTCTTCCAAAAAGGCTCTATCTGATTCATTGTAATAATAATCATCTGGAGCATACTGATGATTTGATCGCTCAATTTCTGTTTGCGAAAAAACCATATCATAAGGCCTGGAATATGCAACCAGCTTAGCCCTGTCTGAAGTAACAGCTACATGTTTAGCAATCAAATCTCCTTTACCCCGATTTAACATCTCAATAACATCATCACCGGGGTTGATAAGCACTACTTCAACTTTTAAACCGTGCTCTCTTGCAAAACGGGAAACAAGTTCATATTCAAAACCACGGTCTTTTCCTTCGTATAAAAAATAAGTACCGGAGGTGTATCTCGTAATCATTCGAATTGTACCCCTTTTCAATATCTCTTCGAAATCAAAATTATAGGACTCCGAATATTCGAATTTGCCGGCATCGCAGAACGAAGCCTCTGCCTGGATTTCATGGTATGTGCTGATGTATGTGGAAGATCCAATAGAGAAAAGAAGAATTAATAGTATGCCCGCAACTATGTCGTAGTTTGTTTTCTGCCTGGTTAGTTTATACATGAATGTTCTCTCTTTTTAAACGAATCCCCCGTTTATGTGATCTCCATCTTTTAAACAAAACCAAAATTGAAAAATTTAGATTATGTGTTTGATGATTTTCTCTTAAAAAAGAGAATGGAAGCAATTTGAATGTATTCCCGATACTTACCTGAGATTGCTCATTTTCATAAAACAGTTCTTATTGAGCCGATTCTCAGACCTGTTTAAGATGATTAAACTGATGGGAACTGTTGCTACACCTATTGGAGTAAATGTTACATTTTTTACAGATTTACGAGTTTAGACAGGGTTAGAGGCAGATTTTGAGCGAGTATTTATCCGTGCGATAACCATAGCATATGACGAATATACATCACTCGATTCCGAGAAAGCGGTCATAGAAGCCGGAAAAATGCACCGAGAAGGTAAGAGAAAGGGTTGGCGTTTAATCGCCGTGACCAATGCGATCTATTAAAGCAATAAGAAATAGTACATTACTGCAACTCTGAATATTCTCAACAAAGTCAATAATCGGCCAAATCCATGTTAAAACGCTGGTTATGGAGCCAATACATATTTATTTATGAATTGTAATGATAAATTGGGAATCAAAGAAGATTGCACAATTATGGATAAAGAAACTTGAAATTTGTTTGGCTCCATAAAGGTTTGCGGTTGTACGGCGGAACCGGGTAAAATCCATCGACCACTTAACCGTATACCGATCGTACGAATCGCTGGTTATTTGACGATAGATTACGTTAAAGATTCCAAAATTGCTTTTGGTCTCCTATCTGCAATTTTCAAAAGAACTTTGGCCGGACCTTGAGGTTTACGCCTTCCTTGTTCCCAGTTACGAAGGGTACCCACACTGATACCAAGCAATGAAGAAAACTCCTGTTGGGTCATGTCGTACTTTTCCCGAATCGCTGCAACATCAGGCTCTTCTATCAAAGTGTGTCTGGATGGTTTACGTTTGCCTTTTCGAATCTCTCCGGCCTGCTTGACGCTTTCGAGTAATTCATTAAACATTTCATCTTTCATGACAATTGGTCCTCAATCAGTTGTTTTAGTTGCTTCAATTGATCTGCAGTGAGATCGTCCTTTTTGCTCTTTGGATATGCATAGAGCATATAAATTTATTCATCCTCAGTGATATAGTAATAAACCACCCGGATACCGCCTCTTTTTCCATGCCCCGATCCAGCCCATCTCAGTTTTCGAATTCCACCGCTTCCTTTGATAATGTCTCCGGATTCTGGTCGGACAGACAACTGCAATTGAAGCAGGTGATATTCCTCATCTGAAATCAGCTTTCGAATCAGTTTCGTAAATATGGGCGTTTCAAAGAACTCCATTTGGGAACGTTCTGTTTTTATGGAAAGTACGTCAATGGCGTATATTTAGCAACTGATGAATGAATTGAAAATTTATTTCGGAACTTAGAAGAGTGTAGGCAAATAACATGTATTTATCGGCAGCCTTTCCGCCGATTGCAATGTCCGATAATAATCCAATCATGCCATCAAAGCAAATAGACACAAGGTTTTGTCCGGATAATAGGCATCGGTAAAATCAGAATGTCCGAATAAAACGCAGAATATTTTTTTAAACCTTGTTGGCGTTAATAAAACAGATCATTGAGGTATAAGGTCTGCATATACTTTGATAAGCAAACAAAAACCAGGGAAAGAGTATGTATACTTTGTGATGCTTCTGTATGTTTACATACAGATTATTACTCATCCACAACATTTATCAATGAAGGGCTTCTCTCCTGAAAGCGGATGGTTCTGTTTTGACCGGGAGCACGGTCTGGTTCAATTCTGTCGTGAACGACCCATGCTTCGGGGTAGCGAATTTTTAGCAGCCGCGAAAATTCTATGGCCTGATTTCTGTCTCTGAAGTCACCGGTTCGCACACGGTAGTAAGGCTGCCTGAAAAAGACATATACTTCGGGATCATATCCATCAAAACGTTCGTTTGCCCACGCCCGAAAGTCATCCTGAAGTGAATCGGCCTCGGCTACATTTCGGGTGGAGATAATCTGAACACGGAAACCTGCATATCGTTCTGCTTCGCTCTCTTCACGAACCACTTCACGTAAAAACAGATCAGGAATATCGTGCTCAATGGTGGCAAACCGGTCACTCAGCCGGCTGCGGTTTTCGTAAAGAAGGCGGTCAAATTCGTCCATCTCTTCAGCGATGTACTCTTCTGCAATTTCTTCGTCTATATCAAATACAGGACGGTCGGGATCGGCTTCAGTTACCGATTCTGTGGTTCCGCAGGATGAAATCAGCAGGGCAATTGCAAATAAAATGGGGAAATATCTCATACTTTCGTTGTAAACTTAAATACCAACGGGATGCCAGGTGGTTTTGGTTTCCATGAACTCAAGAATCAGATAGGGATTTTCATGATCATCCAAAAACCAATCTTCAGCCGGGTAGTGAGTTACACGTTTAACACTTATAGATGCATTTTCATCGATAAGTTTCCGGGTTTCTCTGTCGGCTATTGTATTGAACACAGCGTTTACATCTTTGTGGCTGCTGAGTGTATCAACGGTTTCATTTCGGTAGCCGGTGAGGATATTTACCACACCGCCGGGCACATCCGAAGCGTGCAGAACTTCACCAAAACTAACAGCGGGCAGCGGGTTTGTTTCGGATGCGAGCAGCACACAGCTGTTACCTGATGCGATAACCGGTGCAATCAGTGATATTGCGGAGAGCAGGGGGGATTTATCAGGTGCAATGATGCCCACAACTCCGGTTGCATCGGGCGAACTGAAATTGAAGTGAGCACTAGCTACTGGGTTCACTGTACCAAACACCTGGCTGATTTTATCCGTCCATCCGGCAAAATAGATCAGCCTGTCGATTGTAGTATGCACTTCGGCCCGGGCATCTTTCTCTTTTACACCCGCAAGTTCAAGCTCTTTGATAAACTGCTCTTTTCTGCCTTCCAGCATCTCGGCAATTCTGTATAAAACCTGGCCACGATTGTATGCCGAACGGGCACTCCAGCCGCCAAAAGCTGATCGTGAAGCAAGCACAGCATCTCTCACATCTTTTCGAGAGCAGCGGCAAGCGTTGGCAATATGTTTCTCTTTTACATCGGTAACGCGGTAGGTTCGGTCGGACTCACTTCTGGGGAATTTTCCGCCTACATATGTTTTATACGTTTTGAGGACTTCTAATCGGTCTGCCATTGGTTTTTCGTTTGCTGAATAAAATGGTTTAAAACTTGATGTAAGGGTAGAGGCCGTGCAATCCGCCTTCGCGGCCAATACCGCTCTCTTTATAGCCGCCAAACGGCGAGGTAGGATCGAATTTGTTGTAAGTGTTCGACCACATCACCCCGGAGCGTACACTCTGCCCAACTTTGAAGATCTTGGAGCCTTTATCCGTCCAGACACCACTTGCCAGGCCGTACGGTGTGTTATTGGCTTTTTCGATCGCTTCATCAGGTGTGCGAAACGTCTGGATTGTAAGTACCGGACCAAAAATCTCTTCCTGAACAACACGATTGCTTTGGCTCACATTGGTGAAAATGGTTGGCCTGCAAAAATATCCGTTTTCCGGAATTTGGCAAGAGCTCTGATGGATTTCGGCACCTTCATTCACTCCAATTTCCAGGTAATTTTGAATGCGTTCGAACTGCGCCTTGGAGTTGATGGCACCAATGTCGGTATTTTTGTCGAGAGGATCACCCACAATGAGGGTTTCCATCCGGTCTTTCAGTTTTTGAATGAGGCGTTCGGCAATGCCTTCCTGAACCAGCAGCCGTGAACCCGCACAGCAAACATGGCCCTGATTAAAGAATATCGCGTTAACAATTCCCTCTACGGTTTGATCGAGCGGGGCATCTTCAAAAACGATGTTCGGGCCTTTTCCGCCCAGTTCAAGGGTAAATTTCTTGTCGGTTCCTGCAAGTGATTTTTGGATAATCTTGCCAACATTGGTGGAGCCGGTAAATGCAATTTTGTTTACATCGGGATGATTTACAATTTCTGAACCGGTTTGTCCCGCACCGGTCACGATGTTTACAACACCATCGGGCAGGCCCGCATCACGGCAGATTTCGGCAAATTTCAGCGCAGTTACCGGGGTAGATTCTGCCGGTTTTAATACTACCGTATTACCGGTTGCAAGGGCGGGGGCAATTTTCCATGCAAGCATAAGCAACGGGAAATTCCAGGGGATGATCTGTCCGCAAACACCGAGCGATTTTGGCTTGCGGCCGGGAAAAGCGTAATTCAGTTTATCGGCCCAGCCGGCATAATAAAAGAAGTATGCGGCAGAAAGGGGTACATCTACATCGCGGGATTCACGAATAGGTTTTCCGCCATCGATCGACTCAATAATGGCGAGTTCGCGGGCTCTCTCCTGGATCATCCGTGCAATCCGAAAGATGTATTTGCCGCGTTCATTTCCGGAAAGTTTCGACCAGGTTTTTTCATACGCTTTTCTGGCCGCTTTTACCGCTTTATCCACATCTTCCGATGTACCTTCCGCAAATTCACAAAGAACCTCTTCTGTGGCCGGGTTGATCGATTTCATGTAACGGCCTTTTACAGGCTCAACAAACTCGCCATTAATGAAGTGGTTGTATTTTTCATCAATCTCTACAAAATCACTGCTCTCGGGTGCAGGACTGTATTCCCAGAATGATGCAAAATCGAGCTTCAGATCCGAATTGGGCGAAGTAGGCTTTGGAGAACCGTTGCTGGTTTTGTCAATGGTTTCTTCTGTTTTAATGTCAGACATAATCGTTCAGGTTCAGCTTAGTCGTTCGAAAAATAGTTGATGCTCTGATAAACGCCGGTCTCTTGCTTTACGATTTGCATAAGAAGGTCGTTGGTAAGTGAGCTTGCTCCAAACCGGAACCAATCCGGAGTAAGCCAGGAAGAACCGAGTGTCTCTTTTACCAAAACCAGATATTGAAGGGCCTCTTTTGCCTTTCTGATTCCACCGGCCGGTTTCATTCCAATCATGGTTCCGGTCTCGCGGTAAAAATCGCGGATTGCCTCCAGCATTACCAGCGTTACCGGCTGTGTGGCTGCGGGTGATATTTTCCCTGTAGATGTTTTAATAAAATCGGCACCTGCATACATCGCGATATCGCTCGCTTTTCGTACATTTTCCAGGGTTTCAAGTTCACCTGTTTCGAGGATTACTTTCAGATGTGCTTCACCGCAGGCTTCTTTAATGGCAGCAATCTCATCAAAAATAAAACTGTAGTTTCCTTTTAAAAACTCACCGCGCGAAATAACCATGTCTATTTCGTCAGCTCCCTGATCTACCGCAAAACGGGTATCATCCAGTTTGATGTGAAGCTGGGCCATTCCGCTTGGAAATGCAGTAGCCACACTGGCCACTTTAACGCCGGTTCCCTGCAGCGCCTTTTTCGCAGTGGCTACCATGTTGGGGTAGACACAAACTGCGGCAACATGAGGAAGATCGGGCATGGGAGCGTACGGTAAACGGGCTTTGCTGCAAAGCTGAATTACTTTCCCTTCTGAATCTTTTCCTTCAAGGGTGGTGTGATCGATCATGCTTAAAGCCAGTTTAAGCGCCTGAAGCTTCGACTCTTTTTTTATACTTCTCTTATTGAGACGACTTACACGCTCTTCTACACCAATCTGATCGATGGGGATGGTATTGTTAAAATCAGGTATTGACAGAGTACTCATTCAGATAAATTAATAGATCTATATTCCTAACTAATTAAGTGCCTAAATGTACGGATATTCATCACGTTGAAAAAATGGATTCATATTCTGAAACTTGAAAGTCTTTAAAATTATTTGCAATTTGACGTATAACAATAAGTCAAATGGCGTGATATGGAAAAAGATCGTAAAAAGAGTGCACATAAAACGGAAGAGCCTGCTGTTCCCTATATTTCATGGGATTGGGTTCATGCATTTGATCAAATTAATAAAGGTTTAGGTACCAATATCTTAAAACTTTTACAGGTTCGCCTGGATATTTCAAACATGGAGCTATCATCATTGCTACTGATCTCTCCGAGAACCTTAGACAGGAGAAGAAAGGAGAGCATACTTCCGCCTGATGAATCAGAGCGATCCTATCGAATAGCCCGTCTCACTGATTTGGGAGCCGATGTTTTGGGCAGTATGGAGAAAGCATCAGTATGGTTTAAAGAGCCCAATTATGCATTAGGCAATCAAACACCGCTCGATCTCATGAAAACGGAACCCGGAGCACGGCTGGTAGAACGTACTCTGCGCCAAATTGAGCATGGCATCTCAGCTTAAGATATGGATCAAGCAACCTTATGGCGTATTTGCCATAAAAAATTTATCAAATCTGCTTTTTCTGGTGAGGGAGCACGGCTGTTTGGGGGAAGATTCAACAGTGAAGGAAAAGCTGCAGTGTATACAGCCGGGTCACATTCGTTAGCCCTTCTTGAAACGTTGGTACGAACCAAAAACAGGGATTATTTTCAAGAATGCGCAGTTTTTAAAGCGGAAATTCCTGAGCATTCAATCTACAAACCCGGCTTGAATGAACTGCCGGAAGGCTGGAACGATCTGCCACACGGAATGAAATCCCAACAGTTTGGAGATGAGTGGCTCACCTCCGGATTGCACCTTGCCATGCGCTTGCCAAGTGTGGTGGTGCCTGTTGAGTACAATGTTGTATTGAACCCTCAGCACCCCGATTTTCCACACATAAAAATTACAGAAACAGAAGGTATTCCTTTCGACAGCAGGTTATTCAGCTGAATTTATAGCAATGGCCCTGCTTTCAGCAGATCTTCCCCGGCCTTGTCGGCAAACTGCTCAAAGTTCTTTTTGAACATATTTGCCAGCTCTTTTGCCTTTTTATCGTACGCTTCTTTGTCTTTCCACGTATTTCGTGGATTAAGAATTTCCACAGGCACGCCATCAACGTTTTCAGGTATCTGAAGGCCAAAAACCGGCTCTTTTGTAAAAGCACCGGTTTTCAGGTTTCCTTCGATGGCTTCAGTCAACAATCTCCTTGTATGGAGAAGACTCATTCGATTGCCTGTGCCGTACATACCACCGGTCCAACCGGTATTAACCAGCCACACATTTGAATTGTGCTTTCTGATTTTTTCAGCCAGCAGTTCGGCATATACGGTTGGGTGAAGCGGCATAAACGGCGAACCAAAACAGGCAGAAAATGTAGCCTGAGGTTCATCAACTCCACGCTCGGTACCGGCAACTTTAGCTGTATAACCACTTATAAAGTGGTACATGGCTTGCTCAGGAGTAAGCTTTGAGATAGGAGGGAGTACTCCAAAGGCATCTGCGGTGAGAAAAATGATGTTTTCGGGGTGGTTGCCAAGCCCGGTATCACTTGCATTCGGGATGAATGAGATTGGGTATGCGCAACGGGTATTTTGTGTGAGTGAATCATCGTCAAAATCGGGAACACGGTCTTTATCCAGAACCACATTTTCCAGAATTGTGCCTGGCATTTGAGTGGTTTCAAAAATTTCGGGTTCGTTATCCGCGGTTAGGTTGATGGTTTTTGCGTAGCAACCGCCTTCAAAATTGAAGATTCCATTGTCACTCCAGCCGTGCTCATCATCGCCAATCAGAATTTTATCGGAATCAGCCGAAAGAGTAGTTTTACCGGTGCCGGACAACCCAAAATAGACGGCAGTTTTACCGTCTTTATCCATATTTGCTGAACAGTGCATGGGCATTACATTCATTTGCGGCAAGAGATAGTTCATTACGGCAAAAATGCCCTTTTTAACTTCACCGGAGTAGAGAGTGCCGCCAATCAGGATCAGTTTCTTTTTGAGATTGCACAAAATAAACGTGTTTGTGCGGGTGCCATCCACTTCGGGATCTGCCTGGAAATTCGGTGCGGCAAGAACCGTAAAACCGGGCTCATGGTTTTTTAATTCATCATCTGATGGATTGATGAACATATTATGTGCAAACAAGGCATGGTAGGCCACTTCACTTACAACACGCACATTTAATCTGTATTTGGGATCAGCTCCGCAGAAGAGATCTTTTACGTACAGACTTTTTCCATCGAGGTAATCCACCACTTTTTTGTGAAGATTATCAAAAACTTCTTCGCTAACCGGTTTGTTAATATTGTTCCAGTCAATTTTATCGCGAGAACTATCTTCATCAACAATAAAACGGTCTTCAGGAGATCTGCCGGTATATTTACCTGTAAGAACCCGCAGCGCCATTTTATCGGTAAGAACGGCTTCTTTGTTTTTAATAGCCTGTTCATAAAGTTGTGCGGGGGTGAGGTTCCAGAGTGCAGATCCGTTGTTTCTTAGGCCGAGGTAATCGAGTTCGACAGAACTTTTTGGCTGATTTTTATAATCAATACTCATGAATGATATTCTTATTTTGTGATTTATTCTGATTGGTAGGTCGCCTTATCAAGGACAGGACAGATAGTTAAAATTTTGGATCTGTAAAGGTAGGGTTTTCATCAATTTTTATAAAATAAAAGCGCTTTTTTAACTTATTATCGAAGATTTTTACATAACCCTAAATGGTTCTGTAATACCCTTCATATTCATTTATCAATTAATAGTATCCATCAAAAAATCTTAATCAAATGACGTCAACACGCGTTGCTCTGCTTCAATATTCTTGTATAGAATCTAGAACTATAAACAGGCAGAAAGCCGAATCGTTCATTGAGCAAGCTGCGAAGGAGGGTGCACAACTTGTGGCACTTCCTGAACTTTTCAATACCACTTATTTTTGCCGCGAAATTGATCAGCAATATTTTAACTGGGCTGAACCCATTCCGGGTCCATCTACTGACCATTTTTGTGAACTGGCAAAAAAGCTGAACGTTGTAATTCTGCTGCCGCTCTTTGAGCGAAAAGCTGCTGGTGTCTACTTCAACACCATGGTTGTGATTGAAAAAGATGGAACCATCCCCGGTATTTATCGGAAAATGCACATTCCTGATGATCCCGGATTTTATGAAAAGTACTATTTCACACCGGGCGATCTCGGTTTTAAAGTGTTCGATACAAGTGCCGGTAAAATCGGTACGCTGATCTGCTGGGATCAGTGGTTTCCCGAGGCGGCACGTATTACAGCGTTAAAGGGGGCTGATATTCTTGTTTACCCTACAGCCATCGGAACCCTGCCTGAAGAGAGTGATACAGAGAAAGTAGAATTTCTGGATGCCTGGAAAACGGTTCAGAGAAGCCATGCCATTGCCAACGGCTGTTTTGTTGCGAGTATTAACAGGGTGGGAACCGAAGGAGGAATCAAATTTTGGGGTAACTCTTTCATCAGTGGTCCGTTCGGACAGATGTTAATTGAAATGGATGAAGAGGAGGGAGTTCAGCTGGCCGATGTTGATTATGGAACGATCGAAAATCACAGACAAATCTGGCCATACTTCAGGGACAGACGTATTGATGCCTATAAGGGGATTTTAAAAAGAACATTGTGATATCCGGGTGGATTAAACCATCTCTTTTGCGGCTTTTTCCAACGTCAAATTTCGTTATCTTTTAAAGCTATTCGAATTAATAAGCAGAATAATTTAGAAGATAACAGATGAGCTCATACGATCCCACAACTATTGAGAAAAAGTGGCAGAACTATTGGTTAGATAATAAAACCTTTAAAACACCGGATAATCACGACAAGCCGAAATATTACATACTTGATATGTTTCCCTACCCGAGTGGTTCCGGTTTGCATGTTGGTCACCCCGAGGGATATACAGCTACAGATATTTTAGCTCGATACAAAAGAATGAAGGGCTACAATGTGTTACACCCGATTGGATGGGATGCATTTGGCCTGCCTGCTGAACAGTACGCCGTTAAAACAGGGACTCATCCAAAGATAACTACCGAGAAGAATATCATTCGGTTCAGAGAGCAGCTTCAGATGCTCGGCTTTTCGTACGATTGGGACCGGGAAGTGGACACCACCGATCCTAATTACTACAAATGGACACAGTGGATCTTCCT
>JAFIES010000072.1 GCA_020832415.1 Balneolaceae bacterium | reverse complement strand
TGCCTGCCCTGCCCTCGATAAGCGCCCATTCAAAGAAATGGGATTTACACTTAGTAAAACCTGGGCGAAAGATCTTGGAGCGGGACTGTTTATTGCAGCTCTCACGATGAGTTTGATGACTCTTGTGATGTGGCAATTCGGATATCTGCAAATCAATATCAGTCCTGATGCAGAAATGAGCTCAGAGTTTATCCGATCCGTTGCCGGTATACTTGTTCTGATGATAGCTGTAAGTGTTTGGGAGGAGATCTATTTTCGGGGATATCTTTTACGAAACCTGCAGGAAGCATTCACACCCAAAAACTCTCAATTGATCTATCCTATGATTGCGGCTGTGCTCGTGTCATCAATCATATTCGGATTTGCACATACAAGTAACCCAAATTCTTCCATTCTTTCTTTCATAAATATTACTGCTGCAGGTATTGTTCTGGCATATCCTTATATTTATACCAGAAGCATGGCTATTTCTGTTGGATTACACCTTTCTTGGAATTATTTTCAGGGTGTTATTTATGGAATGCCGGTAAGCGGATTGGTTTTGGAAACATCTTTTTTCCAATCAACCATTGCTGATCCTCAAATTCTTACCGGAGGGCAGTTTGGCCCTGAAGGTGGTGCCATTGGCTTTTCAGGCCTGTTAGTTATGGCACTGTTATGCAGCATCTATCTGCATAAAATTCGTGAAGTTAAGTAAGCTTCGTTCATTGACATTAGTGAACAATCATTGGCAAAATTTTTGAAGTGCCAAATACGCGTGTACATCATACCAATGGTGCTGCACATCAAAATATACCGGAACAGTTTTTCCGGCAGCACGATCGTTTTTGCCAGTTTTTAATTGAAATATTGACCTTAAAAATTGAAGAGGTAAACCATTGTCGTTTAATCAGTTTCGACTACGTTCCGATATTTTGAAGGGGTTGAAAGATGTAAAAATTGAAAGCCCCTCACCACTACAAAAGAAAATTTTTAAAGCCGTACAGGAGAAAAAAGACCTTGTAATAAACACCACAATCGAAGATAAGCCTGAAGTAGGATATCTCATCTCTCTGTTGAATGAGATCTCACAATCCGAACGAAGGCAGGGCACGCGCGCAATTATACTTGCCGGCGATAAAGAGCGTGCCAAGCATCTTGATGAGTGGATATGGGCTATTGGCTATCATTCATCCATCGAAAGCGCCTGCTTTACTGAAGATGGCAATGAAAAAGAACAAAAAACAGCCCTTTCTGCGGGTCCCGTTGTAATTGTTGCCACACCCAGTCGCCTTGCACATTTACTTGAAGAGAATCGTATGATCTTCAGAGAAGTACAGCAGATGATTGTTGACCAGGCTGAAATGATTTCAGACTGGCAGCAAGTTGAAGTTATTTCAAAACGCGTGATAGGTAAATGCCAGCGTATTTTCACAGCTGCAAAAGACAGTAAAGAGCTGCGCGATGCAGAGAAGCAAATTCTGCAGGATCCGGCACTTGTTACACTTGCCAAAAAACCGAAGCAAGAGAGTAAACCTGCTGAAAAGCAGGCACCAAAATCTGAAGAGAAGATTCCTGAGGTATCAAAAAATCTTACTCAATACTATATCAATGTGCCGCCCCGATCAAAAATCACCACTCTTCTAGCCCACCTTGATAATACAAAGACCGATGCTGTTGTAATTTTTACAGCATCAACAAAAACGGCAGATCGCCTCTATAAGATTCTTCGAAAGAACAATAAAAGAGCTGTAAGTCTGCACGAAAAACTGGATGAAAAAACGTTTACAGAACGATTTGAAAGGTTCACCTCCGGTAATGTACAGCACCTTCTGGCAGGTGATTTATCCGCAGCTAAACTGCCGCTTGAAAAGGCTACTCAGGTAATTAATTATGATGTACCCGAGGATGTGAACGAATATAAACTGCGCGCTGATCTTGTTGGTGATGGAAAAGCCACAAGAATAACCAGTCTCGTATCGAAGCAGGACCGCAATGATATCAACACCATTTGCGACTCTCTTGGATACGCACCCGAAGAGCTTCCGCTGCCAACCACAGTTAAAGAGAAGATCACATCCAATGACAATAAGCCCAAAAAAGGGTCCGGCAAGAAAGGTAAACGAAATACCAGCCGATCAAACAAACGTTCAAAGCCCGGCAAGCCAAAACGCGGAAAAAGCAATCAAAAGTTAAAAGAGTTGCCACGACCCACCTTCGATCAGCTTGAAGGCGGACGTACCGGCAAGAAGAAAAAGAAAGGCCTCTTTGGGTTTATCAAAAACCTTTTTGAGTAGTTTTTAAAGCCTTCAGGGAAACATATCTCTGAAGGCTTTTTCTGTATCCGCGCTTTTTTCAGTAAGTAAGCTCACGAACCATGTTGCAAAAAGTGCCGCAAGAAAACCGGGTATCAGTTCGTAGATAATATCCGTCATTCCGGGCATGTAATACCAGCCGAAGGTTACTACTGTGCCCGTGAGGAGTCCTGCAAATATGCCCGCTCTTGTTGTCCCTTTCCAGTAAAGGGCCAATATAGAGGTTGGACCGATCGACGCCCCAAGCCCGGCCCACGCAAACAGTACAAGCCAGAAAACCAGATCTTCAGCCAAATACCCTACTGCCAGCGAAATCACCACAAGCAGAAATACAACAATCCGGCTGTAGAATACCAGGAGGCTTTGAGGAATATCCTCATCTTTTCGGATGATTTTTTCATACACATCCCGAACCACGCTTGATGCTGCTACCAAAAGCTGCGAATCAGCCGTTGACATAATTGCCGCAAAAATAGAAGCAAGCACTACGCCAAATAGCACAGGGTGCAGATGTTGCTGAGCAAGCACGGGGAACAGATTTTCCGTATCTCCCGCCGGAAGCATATTCACATCGGGGAAATATGCACGGCCTGCCAGCCCGATGAAAACAGCACCCCAAGCCATGAGAACATTCCATATTGTTCCAATTATTGCAGCGAACTTTAGCTGCTCAGAATCATCTATCGACATATAGCGGGCAAGAATGTGCGGATTTCCGGGAGAGCCAAGGCCAATTCCCACAAAACCAATTGCTGCACCAACTGAAATTGCAAAGGGATCTACAAATGCACTATCCATAGCTGAGAGCTGCTGCAAAATTTCAGTTAAACCGCCAAAGTTCATAATTGCTACAATCGGCAGGATAACGAGTGCCAGAATCATAAACATTGCCTGGAACATGTCCGTAAGGCTCACGGCAAGAAATCCCCCAACAATTGTATATGCAACAACAATGAGTGCAGTTAGCAGAATTCCGGTATTCATCTCCAATCCAAAGCCGGATGCAAATGCTTTGCCGCCTGCAACAAACTGTGCGGAGATGTACCCAATCATAAAGACAAGAAAAATCGCAACAATTGTGATTCTCAGTCTGCCGTCGTGGTCGCCGAATCGTTCAGCAAAAAAGTCGGGAATGGTTATACAATTTCGATTCCCGGTGAAGACCCTCAATCGCCTGGCGTAATAGATGAATAGAAATATCTCTACCACAATATACCCCACCACAGCCCAAACTGCCGATGGCCCGCGGGCGTAAGCCATGCCGGTAACACCTAATAACAGCCAGGCACTTCTGCCCGAAACCACTGCGGACAGGGCCACCACAAAGCGATTCATTTTACGGCCGCCAATGAAATACTCTGTAATCCCTTTGGATGAAAATCTGGTGGAGTAGAGCCCAATTGCAATCAAAAGGAGCAGGTAACCTGCAAATGCGGCTATTGCATATGCATCAAATTCCACGGCTAAAACCGGCGCATCATCCATGCTGTTTTGGACCTTTTTTTGCCAGATAAACCGCTACGGCTATGATAAGAACCGGCATCAGAAACATTGTAAATAAAAAAGAGAAACTCATTTACGCCTCATTTTACATTTGATCACAAGTATCGCAAAGATCCTGTTAAATGTGAAACTGAGTTTAAATTTTGGCATGAAGTGAATTCTCCTTTTTCTGTGAAAAACTGTAAGGAATTCGCTTGTTTTGGTTCATACAAATATGCAGACAAAAAATGCATATCAATTTCCATTCGCAGCATATCCGGCACTACGGCTTATGTTTTTGATGGGTATTGGCATTTGTGCCGGTCATTTTTTCTTTGAAGATAGCTTGCCATTACTCACTGTTTCTACCATTTCTATCTTTCTATTGTGGATAATCGCTGAATTTTTACTCAGAAAAGTACGCCCGGTGCTCTACTCCTCTCTTTCGATTACCTTCTACATCCTGTTTGTGATACTCTCCTCAGCCGGCCTCTATATTTTTACTGCATCTAAAGATGCTCCGGATTACAAAGCCCTTGAAACAGTAAGTCTCTATGAGTGGGAAGAGATTATTGTTGAGGGTACCATCAGAAATTCAGGGAAAAGTTCAAGCGGAAGGAATGTATATGAGCTGGATGTTCGCAAAACTACGTTTGACGACACATACAGCTGGCACCGGCAATACAGGCTAAGGCTCTACGATGATAATGAGTACGATGACGCAATTACACAGCGGGATACCGGAACATTTCGGGTTCGCCTCTATGCCTTTCCCGATCGGCGCAATCCTCATGAATTTGATTACGGCAGATGGCTTTTGGACAGGGGAATTGTAGGCCATGGTGAGGTACAACGGGTTCTCGAAATATCTTCAAGCACCCATTTTGGCTGGGAAACTTGGAGGGCTAAAGTCAGAGGCAATGTGCACGATATTTTTAATGAGGAGCAGGCTGTCATCGCCAGGGCCCTTCTTTTGGGTGATAAACAAGAAATTACTGCAGATACACGCCAACAGTTTTCGCGGGCGGGTTTATCGCATATTATGGCAGTATCCGGCTTGCATGTGGGGTTTATTGTGGCTCCATTTTGGTTACTCATCCCATGGCTTTGGGGCAGCAGATCGGGTAAATGGTCAGGCCTTTTGATTCTTACTGTAATACTTATCATTTACGCGGGCCTCACCGGCTTCAGCCCCTCGGTGAGCCGTGCATCACTTATGGCCTGGCTCTTAACCTATGGCAAGTTGTTTCACAAAGTCAGAAACTCCATCAATATCACAGCTGTCGCCGCAATTATTATTCTGCTGATTGAACCCCGCCAGCTTTTTGATGTTGGATTTCAGTTATCATTCGCTGCAGTTTTCATCATACTCCTGGTGATGCCGGAAGTACAACGCCTGGTACCCGGCAAATGGCGGTATGGATTTACAGGCGGCCTCATTACCATTGTACTTGTTTCGATAGTAGTTCAGCTTGGCCTGTTTCCAATTTTGGTTCACTATTTTGGTGAGTTTGCAATTGTTGGCCCCATCGCCAATGCACTCGTAGTTCCGATTCTCTCCTTCACTGTTCCTACCGGTCTGCTTTTGGTGCTTCTCAGTCCTCTTTCTCCTCTATTCTTTCAGGCGGGTGCATATCCGGTTACTCTTCTGCTCCAGTGGATTGAACATGTGGCATTTATGCTTGGAAGCCAGTCTTTCAGTTATCTTGCTATCGGCACATCCCCGGCAACCCTGTTTCTGGTCTGGTTCTTTGCGGTTCTTCTGGTTGCATCCTTACGAATACCAACTGTACGGTGGATAATGGTAATCCTTCTGCTGCTCAGCCTGAACTTCTTAATGGCTGAACTGATCATCAACAAGCCTTTACAAAAAACCATGCAGGTAACATTTCTTGATGTTGGCCAGGGCGATGCCATTCATATTCAAACCCCCAATGACAAGCACATTTTAGTGGATGCGGGCAGGTGGTCTCCGATGAGCAATAGCGGAGAACGCATACTCTTACCCTACTTCAATTATCTGGGCGTTGATCATCTGGATGCAGTTATTCTATCTCATCCACATGCTGATCATATCGGTGGCATGCCCGATCTTATTGAAAATCTCTCGATTGGAAAAATATACCAGGCCGATTATCCCTACAGTTCTGAACTGTATAAACGATATATGAATCTCGCTGAACAGTTTCAGATCCCTGTTTTCTACGCTACTTCCGGCTCAATGATTGATATAGACCCGGAACTTCGTTTTTTTGTAATGGGACCTGATAAAGACTCACCGCGAGATCGTAATCCAAATAATCATTCCGTTGCTTTCAAGCTGGTTCATGGTAAAAATCATTTTCTCTTTACGGGTGATGCAGAAGTAAATCAGGAACGACAACTGGCACGTAAGTATGGAAACTTCCTGAAATCAGATCTTTATAAAGCGGGTCATCATGCCAGCAATACCAGCTCGAATTCGTTCTTTATGCAGTATGTTGAGCCGGAGATAACCGTTGCATCACTTGCTTTTCGAAATGTGTTTGGTCATCCGGGATCGCAGGCGGTTGAACGGATCCATCAATTCAGTAACAGGCAAAAATATACAAGCCTAAGCGGGGGCATAATCTTCACATCAGACGGTGAAACGATCAAAAAGATGGATTGGAAAGGCAACAATTAACCCTCTTTCAGGTTCAACATCTTTATCAATTTCGGCAAAGTGCCTGACCGGTCGGGTTGATGCTGATAAATAAGTAGCGTACTTTATAAAAATGATCAAATCTTTTATCTGCTCCGATAAAAGTTAAACCAATAGCTTACTGCAGTCACAATAATTATGCCTGATAAGGAACGGCCAACCTTCGAAGATGCTTTAGAGAAACTGGAATCCATTGTTGAAAAACTAAGCGACCAGGATATATCCCTTGAAAAATCTGTTGAACTTTATGAAGAAGGGCTGCGTCTGTCAAAGATCTGCACGGATACTTTGGAACAGGCCACTCTGAAAATTGAACAGATTGATCAGTCTAATAACAGTAATAATGAAGACTCGTAATCTCTGATGGAATTATACAAACCTAAGGCCGGACCCACGCTCGAACATATTCATACTCCTGATGATCTGAAAAAACTAAAGCCGGAACAGCTTCAGGATGTGTGTGATGAACTGCGTGAGTTCATTATTGATTTGGTCTCCGTTTACGGTGGACATTTTGGAGCAAGCCTTGGGGTTATTGAGCTTACAGTTGCACTTCATTACGTATACAATACACCGCATGATGAAATTATCTGGGATGTGGGCCACCAGGCGTATGGGCATAAAATTTTAACCGGCCGAAGGGAAGAATTCCATACAAACAGAAAGTATAAAGGCCTTTCAGGCTTCCCAAAACGCACTGAAAGCGAGTATGATAGTTTTGGGGTGGGCCACTCTAGCACCTCCATTTCTGCGGGTTTAGGCATGGCAATTGCCCGCGATCTGAATAAATCTGATAAAAAAATTGTCTCTATAATCGGAGATGGTGCTATGACGGGTGGTATGGCTTTTGAGGCCCTGAACAATGCAGGCGCCCTGAAGTCCGACATGCTTGTGGTTTTGAATGATAACAATATGTCAATCGATCCCAATGTAGGAGCACTGAAAGAATATCTTGCCGAGATTACCACCAGCAAGACATTCAACAAAATGCGAGACGAAATTTACGACCTTCTGGGCCACCTGAAAGGCGCTGGCGATAAAATGCGTAAGGCAGCCTCTAAACTTGAACGCGCTGCAACTGCGGCCATTACCCCAGGCGCGTTATTCCAGGCACTTGGGTTCAAATACTACGGCCCGGTAGACGGCCATAACGTGGATGCACTTCGACGTCACCTTGAAGATCTCCGGACTGTAAGCGGCCCTAAATTGCTGCATATTGTTACTGTAAAAGGAAAAGGATTTGCACCTGCCGAGCGTGAACAGACCAAATGGCACGCCCAAAGCAGCCCGTTTGATAAGATTACCGGTAAATCCTTAGCCAAACCGGGTAACGGCGCAAAACCGGCACCTAAATATCAGGATGTGTTTGGAGAAGCGCTGGTTGAGCTGGCCGCTAAGAATGAAGATATCGTTGCCATCACACCGGCCATGCCAAGCGGTTCAAGCCTCTGGCCAATGATGCACACCTTTCCGGACAGAGCCTTTGATGTGGGTATTGCCGAACAGCACGCAGTTACCTTTGCTGCCGGCCTGGCAACACAGGGAAAAAAAGCATTCGCTGCACTCTACTCCACATTTCTTCAGCGTGCTTATGATCAGGTTATTCACGATGTAGCCATTCAAAAACTTCCGGTTGTGTTTTGCATTGACCGCGCCGGCCTTGTTGGTGCCGATGGCCCAACTCACCACGGACTTTATGATGTATCCTACCTGCGCGCTGTACCAAATATGATCGTATCCTCTCCGATGGATGAACAGGAACTTCGTGATATGATGTTCACTGCTTCAGAGTATAATGATGCATCCTGGGCCATACGGTACCCAAGAGGCAGATCAACCGGCATGCAGGTACGTGAAGGGTTTAAAGCCACTGAAATTGGTAAAGGCAGAATCATCCATGAGGGAGAAAAAGCAGCCGTTCTTAGCTTCGGACCAATTGGAAACTATGTTACAGAAGCCCGTGAAATTTTATCACGGGATGAAGTTGAAATTGGCCACTTCGATATGCGATATGCCAAACCACTCGATACAGAAATGATCGATTACGTAATGGCCAATTACGAGCATATTATCACTCTCGAAGATGGTACAAAACTGGGCGGTTTCGGCTCTGCAGTGGCTGAATATGTTGCTGCCAAAGGCGCCGGTATTCCGGTTACCATAATGGGTGTGCCGGACGAAATTGTTGAACATGGAACCCAAAGGCAGCTTCATGACGAAGTCGGCATCGGCCCGGATGGAATTGTGAATCAGGTTAAGAGAGTGCTAGGCGTATTGGTTTAAAAAAGGTGTACAGTTAATTTGCGTCAACCTACGAGAGAAATAACAACAATCTTTTCCCTTCTGAATTATCGATTTTAGAACCCGCATATTAACCCGCAATACTTCTCTTTATATATTCTTATTAATTACCGATATTAATCTGGTATTAAATAAGTTAGCCTTTATATAAAAACCCGTAAATTAACCCGCAAAGTTTACCGAACATGTTTGATCGTGCTTCACATATGGAGCCATTGTTTCCCCGGGAAAACAGAACCCTTGCAGAGCTTGTGATGAAGGTGTACGCGGATGCGGCGGAGCTTGCAGGTATGGTCCATCCCATTACGCGAAAAGAGATCGCCCGTTTGTTGCGACATATCAACAGTTATTATTCCAACAGGATTGAAGGTGAACATACCACACCAGCGGATATTGAGAGGGCTGTAAAAAAGGAGTATAGCAAAGATGAAAAGAATAAGCGGCCTCAACTGTTAAGCGTTGCACATATTGAGGTTCAAAAGCTTATCGATGAACGTTTTGATTCGGGAGAGAATATTCCGGTCTGTTCAGCCAACTTTCTCTGCTGGATACACGAAGAGTTCTACAAGCGTGTGCCGGAAAGTTTTTTAAAGGTTTATTACCCGGACCGGGATAAATATCTCATTATGGTTCCCGGAGAACTGCGAAAAGAAAACGTTGTTGTTGGTAATCATACTCCGCCCAAATGGGAAAGTCTTCCGGATTTTCTGAAGCGGTTTGAAGAGGTGTATGCATCGGATACAGTGTATGGTCACAAAAAATTGATTGCAGCAGCGGCAAGCCATCACCGCCTGACCTGGATACACCCTTTTCTGGATGGAAACGGCCGTGTGTCCCGCCTTTTCACCTATGCATTTATGCGCAAAGCGGGAATAGATTCACATGGACTTTGGACATTATCACGAGGTTTTGCTCGCAGAGCTGAGGATTTTAAAAATATGTTGGCTGTGGCTGACAGTTCAAGGCGGGGAGATTATGACGGAAGGGGGAATTTGTCAGAAAAAGCATTGATGGAATTCAGCACTTTCTTTTTTGAGATAGCGGATGATCAGATCTCATTTATGAAAAAGCTGCTATCTTTGGATGGATTGCACAAACGCATCGGAAGTTATGTAAACCGAAGAGCAGACGATGCACTTCCTGATGAAAAGGTGCTCAGGTCTGAAGCAAAGCACGTATTGACCGAAGTAATGATGCGTGGAGAGATCGCCCGTGGGGAAGTGCCCAGATTGATTGGTTTGGGTGAACGCACCGCCACGGATCTCATCAAACAGTTATTGGAAGAGGAGCTCGTAACCTCAGAATCACACCGGGCTCCACTGCAATTTCACATACCGGCTAAAGTAGTAGGTTATTATTTTCCTGATCTATACCCAACGGGTACAATATAAAGACACCTGCTAAAAATAAATTTTTTTCCCCTTGCAATACAGTTTAATCGACTTCGACTACCACCTACCCGAAGAACTCATTGCCCAAAAGCCGGCAACACCGCGCGATCACTCCAGGCTCCTGGTCTATAACAGATCAACCGGCAAAATTACAGATGACTACTTCTATAACATCGGCCACTATCTTCCATCAAATACGTCACTGGTCGTAAACAACAGCAAGGTTGAAAAGTGCCGGCTGCTTTTTAATGAAGGGAAGATTGAAATTTTTGTAACCAAAACAGTAACAGACCGGGTTGTGGAGGCAATGGTTCGCCCCGGGAAAAAGTTCAGAGAGGGAAAAGAGACCGAACTTTTAGAAGGAATCACTGCAAAGACAGTACATATTGCTGAAGATGGTATCCGGACCATCGAACTGAGCCATTCGCTGGATCATCCCAAACTGGAGCCCTATAAGTACACGCCATTTCCACCTTATATCGAACGGGATGAATCACTTGCCGACCGATATCAAACCGTGTTTGCAAAGTATGAAGGAAGTAAAGCAGCGCCTACAGCCGGACTTCATTTTACACCCGAGCTTCTTGCTAAACTTGAAAAAGCAGGAATAGAAAAGAAAGAGGTGACTCTCCATGTTGGCCTTGGTACTTTCGCACCGGTTAAAACTGAATCCATCGAAGAGCATGTTATGCACAGTGAGTGGTACCGGATAACCGGTGAGCAGGCTGAGGAACTGAACCGATCAAAAAGCATCACTGCGGTGGGCACTACCAGTGTAAGGGTGCTGGAATCAGCCGCTGATGAGAGTGGCACATTCACTGCACGCTCAGGAGAAACGGACATCTTCATTACACCGGGCTACAGGTTCCGCTCAGTAGATCATCTTATCACCAACTTCCACCTGCCTAAAAGTACACTTTTGATGTTGATATCTGCTTTCGCGGGATTCGATGAAACACGAAAAATCTATGAGCATGCAATTCAACAGAAGTACCGGTTTTACTCTTTTGGTGATGCGATGCTGATTTTGTGACTCCATAGGTTTGAATCTTCCTATTTGTCATTCTGTATATTTCTTTGCCGTAATCTTACAGTTGATTATCCCGTATTGATTCTGTTTACTGTATAAAAACAGTCAGACTATTTATTATGAAAATCACCGGAATACTTGAAACCTGTATCTATGCAGATGATCTTGACAAAACAAAGCATTTCTATGATCAGCTGCCCGGGCTGGAGTTTGTAACTTACGAACCCGATCGGCATATCTTTTACCGCTGTGGCGAATCAATGCTGCTAATCTTTAATCCAGCTCATACATCTGCTGAGCAGACCGAAGTGAATGGTAACATCATTCCTTTGCACGAAGCCAAAGGATCCGCACACATTGCATTTTCAATTCGGGATGAGGAACTTCAACAATGGAAAGCGTTTTTGGATAAGACTAATATCTCTATTGAATCGGAAGTTACCTGGCCAAATGGCGCTGTTTCCATCTACTTTCGCGACCCAGCGGGTAATAGCCTCGAAATTGTGAGCCCGAAAATCTGGAACTCCTGACCCGTTCTGAAGAGCGCATCTGATCACTCCGAATTGTACTGATTCTTGTACGCCGTGGTTATTTTCTGATTCATGTGGCGCTTATAATTCTCATACTCATACACACGAATGGTAAACCCGGAGTGGTAGTTGCCGTCGTTGCAATCCACATGCAGCCGGTTGGGGTCGTGGGGTTCTGTAATTACTACCCGGATATTTCCAAGTTTGTACGAATCTAATTCTTTACTCATAACACATCAACATTGGGAATTAAAATGGTGCTGCCAAGATACATCTTTTGAATTTAACCGGCCGAATGCAGATTTTAAGAACTCATAAAACGGCAATTAAATTTCTTACAATGAAAAAATCTCTATCTGTTATTGGTTTGTGTTTCTTTTTTGCAGCATGTGGCGGAGAAGATCAAACCGATCTGACTCCTGAAGTTCCGGCTGAAACTCCGCAAGAACAATTTTTTGACAACATTCTGGCCTTATGCGGCGAAGAGTTTGTGGGTGAATCCACCTATCCCGATAATCCGGAGCACGATCTTGTAGCAACTGAACTTCGGGTACATATTGAAACCTGCACATCGGATGTAATCACTGCTGTACTTTATCGTGATTCTGATACCTGGCACGCAGGCTGGATAATTGAAAAGAGAGAAAACGGGCTTCACCTCTACCACGATCATATTGGGGATAAAGTGTATGAAGAGGGCGAGGAGCCACTTACCGGTTATGGTGGCTACGCTGATGACAGGGGTTCAGCAACCCGTCAATATTTCCCTGCAGACGATCACACCGCTGAGATTCTTCCGGAAGCATCCACCAATGTTTGGATGATGGACTTAGACCTTGAAAATGGCATCTTTGTCTACTATCTGGAACGGCATGATGAGCCGCGTTTCCGGGCTGAACTATCCCTGTTAGATTAAATTAACTAATTTAGCGGGTAAGCTGGCGCTTGCGGCGGCCGTTTGCATTCATCACATAAAGATTCATCTCTCCCCTTTCTGATGAAAGATAGGCAATACGGCTTCCGCGTGGCGACCATGTGCCATATATCTCATGATGTTCTGAAGAAGTGAGCTGCACAAGTCCGGTACCATCAGCATTCATCACAAAGAGATCGAAATATCCGTTACGGTTTGATGAGAAAAGAATTTTCTCGCCATCGGGTGACCAAACCGGAGCCATATCAATAGCGGGTGTTTGTGTAAGGCTGATCTTATTGCCGCCATCGGCATCCATCACAAAAATGTCAAAAAAGCCAAGCCTGTTCGAGATAAATGCAATTTTACTGCCATCGGGCGACCAAACCGGATCAATATCGAACGAAGGCGAATTTGTAAGCCGAGTTTGTTCAGAACCATCAGCATTCATCACATAAATTTCCGGCTGATAATCCCTGTCTGAAACAAACACAATTTTGGAACCGTCCGGTGAAAACTTCGGATGTACATCTGTTGCCATATTATCTGTAATAGGTACCCTGTCTCTGCCTTCCCGGTTCATACGATAAATTTCATAATTCCCTTTTTCACCTCTGAAGTGTGCAACAATTGTCCGGCCATCGGGCGACCATGACGGACGGTAACCATCCCTCGCATACGTTTCGTACAAGCCCCGAACCTTATACACAACAGTGTCCGGCGGGAACGGCCCTATCTCATTCGGGCGATCGGAATAGTAAGCGAGCCACCGTCCGTTTGGCGACCACGAAGGATAGAGATCATTAGCCGGATGTGCAGAAACAACATTGTTCTCTCCGCTCCAAATATCAATCGTGTGTATGTTGTAGTTCCCGGTATAGGCCGCTGAAAATGCAATTACATGGCCATTTGGAGCCCATGCCGGACCACTGTGCAGACTCATGGGCGTGTAAGTTTGCGCCGTAATGTTAGCTTGCAGCAACAAACTTAATCCACACATAATGAAGCAGCTGCGTATATATGAGAAATGCACATTCATAACATTCCATGATTATCTATAATCAAATGTATTGTACAAATACGGCTATTGAGTATCAATAATTGTTCGTTTGATTATGCGGGTTTTTATAAAAATGTGTTTGTATCATCTCTTTAGATAACTGTACTTCCAATAACCAATTGCTTTCTCTATGAAATCTGTATTACTGTTGATGCTCACCTTTGCATTAATCTCTAACTTGCCTGATCACACAACCGATCAAAAAGAAACACTTACAAGCCTTTTGATTGAATTTCTTGAGGGTGCCTCTGTCAACAGTTTTGAAATTCATAACAGGTTTTGGGACGATGACCTGATCTACACAAGCGCAGCCGGTGAGCGATTTGGTAAAGCAGAAATTATGGCCGGACTAAGTTCGAATAGTAGTGAGGAGAGTGTATCGTCAGCTCAATACAGTGCGGAAGAAATCCAGATTCAGCTCTATGGCGACATGGCGATTGTTGCTTTCAGGCTGGTGGCAGAAATATCCGACCTTGATGGTCTGGTTGATGAGATGCATTTCTACAACACCGGTACATTCAAAAATAGAGATGGCGAATGGAGAGCGGTAGCCTGGCAGGCCACCCGGATTGATTAGTGCATCCAGTAACCAAAATGGTTGCATATCCTGCGCTATATGCATTCCCGCAGGGAATGAAACTCTGAAAGAGCGGAATAACACAGCCCGGGGTCAGCTTGGCAGGGAGCGAGAGCGACCGAAGCATGCGCAGCCCCGGGGCAAATGCCACACCTAAAGAATCCCCGAGGTGATCATTATAGAAAAAGCACTCAGTTCTATCGAGGGGTTCCCTCCACATTCCGGAAATCAGCCTGCAATATCTAAGAGATGGGTGACTATCTGATGGGCACAAGTGAGACACTTGCGCCAGTATGGGTGGGTTTTACGACGGTGGATCGCCACCTTTAGTGAAGGGATGATTAGTGCATCCAGTAACCCAGGGCAATATAGATTCCAAAACTGATGGTTGCAGCAAGCACAGCATAAGGCAGCTGTGTGAGTGCATGTGCCATGTTGTTGCATCCGGTAGCTGCTGATGAAAGCACGGTAGAATCACCATAAAAACAGGAGTGCGATCCAAACGCCCCGGCAGAAATAACCGCCCCCACTGCAAGCCATATGTTCACATCCATTGCTATGGCCAGCGGCACAATTATCGGAAGTGTAATTGCATATACTCCCCAAAACGATCCCGTTGCAAAGGTGATGAGCGACAGGGAAAGAAAAGCCACAGCCGGCAGCCACGCCTGGCTCAGTACGGGTGAAAGCACCTCAATCACATACTCGGTAAGGCCAAGTCCGTCATTTACATCCTTCAGTACAAACGACATAAGGATGATCGCAAGAGTATACACCATTTCCTTAAATCCGCGAAACGACTGGCCAACGAGTTTAAAAAATCCAACATTTCTGCGAATCAGCGAAAACCAAATCACAGTAAAAAAGAGGCTGTAGACAATGCCCTTGAGAGCATCTACATCAAAATAGATGGTGGCGCCCACCAGTACGATTATGGGCAACAGGAAATCTGCCATCATCGGTTTCATGCCATCGGCCTCCTTAATTTCCATCCCGATATTTCCGGATTTTGGAGGAATCAGCTTTCCAGTTTCTTCTGCTCGCAGATCCGCTTTTTTCATAGGCCCCAGAGAGGGAATCCATTTTAGTGCCACAAGTGGTACGATAATTACGGCAACCCATGCATAAACAAGGTAGGGAATCACATTTAAGTAGCCAGCCAGCCCCTGCCCGGTTGGCACAACCTCAGTAGCCTCGAGCAAACCCGAAATGTAAATGGCCCAGGTTGACAGTGGCACCAGAACGCAAATTGGCGCCGCGGTTGAATCAACAACATACGCCAGTTTTTCCCTGGAGATGTTAAACTGGTCGGTTACCTTCTGCATGGCATTGCCAACCGTAAGGGCGTTCAGGTAATCATCAATAAAAATGAGAAGCCCCATGAACCATGTGGCGAGAAGTGCGCTGCGACCACTGTTCACATATTTTAGCAGGTAGTTTGCAAATGCCGTTGCACCGCCCGTGTACACCAGAATCTGTATCAGCGAGCCGAATAGGCCACATACCAGCACAATCCAGCCGATGGTATCGTAGGTCATCTGGTTGTAGAGGCTGTCGGCAAAACCGCTCACAAATTCAAATTTGTACAAAATTACAAACCCAACCAGCGAGCCCACCAATAAAGCTTCAAACGTTTTGTGAGTTTTGAGCGCGTAGAGAATGACCACAAGGGCCGGAATCAGGGATATGATGCCGTAGTGTTCCATCAATCAGTTGGCTTCTATTTCAAGAAGCAGGGAATATAAAATATCAAAAACGGCAGTCTCCATCGCGTAGAATGCAGTGTTATCGGCATATTCAAAAGGTCTGTTACTACCGTTTGTGATGAAGATAACTCCGGAACCGGTGTCGGGATCCACATACATATCACTCAGCAGGCCATAAGCAATGCCGGCGTGCCCGAACATGGTGCGGTCGGGAAAAATAACATCTTTGCCATACCGGTTTGTGATTTGATGAATTCCCAGGCCGTACGACATCCAGAAGTCGTCCCACGTATCGCCATTGGTTCCATCGTACACCCAGTTTGTACGGGTCATTTCATCAAGTGTGGCAGGTTCAAGGATTCGGGTGCCCTGCCATTCTCCGCCATTCATCAGTGTGAGCGCAAGCGTGGTGAGTGACTCTGTATCAATTCGTAAATTTCCCTGGGGGCCGTAGAGCAGGCCGTTTGTTCCCGGTTCATATCCCTCCGCTGCGCGCTCCTGAGGCAGTGACTCTTCATAAAAATCAACCTGCGGAGTCCAGGTTTCATCCTGCATTCGGTAGAGAGTGGCAAACTCTTCCGGGGCGAAGTCAGTAACGTTGAATGAGGCGTTCATGCCAAGCGGTTCAAAAATGTGCTCATTTGCGTAAAGATCGAAACGCTGACCGGTAATCAATTCAACTACAGTTGCCACAATCGACCAGGCAGAGTTGCTATATGAGAAAAATTCTTCCGGTGCGTGATCTGCAAACATGTCGTCAGTAAAATATTCGCCGTCGGGAGTAAAAAGCTCACGAATGTTCAGGTTCTCCCCGAACATATCGCCTATGAAATTACCATAACCTTCACCATCACGAATTCCCGATGTGTGCCCCATCAAATGGCGTAACGTGATGATTTCTTCGGGTTGGTTTGGGTTGCGAAGTTCCCAGCCCAGGTAAATGCTCACATCCGCGTCGATGTCTACAAGGCCTTGCTCCGCGAGCTGCATCAATGCAATCGTTGAAACGGTTTTGGTGATGGATGCTATGCGGAATACAGAATTTTTGGTTAGTTCCCGTTCAGCTTCATATACCGCATAACCAAACGTGCCTTCGAAGGCGACATCATTGTTGGCAATGAGCACAACGGAAAGTCCCATCAGGCCAAATTCATCCACTACATGTTGAAGCTTCTGTTCGATGGTTGCAGGCTCGTCATTTATATTATTGTTCGATTCTAAATCCCCGGATGTATCCTGATCGCATCCGGCAATGAGAAATACGATGAAAAGAATAATGGCAGTATACTTTCGAATTTGCATGGGATGAGTTTGAGTAAAAGTTGACACGTCTGTTTACATTTCAGCTTCGTAGGGATATTCAACTTCGCGGGAAACCGGTTGATGCAGCGTTACACAATGCAGGCCTCCGCCGCCAAGATTAACGGGAATGGCATTTACCATCACAACTTCCCTGTCCGGATATACCTGCTCGAGAATCTGCCGGGCTTCCTCATCTCTTTCTCTGATGATGGAATCCATACCCTCTTCCCAGTATTTCTGCCCGATAACCACGCCGGGTGTAATCACAAAATTAAGATAACTGGCTGCGGCTATTACGTGTATTTCTTCACCCACAGGAAATTCATGGCCATCTGCATAATCGAGTGTGCTGATGTAATCATATACATAATCCCCGGGGTTCATTGTATGTACAAGTGATCGGGTCAATGGCATTCGTATGATCTCAAAAGGATTCCCATCCTGATCGGTAGAATTCCTCAGGATCTCATAATTTACTTCCATTCTTTGATGATTTTCCCGGGCAATGGGATCACCCTCAAGATCCTCTTCAGGAATGTATCCCAGCAGAATGGTTCGTTCATCCAAAAAACGCGCAAATTCGTCGATATGTCCGTTGGTGGTTACAACGGTGTAGGCTTCCACGCCTTCATGGGTCATCAGAGGGCCCAGAAACGTATGCTGATCATCGATGATGCCCTCTTCAAGCCAAATCACATTGGTAACACCCAGCAGGCGTTCAAACTCCGATTCCATCTCTTCACGGCTCCAATCGGGATTTCTGCCCTCTTCTACAGCTGCGGTGAGCATGAGCGTGCCCCTGCCGTTTACCTCGCGGTTGCCTCCCTCACTAATCAGTTCCGACTCAATTACGGGCATATTGAGATATTGACCAAGATTACGGGCGAACTCGGCATCCACCTGTATTTCTTCATCATCCGGGGTTGTGTAGCCCCAGGCATCGAACCGGAAATTCACAACGGCCATTTCCCCGGATTGAAGTTCCACGAAAGCGGGACCGGTATCGCGCACCCACCATTCGTAATAGGGTACAATGTGGATGCTCACCATACCCGGCGAGGTGATAGCTTCATCTATCATATTTTGTGCCCGATCTTTCATCTCTTCATCAAAAACGGCAATTCGTATCTCCTGGCCCGATTCGGCAACCGCTTCAATCACCTGAAGCATCACCTCTTCGTTCGACATTCCGGTTTTATGTTCAACGGGAGGCCAGTTGATCCAGAGCGCTTCCTGGTCTTCGAATTCGGCAGGCTGACGCTGAACAAGTATTTCCGTTCCGGGAATTTGTTGATCTGCACACCCCTGTAAAAACAGGAATGCGCAGATTATCAACACCGAGGTTACGGGTGATAGATTAAACAGTTGATAGAAGTTCTTCATTTTTCAGTTCACTTATAGTTGCCTCGAGGCTTTCCCGAACAATTGCCACTGTTTGGTCAATTGCCTCCTTATCGAAAGTTAATGGTGGTGAAAAAACACAGAGAGGCGTTATGGGCCTCATCATCAGTCCTCTCTTTTTGCAGTGCTGATATACCCGTTTTGAAATATTCAGATCAAAATCGAACATCGCTTTTGTGGATTTATCTTTTACAAGTTCAAGACACATCATATAGTGGCTGCCACGCACGTCGCCTACAATTTCGTAATCGGACAGTGTTTTAAGCTGCTCTTCGAAATAGGGGCCCCAGGTTTTTACATGCTCGCAAAATCCTTCTCTTTCGAGTATCTCGATATTTTTGAGGCCGGCTGCACAGGCAAGCGGATGCCCGGAATAGGTAAAACCGTGTGTTAGGCTTGGATTCTCTTTTTTAGGAATGCTGATGACATCGTGAATATCATCTGACACCATTGTGGCGCCAAGCGGTACATATCCTGATGAAATTCCCTTCGCAAGCACCAGGATATCCGGCTCAATATCAAACAGGTCAAAAGAAGTGATCATATGCCCAAGGCGGCCAAATGCTGTTACCACCTCATCCGAGATATACAGAATTTCATATCTCTTGCACAGCTCCCAACTTCGCTTTTGATATCCTTTTGGCGGCACAATTACACCGCCGGCCCCAAGAATAGGCTCCGCAATAAATGCCGCTATATTTTCCGGCCCGATTTCAAGGATTTTCTGTTCCATCTCTTCCATCAGAAAATCGCAGAACTCCTGCTCGTTCATGCCATTTCCGTTTCTGTAGATATAGGGCGCTGATAGATAATGTACCAGATCGGGCGCCAGATCAAATCCGTAGTGGGTAATCTTTATACCCGTTAACGTGTGTGCAAGATAAGTACTGCCATGATAACCAAGCTCTCTGCTGAGTATTTTCTTCTTCTTTGGCATCCCTTTCAGGTTGAAGTAGTAATGAGCAAGCCTTATAGCAGTATCATTGGCAACAGAACCTCCCGTTCCAAAAAATGTGTGGTTTAAACTTCCGGGAGCAAGTTTCGCAAGTTTCGCAGCAAGCTCTGCCGCAGGAACAGAGGAAGAATTTTCGAACGTGTTAAAATATGCCAGGTTTTTGGCCTGTTGCCCAATGGTTTCCGCAAGCTCTTCATTTCCATGGCCGATGTTTACACACCATAAACCGGCCATTCCATCCAGATATTGATTCCCATCGATGTCTTCAATAAAATGCCCCTTTGCCCTCGTAAATATTGTGGAACCTTCATTCTTGAAATTATGAAAATTCGCATAGGGATGAATTACATGATCGCGGTCTTTTTCCCAAGCTGTTCGGTTGTCTTTACTCAATATTTTGCAAATTTTGTAATTATATAGCTTGCCAATTATAAAATTTATATAATTAGCTTTCAATTTTAAAAATAATAAATATTATGTCTTCACGAGTAGAGTTAGATAAAACGGATGTTTATCTGCTGAATACCCTTAGTAACGACGGAAGAAAATCTTTTACAGAGCTGGCACAAGAGTTGAATGCCTCTGTTGGAATGGTGCGAAATCGTTATAAAAGACTTGTTGATGAGGGTGTACTTCACATCATTGGATGGACTGATCCGGTTAAAAGCGGTATGAATTCGTATGCAAGAATTGTTATGAAAATCCGGCCAACCGAGATGATACGAACTGTTGCTGAGCAGGTGGCAGAGATTGACGAGGTGAGTTTTGTTGCCCTCACTACAGGTAATTACGATCTCGAAATAAATGTAACCTGCCAAAACAACAGCGATCTTTTAAAGCTGATGCACAGCCGTATCCACACAATTAAAGGCGTTTTTGAAACCAGTACCACCATGTATATGGAAATTTTAAAGTGGGCATCTCATCAGGTTACTTCTTTCGCTGAAGCTTCCGATCATAAAAATCCGGATGACTTTGTGATGACAGACACCATTAAAGATGAGCACTGACCGAACAAAAACATTCATGGAGCGTCTGTTCCGAATGGCAGAAATCGGGGCAACTAAAAACGGAGGAGTCTGCCGTCTTGCACTTTCGGAGGAAGACCGAATAGCACGGGATCTCTTTACTGAATGGGCGAAAGAGCTGGGTTGCGCGGTTCATTTTGACAATATGGGCAATCAGTTTGCAAGCAAAGCAGGGTATGATCCCGGTGCCCCCTCTCTGTTAATTGGCAGCCATCTCGACAGCCAGCCAACGGGAGGCAAATACGATGGTGTTTTGGGAGTACTTGCCGGGCTTGAAGTAATTGCCCGATTGCGTGAAGAGAATATCAACCACAAACACTCCATCGATGTGGTAAACTGGACCAATGAAGAGGGATCACGTTTTGCACCGGCAATGATTGGATCCGGGGTTTTCGCCGGTGTTTTTGATGCAGAATATGCCTATAGCCAAATAGACTCTGATGGCAACTTTTTTAAAGAAGAACTATCCCGAATTGGTTATTTGGGGAAATCTCATGATAAAAGAAAATACAGAGCCTGTTTTGAACTGCACATTGAACAAGGCCCGGTTCTTGAATCCGAAAAAAAGCAGATTGGTATTGTAACCGGGGTTCAGGGTATCCGATGGTACCATATTACAATCCGTGGACAAGAAGCTCATGCTGGTCCGACACCAATGGAAATGCGGTCAGACCCTGTTAGAAAATTGCACACAATCATCGCTGATCTCTACTCGCTTGCAGACAAATATCAGCCTGCCTCAAGATTAACAATCGGATCCATCAAAACAGATCCCGGCAGCATCAATACGGTGCCGGGCAGTGTTACACTCTCACTCGATATTCGTCAGCCCGACAATAATACTCTGCAATTGATCCATGAAGAGATAGAGAACATTTGTACACACAAATATAAAGATACAGAACTTGAACCAATCTGGCATTCACCATCCGTACCCTTTCATAAAGACTGTATAGAAGCGATAGAAAATGCAGCCGATACCTTACAGGTACCATACAAAAAAATGTTCAGCGGTGCAGGTCATGATGCGGTATGCATGAGCCGAATAGCGCCCACCGGAATGATTTTTATTCCGTGCAAAGATGGCATCAGCCACAATGAAGCAGAATATGCATCGCCCGATGATATTGAAGCAGGTATATCTGTGCTATATGAAGCGGTAAAATCAATCATCAAATAAACCCTCTTGCAATGAAAAAACTTTCGAAAATCACACTCGATTTTTTAAACCGCTCCCCAAAACTGTTTATCGGCAATGAATGGGTCGACTCTTTTTCTTCTGAAACAATTCCATCTGTGAATCCCGCAAACGGTGAAGAGATCTTCAGGATAGCAGAAGCCAATGATCAAGATGTAGATCATGCCGTTGATGCAGCCCGGAAAGCGTTTCATAAAACCGTGCGCGATATGAACCCATCAAAACGCGCTCTGAAAATTCAGCGGTTAGCAGACCTGATTGAAGATCATCTTGAGCCGCTATCTCAGCTTGAGTGCCTCGATAACGGGAAACCAATAAGCCGTGCTGTTGCCGATGTTAAGGCCGCAGCAGCCCACCTTCGCTATTTTGCCGGCTGGTCTGATAAAATTGAAGGGAGCAGCATCCCGGTTCATTCTCCAAACATAATGGTTTACACTCGCCGGGAACCTGTGGGTGTTGCCGCGTTGATTGTACCATGGAATTTTCCGCTGGTTATGGCAATCTGGAAAATGGCGCCGGCATTGGCTTGCGGAAATTGCTGCATCCTTAAACCGGCTGAACAGACGTCTGTAACAGCTCTTTACCTGGCTAATCTCATTAAAGAAGCCGGTTTTCCATCGGGTATGGTACAGGTTCTGACCGGGGGCGGAAAAACCGGTGCGCTGCTTTCGCACCACATGGATATCGATAAAATTGGGTTTACCGGCTCAACAGAAGTTGGGAAAAAAGTACTGGAAGCGTCTTCAAAATCAAATCTTAAAAAAGTGAGCCTGGAGCTTGGTGGTAAATCGCCCAATATCATTTTTGATGATGCGGACATGGATCGTGTTCATCAGTCGCTGGTTTGGGCCAGTTTCTACAACAGCGGCCAGGAGTGCACTCTGGGATCAAGGGTGTATGTGCATAAGAAGAATTTTGCTGAGGTGGTTGATAAACTGGTTCAGAAAGCATCCGAATTGAGTATGGATTCCGGTCTTTTAAATCCCGATCTCGGCCCGTTGGTAAGCAAAGAGCAGGTAGATCGTGTGATGGGTTACATCGATTCGGGTAAAAACGAAGCTGAACTGATTCTTGGCGGACAACGCAAAGAAGGTGATTTGTCCGGCGGTTACTTTGTAGAGCCAACTATTTTTTCCACATCAAATCATAATGCAAAAATTGTGCGTGAAGAGATTTTTGGACCGGTTGTAAATGTAACATCCTTTGAAGATGAAGAGGAAATAATTGCATATGCAAACAACTCTCGTTATGGCCTCGCTTCCGCAATCTGGACAAAAGATATATCACGGGCTCACAGGTTTGCCCACAGGATTGAAGCAGGTGTGGTATGGATAAACAGTTATGATCTTTTTCACCCTGCTGTTCCTTTTGGTGGCTTTAAAGAGAGCGGTATTGGCCGTGAGATGGGTAAAAGTGCCCTTGAACTCTACACCCGGGAAAAAGCAATCTGGACTCAACTTTAGCAACCACAATAATATTCCCATGCAAGAATTGCTATCAACTGTTTGGACGCATCTTTCAACTGCACAAATTGTGAAAGGTGAAGGCATTTACCTGTATGATGATAAAGGCAATCGCTACATCGATTTTACATCAGGTATTGGTGTACTAAATACGGGGCATTGCCACCCGCGAATTACTAAAGCAGTACAGCAACAGGCCGGTGAGCTTCTATTTGGGCAGATGAATTGCGTAGTACCCGATGCAACTGTTAAACTTGCACAAAAACTCGATGAAATTACTCCGCCGTATATCAACCGGTTTTTCTTCTCAAACAGTGGAGCAGAAGCCACAGAAGCGTGTGTAAAGCTTGCCAAAGCAGCAACAGGCCGCAGTAATATAATAGTATTTCAGGGCAGTTTTCATGGTCGCACACATCTGGCTATGGCTATGACAACATCAAAAACAGTCTACCGGCAAAAATTTCAGCCCCTCCCTTCCGGAATATTTGTTACACCTTTTCCCTATGCATACCAATATGGATGGAGTGAAAATGAGGCAGTAGCGTTCTGTAAAAAACAGCTCGATATTCTCCTGCGCGGACAAACTGCACCCAATGAAACTGCGGCTATTATCATCGAACCCGTTCTTGGTGAGGGCGGATATGTTCCCGCACCGGCTCCTTTTTTGCAACACCTTCGGGATGTTTGTGATGAACATGGCATCTTATTGGTTATGGATGAAGTTCAGAGCGGGTTTGGCAGAACAGTAACAATGTTCTGTTTTGAACAGAGCGATATCAAACCCGATATAATCGTGATGGCAAAAGGGCTTGGAAGCGGGTTACCCATATCAGCCATTGCGTCTTCCAGGGAAATAATGGAACGCTGGCTGCCCGGCACTCATGGCGGAACCTATGGCGGCGGGAGTGCGGTGGCATCGCGTGCGGCAGCGGAAACGATCGATGTAATCCGTGATGAAAACCTTTCGGAAAATGCCGCTGACAGAGGCAGCCAGTTGATGGATGCCTTGCAAAAGTTACAGGCAGAATATCCCATTATTGGTGATGTGAGGGGGCGGGGTTTAATGGTAGCAACCGAGTTCACCGATAGCAATGGCAACCCCGATGCTGAAACTACCAAAAAAGTTGCTGCTGCCTGTATTAAAAATAATCTGCTATTACTAACCTGCGGAACCTATGGAAATGTAATTCGGTGGATTCCGCCACTTATAGTAACAAACACACAGCTTGATGAAACTCTGTCTGTTTTTAAATCTGCACTTCAAGTACATTGATTTTCAATTTATAGATACTGCAAATTGCAGAAGCTGAAGATGTTACTGATGGTATTCTAAATGAAACCAACACGAAAGAGCATGAACTTGTTATTACAGAGGGATTAAGATATTGGTAATACACAACATGATGTTTGGAACCATCTGCAGATATTTTGGCGGATCAGGCTAGGCGTATTGTGTTGATAGCTTGAAGGTATATCACCGAGGGCTGGAAAATAATAGCAACAGGGTGTTTGAAACAGGTAAAAGAGTACCCTGGATTCTGCAGCTCGGCCGATAGTAAACGCAAATAAGAACAAATTAAGAATTATCATTAACTTCGCATCTAATCGCTCATAGCTTTTAAAGGTATCTTTCTAATTTTTAGCCTGTTAAGGAAATATTAGCTAAATTTATTATTCCACTGTTGCATTGAAAAAAGGGGCAATTCTGAGGGTACTCAATGGATAATTTTAAGCTTCATTTGAACTCAGATCTATTTCGATCTGCCATAGAGCTAATGCCGGCAGCCATAGTTATTTCAAACCCTGATGGAAATATTGTATACGTCAACAAATTCTTTTCTAAACTCACCGGGTATTCATTTGAAGAGGTTAGAGGTGGAAACCCCGGAATTTTAGAATCAAATTATCAGCCGCTAACTTTTTATAAAGATCTGTGGGCAACCATATCTTCGGGCAAGACCTGGAGCGGCGATCTTATGAACAAAAAAAAGAACGGGGATCCCTATTGGGAACGTGCCACTATTCAACCCGTCTTTGATGATACAGGATCCATCACACACTACATCTCTGTAAAACAGGATATTACGGAAGAAAAACTTAAGGAGACTGAAACAGCTCGCCGCGAACGAATCTTAAATGATATTGAGACTCTCTCTAAAACCGGTGGCTGGGAGTATGATGTTGGCACAGAACAGATGTTCTGGACTGATGAATTATATCATCTGCATGGACTTGACCCAAAGCAAGATTGGGACCATATCGCAAAAAGTCTTCAATGTTATGTTCCGGATGATCGCCAGATTGTGGAGAACTCATTTAACGAGTGTTTAAAAAATGGAAAAGATTACGATCTGACTGTTCGTTTTCGTGATCTAAATGGAAAGCATAAGTGGATCCGGACAAAAAGTCGCGCCCTTTTAGATGATGATGGCAAAGTTGTAAAAATCATTGGATCGGTAAGAGATGTGAGTGAAGAAGTTGATCTGGAACAGGCGCTTATCCAAAAAGAATCCCGCTTCAGAGAGGTTATCAATGCGTTTGATGATATTGTGTTTACGCTCGATAAAGATGGCAGGCATACAGAACTCTTTGGTAAGTGGGCAGAAAATGTTGAAATGAGAAACCTGCTTTTAGGTAAAAAAGCTTCAGAAATAATGGGAACTGAAGCTGCTGCAAATCATATTGAAGCATTCAATAAAGCCATAAATGGTAATTCAGTTGTGTACCTCTGGTCAATTCAGAGCAATGAAATAATCACTAATTATCAAACCAAATTAACACCCATCACCTCCGGGAACGGCAACATAACAGGTGTGCTTGGTGTTGGTAGAAACATAAGCTCTGAAGTGAGATTTCAGGAAGCCTTAAAAGCAGCAAAAGACCGTCTCAATTACTCGCTAGAAGGCACTCAAGCAGGCACATGGGACTGGAATATTAAATCCGGTGAAGTAATATATAACGAGCAATGGGCAAAAATGCTTGGTTATACGCTGGCTGAACTTGAACCTCATACCCTCAAAACATGGGAAAACCTTACTCACCCGGATGATTTAGTAATTGCACATACAAATATCGAAAGGGTGCTCAAAGGCAAGGATAATTTTTTCGAATCCCGTTTTCGAATGAAGCACAAAAAAGGGCATTGGGTTTGGATCCAGGACAGGGGTAAAGCTTTCAGGTCGGAAAATGGAGAGCCAATTCGTATGGCAGGAACTCATGTGGACATCACAAAAGAGATGGAGGCTGAACTGGCAGTTATAGCTTCAGAAAAGCGGTATAAAGATCTGTTCACCCGATCGGCAGATGCAAATTTACTTGTAAGAAATAACAAGATTATAGATTGCAATAAGGCCGCTTATACCATGCTGGGTTACACAAAAAAAGAAGATTTAATAGGCAAATCACCTACGGCCATCTCTCCAAAAGTTCAACCAAATGGAAAACTATCAAAACAGGCTCATGTAGAAAATCTGAAAAATCTGAATCATAAGAATAGCATTAAGTTCGAATGGTATCATCAGAAAAAAGACATGAGCTTAATTCCCGTTGAGATTGTTGTTACCCGCATTAGAGATGTAGATGGAGATGACATTGGATATGTTGTCTGGAGGGATATTACAACCAGAATAAAAGCAGAAGAGCAGATTAAAGAAGCGTTGAATGAAAAGAATGTGCTTTTATCAGAAATACATCACCGGGTAAAAAATAACCTTGCAGTGATATCAGGATTATTGCAGCTTCAAGCCTACAATTTAAAAGACAGTGAAAGTGCTGATATGATTAATAGTAGCATAAACCGAATTAAATCTATCGCACTCATTCACGAACAGCTTTATAAATCAACCAGTTTTTCTAACATTTCACTCAAAGAGAATATCCAAAAACAAGCTGAGGGTATACTTGAAACATTCAGCAGTACGGATACTACAGATATTTCGCTAAAACTCGATTTGGAAGAGATGAGCATTAATATTAACCAGGCCCTGCCTTTGGGACTCTTGGTAAATGAAATTCTAACTAACTCACTAAAACACGCATTTCATAATAGAAGTCAAGGTATAATCAGTATAAAACTTCATCAAACAGAGCAGTATATCGAGCTTTTTATTGCTGATGACGGACCGGGATTTAACGAAGCTGAGATCTCTTCGGATTCGCTGGGGCGCTCACTTATTGATACATTTGTTCAACAGCTTGAAGGTGATCTTGAACTCAACTCTAAAAATGGAACCAGCTATACCATCCGCTTTAAAAAGAGAGAAATAAAGGGTGTCGTAGCATCAAATTATATTTGATCTGTACCGAACGTAGCCACTGTGGAATCGTCGGCTCAAATTTATACTGTTACATTTGTAGGCTCTTACGATTTTTTGATAAGTTGTAGTGATCATTAAATTATCCGCTATATGTCTTCTAACAGAATAGTCTCTTTGGTACCCTCACTCACCGAACTGCTTTTTGATCTCGGGCTGGGACATCGCGTTGTTGGACGCACACGATTTTGTATTCACCCCGAAGATAAAATTGGACGGGTACCTATTATAGGCGGTACCAAGAATCCAAATCTTGAAAAAATTATTGACCTGAATCCGGATCTCATCATTGCCAACAAAGAGGAAAACCGCAAAGAAGATGTGGAAGAACTCAGGAAAAATTTCGAGGTAATGGTGACAGAAATCAATACGATTGATGAAGCCCTCTTTGCCATACATGATATTGGCTGGACCTGCGGCGTACAGGAACTGGCTAAAGAGTTGATTGAAGATATTCAGGGTTTGATGAAGAAAAAACCCGATGAACCGACCATGACCGCCGCTTACTTTATCTGGCGCGATCCATGGATGAGCGTTGGCCATGATACATACATCCACTCCGTACTGGAACACTGGAATTTCGGGAATGTATATGCGGATGAAATCCGGTATCCAAAAACCACACTCTACGAACTCTCCCTAAAAAAGCCTGAAATTATCTTATTAAGCAGCGAACCGTATCCCTTCAAAGAGAAACACATCAAAGAGGTGAGCGACGCTTGCCCCGGCTCAAACGTAGTGCTGGTAAACGGAGAGTGGTTTAGCTGGTACGGTTCCCGGATGGTTCATGCCTTAAAAAACCTCAATATCTTCCGGCGGGCTATTGCCTGAGGTTTAAAAACACTGTGATCTGTCAACCACATTTAGCCAATGAGAAGTAAAAAATTCCACTTACAATAATTGGTTAAAAAACGAACAGTCAATGTTCGTGTAGCTGCTCTATTTTATCACACTCATCCGGCCCGATTCCACAAAATCATCTGATACCAGCCGATAGATGTAGATTCCGCTGGCGAGTGAACCTGCATCAACATCTACACTGTGGCGGCCCTGCTGTGCCTGTCGGTTCTCAAGTGTGGCTACATGACGCCCTGTAATTGTATAGAGATCTATTCGCACATGCTGAGGTGTTGGCAGATCATAACGAATGGTAGTATGCGGATAGAACGGGTTTGGATAGTTCTGAAACAACTTAAACTCCTCAGGAGTGCCGGGATTCCCGCCCAATAGAGGTTGTGCTGACACCCGGATAGTTGAAATATTGAGCTGTGAGCGCTGGCCGCTATCCTCATCAACCCTTTCACCGGTAAAGTAATATCGCCAGAAAAGCTGCAGATAAGGCTGGTCATCAGCGTCTCCGGGTAAAATTACCGGATCTATTTCAAGTGAGTGACCGTCGAACTCACTTCGCTGATACTCAACGGGATTACCTTCCCGATCCAACACATCCCTGAATGGTTCATCGGTCGAGGTGCGATATTGCAGGCGCAGATTGTAAATTCTTGAGTTGGCAAGCACGGTGCCGGCCGTCCAGTTTACTTCTACCGATCCCTGCCCTTCCGTGTTCAGTGCAAGAACGGCTCCTCCAATTCGCCTTCCCGGATAGCCCGGGTTCCCTTCAAGATTGGCTGTGTTGATAAAAGAAAATCCGGCCTCACCTAAACCATTTACCCTGGACCGGGATTCCAGATTAAACTCGCCGGCTGTATAGCCCAGAATGGCTGCATCAAGGCCGGGCTCGGCAAGGTTCATATAGGCAAAGGCCATCGATGGCGGCGCTGTTCCCGCTTCAGCATCAGCCGGCCAGGATGTGAACTCATATGCACCCCCCTTCAAAATATGAGGCTCAGGGATGTCCTCATCAGAAACAGCTGCAACATGGATGAGTGAAATATTGAGTTCTGATCTCTGGTTGGAATCAGGGTCAAGCTGTACACCCGTATAGTAATATCGCCAAAGTAACTCTACCCGCTCATGACCGATGGCATCTTCCGGCAGAGAAACGGGACCCATAAATTCACTATGGCTCTCCTCCGCGTTTCTTTCGTACTCAACCGGGTTTCCATCGCGATCGGTCACATCCTGAAATGCCCCCTCTTCGCCAACCCGGTACTGCAAACGGAGATTGTAAATGCGTGAATTTGGAGTTACAGTTCCCGCCTGCCAGGCCACTTCAGCGCCGGTGATTTCACGGGTGTCAAGTGCAAGAACAGCGCCGCCCAAACGTGTGCCGGGGTAACCTGGGTTGCCATCCGGGTTGGTGGTATTGATGAAAGAAAAGCCATCATCACCCAGCCCGTTGATTCGGGTTCTGGAGCTGAAATCGTATGAACCGGATGCAACACCTGAAATGGCTGCATCAAGCCCGGGATCCGGTGCATCCATATAAACAAATGCCATCGACCCGGGATAAGTACCGGCTGGCTGATCAGAACCCCACTCCGCAAAGAGGTAATAGCCACTCGAAATCTGAAAAGACTCCACAACACTCAGTTGCATTGTATCAAAATGTGCTGTTACTTCTCTTACACTCCCCGGCATTACAGACAGCTCCTCACTGAATATCTGCTCACCGTCAACAATCCAGTATGCAAACTGAAATTCACCTGTTGGTACAGGCTTCAGCTTTACAGGCACCCCTTCAAAATAGATACCACTCCAGGGAAATACTTCGGATGAAATACCGGGCAGTTCCTGTGAAATAGTGATCGAATTTACCTGTATTGTACCGCTGCCGGCATCATTTACATCGATCGAAATTTCCGCCTGCCCGCCAAGATCAAAATGGTTTACAATGTTACTGCGTAAATAGTGTGGCCTGTTTTCTGCAAACTGTATCATCGGCTGCATAAACTCTTCCCATTGTGAAATACTTCTCGGGTAGTACCATCTCTGTCCAAATCGGGCCATCTCCGGTTCTATATTAACTTTCTTCCTCTCTATAACCTCTAATACCCTCTCAGGCTGAAAAGCCGTGTTCAGATGGTCGGCCATTCGGTTGATGAAATCGTACCTGAACCCTTCATTTTCCAGCAGGTTACGCAGTATAAAATTTGGCCACTCAGCTCCTCTGAAGTTCAATCTTTGAGTAACCCAATCCAGCATATTTAAGGTTTCGTCACCACTCAAACCAAACGTAAAATCGATATCGTAGAAGAGCCATCTCCAGCGGCCATCATGCCCTTTTGGGGCATTGGGATCAAATGAACGCCGAAGCCTCCAGAAATCGATGTTGTTATGAGGCCAATCGGTATTTGCAAAGTAGATTTGGGCAGAATAATAGTCGAGAAAATGATCTATATCTATCATTCTGGTTATCTCTTCAAAACGAGCATTGTTTGCGAGATTGTTGTTTTCCAGGAATGTTAACATCTGGGCATAGTTTTGATTGTCTCCCTCTTTAGCATCCCAGCGGCCGGTTAACAGATCGATATTATCAGGGTCAATTCCGTACACTCGTTCCAGGTAATGGCGGTCATACCGCTCGCGAAAATTTTTGATGCCCCAATATTCCCCATTTATATACACTACAGCCGGTCTGTATGCTTGTGTATCCATATTAAAATGACTTACCAGTTCGTGAGCAACAGCGTCGCGGATCATCGTTAGGCTTTGGTCATTCCCGGAATTTCTCAATAATAAGCGGTTATATGAGTTGTAATCCTGATCCGGAAATATCTTGTAATTAAATCGGCTCTCACCATATTCACTTCGTGCATATAGCCTGAAACTTTTCTGTGCAAACCGCCGCGTAAAACCGCCATGAATCCTGAGGCCTGCATTCTGGGCAAATTTCAATTCTCCGGTTTCATCAAAAAATTCCAGCGACGCTTCCCGCTCCCATTCAATACCTCGTTGTTCATAGTTTCCGGACCCATCATCTCCGGACTCGTGCAAAGCACCGGGAACGTAAATCCCGCGTTCGTGGCCAAAAAGGTTCTCCCTGTCTGTGTTGATCGAAACAACGGCCAGATTATGTGTATTGCCTCCATCAGGAAAAACAAAAAAACTGCCTGTATTCACCGAAGGTTTGTATCCATTTTTTACGGCAAGTACACGAACCGTATTCCCCTTGTTTATTCGGCTTGATGGCGCTCTGAAACGGCGCCAATCGGCCATATATGTTGTACGGATGGTTGAAATATCATTCGGCTCTGATGTTCTGTTGTAGATAGAAATTGGCCCGTAATAAACCGCTGAATTTGTGGTGGGTGTGGAGCCGTCAAGTGTATAGTAGAGGGTTACCCCCTCTTCGGTGTGTGAAAGCTCGAGGGAGAAATCGGTTGTGTAAAAACCCGGCTGATGGGAAAATTGTGCCGGTTCAAGAATATCTTCGAGTGGTTCTGTTGAGTTGGATGCACCGGGTGTAGGTTCATCAAAGTAGACCCACTGCCCTGTTCCGTCGGGCTGCCTGCCCAGGGAGATATCAGTAGGAATTTCCGTGGGTTCCAGTTCATCAATCCGAGTGCCGTTAGGATCTGTAAGAATAACCTCTTCCCCGGCAGCCGAAATGGCGTAGTTTGTGTGAAGCGGCTCCCCCGCTATAGCACGATTTTTGTTTGAAGCCCAAATAAGCATAAACTCGCCTGCTGCAATAGTGGTATCCGGAAATACCCAGCGGAACGGATTGTCATAATCATCAGAAAGGCCGTACCCTCCCAGTTGCAGCGGCTCACTGCCCGAATTGTAGATCTCAATCCAGTCTTCAAAATCACCATCTTCATCGGCAATGGTTAAGTTGTTCGATGCCATGATCTCATTCAGGTGAATTGTCTGGGCAAAAAGAACATGGTTCGAAAAGCCAAACAGACAAAGAGCCCCTGCCAAAAGTGATGAGAAAATATATCGCCGGAATTTTGCGCTCATTAAACTGGTGATTGAATAATTTTTTCTAAATATAGTAAATAATAATTTTGAGTTCCCAAGCTCTTAAAAACTGTTTTTCTGTGACTTACAAGCCGCCTGATTTACCCCCCCCCATTTTTATTTATCACTGATTTTATTCATCTTACTAATAGATACTTTTCATCAAAGAACCCGCCGCTGCCATGTTACATATCATAAATAACGTACCAAAAATAAAAGCACTTGTTTGCCCTGTTCTTTTTATATCGATCCTCCTTATCTCCTGTTCAGCTACCGATAGCGAACAGTTTTTCGATGGAGGCAACGGCACCAAAGCCAACCCTTACCAGGTTTCCAATGTAGAACAGTTGCAGGAAATTGGTGAAGAGGAGAATCTGGACATGCATTTCATACAAGTAGCGGATATCAATGCTTCCCCATCGGCTGAGTTTCAGAATGGTTCAGGATGGAGGCAAATTGGTTTTAGGGAAACACCCTTTACGGGAACATATAATGGGAACGGATATGTGATCAGGGATTTGAAACTTCATGCACAGCGAGGGGGCCCAAGTAACGGGGTTTGGGGTTATGTGAAAAATGGAAGAATTGAAAATGTGGTGATTGATAACATTATTCAGCTTTCAAGTAAGAGCATGAATGATCAACACCAGTTTGCTTCATTTGATCAATCTATTGAACTCTTACCTCCTACATATGAGGTATTAGATCTGTCAGAAGCGAATGGTTATGGGGGAATGGTTGGTTTCAATGATGGTGGTGAAATCATTAATTGTATCTTTCATGGCCGTGTGGATGCACGAATGGGTGCACCTGCCGGTTTTGTGGGTATCAATACAGGGTTGGTTGAGAACTCTCATTTTAAAGGTACGGCGGGTGGTTTTAGTGGCATAGGGTTTACATCGATAAATACGGGGATAATCATCGATTCTTCAACTGAAATACGTACCAGTGGTATGGGAGCACATGGCTTTGTCTCCATAAATTATGGTGAAATTATCCGGTCATCAGCTCATGTTGATTTGTACGGATCCAATGGATCAACAGGATTTGCCTCAAATAACAATGGAGGACGAATTGAGTCATCTTTTGTAACTGGTGAAATTGGAGGCAATAGGATTATTGCAGGATTTTCAAATAAGAACAGCGGAATTATTAAGAATAGTTATTCGAATGTTAATGTGAGTATAAGACATGAAATGGATGAATTGTTTAGTGCGTCTGGATTTGTCTATGAAAATACAGAAGAGGGCCTGATTGAAAACTCCTATGCAACGGGGAGTTTAACATCAATTGACGGAGAGGCTGAATTAGCAACCGTTATCATTGAGAACAGAGGGGCTATAAACTCGCTCTACTGGGATTTGAATGCTTTAGAAGACCATCCTGATGTGCTCAATGGAAGCAATGAAGGTGCCACCGGCCTCACAACCGCTCAAATGACCGGGCCGGCCGCCGAGCAAAGCATGCCGGGGTTCGACTGGGTAAATGTTTGGAGAACCACACAGGACGGATACCCGGTTTTGAGGTGGGAGGATGAGTAATTCAGCCTCATTGAAGCGTCCGAAGGTCCTTCAATCGTGGCAGGTTTGGTGCTTTATATTCAGGTTCAAACTCATCATCATCAACTCACAACGCTTCGAGGTGCAAGCACGCTCGAAGGTTGTTTAATCAATTCCCCCTTTTGATCTGCTTTGATCTGCCTTCATCTATAATTACTTTACATCATCTCCGTTCAAACAGGTAGTTCCTCATTATTCTATATCTCACAGATGAAACAACGATTTCTCATACTTGCCCTGCCGGCTTTGTTGCTGATTAGCCCCTTTACGCTTAACGCGCAGGATAGGCCCGAAACTAACAATGCCGACCAAAACCGCGCCATGGAGTTTTTTATAGATGGTATTTCACATTTCGAAAATGGTGAATTTGAACAGGCGCTGGATAAACTCACCGCTGCCCACCTGATTCTGTCTGACGATTCCGGCATCAACTATGCGCTTTCTGATGTGTACCTCACCATGGGCGATCTGAACAATGCTGCTTACTACGGGCAAATTGCTGTGGATATAGATCCGGAGAACAAGTGGTACCGGCTTAACATGGCTGAGATTTACCGCAGCTCCGGGCAAAATCAGCAATCGATCAATGCATTGAAAACCATTCTTGAAAACGACCCGGGCGATCTGGACGTGCTTTTTTTACTGGCAGAAAGTTACCTGGAAATTGGCCGGCTTGAAGATTCAAACAAGGTTCTCGATCAGATCCTCGCCATACGCGGCAGTATATTCGAAGTGCACCTCCGTAAATTTCAAAACTATAATGCCCTGCGGCAACGGGAAAATGCACTTTCAGAACTTGAAAAAATGCGAGATTTGAATCCCGGGAATCTCAGCACCCTACATACCATAAGCCAGTACTATATTGACATGGGTGATACAGAGGCTGCACGCGAGGTGCTGCTTGAGGCACGCGATCGAAACCCGAGCGATCCGAAAACGCATATTCTCCTGGCTGAAATATTCATCAACGAAAACGAGTGGGAAAAATTGGGCGACACATTCATCGCAATTATAGAAGACCCGCTTGTTCCGGCAGCGCAAAAAATGGAGATCGTTCGGTTTATGTATATGCAGCATCAAAGCATGCCGAACGAAGAAATTCTGGAAGCCCAGACTGAAAAAGTAATTCTGGCCATCAGCGAGCACGAATCAGATTATGGCCCAGCCCAGCTCGTGGCCGCCGATTATTACATGCAAAAAGGCAATCCTGAAGCTGCTCTTGAAACTCTTGAGCGGGTAAACGAACTGCTGCCCGGTGAAGCTGATGCATGGAACCAGCGCATGCAGATTCTCTTTCAGCTTGGGCGCTATGATGATGTAATTGAACTCTCAGAGGAAGCCAATGAACGGGCACCGGATAACGCCTTCATTCAGTTTTTTGCGGGTGCATCGCACATGTTTTCTGATAATAATGATCAGGCTGAAACGTGGCTTGAAAATGCCACTGCAGCACCATCCCAGCGCAATTTTCGTTCAATCATTTACGGAACCCTTGGTGATGTTCGGCACGATCTTGGAAAGTGGGATGAAACCGTAGATGCGTTTACCATGGCCATCCGCCTCGATACCAACAATCACACCGCTCTTAATAACTATGCGTACTACCTCTCACTTCGGGAAGAAGATCTTGATGAGGCCCTTGAAATGTCGGAACGGGCAGTAGCTATGGAACCGGGAAATGCCGCTTATCTGGATACTATCGGGTGGATTCACTTTAAAAAAGGAAACTATGAGAAGGCGCTTGACTATATTCAACAATCGGTGGATACCGGCAATGCAAGCGCCGAAGTGTACGAGCACCTCGGTGATGTGTACGAGGCACTTTCCGATATGGAGAGCGCTCGAACCTGGTGGAAAAAAGCCTTTGAGATGGACCCCGATCGTACCCATTTGCAAGAACGAATCTAACAGAGAACTTTTTTGAATATCTATAAAATAATAATCCCGGCAACTCTTCTGCTGATGATCGCATCTGCCTGCAGCACACCTGGCGGTCTCACCACATTAGAAGATCTTGAACGGGCCGATCTCTCCGCTGAGGAGCTTGTGGCCATGGTTCCCAATTACTCTGAAACCCTGCTTACCATCTCAGGAAGCGGACGTGCCATTGTAAGTGAACCGGGAAACAGCGAACGGGTAACACTTCAGTTTCAGTCGAGCCGGGATGAAAGCCTTATTACCGTTCGAAACAGCGTGGGTATTGAAGGCGGTCAGATTTATGTAGATGCCGATTCGCTGCTTATTTACAATCGCCTCGACAGAATAGCGGAAAAAGTACCCCTTCGGGATGGACGGCTTAGCAGTGTGGGCTCCATTGCATCTATTAATATTCTCGATCTCATTAACTTCACTTTCGAAGCAGAAGATATTGAAGAAATATATGATGACAGGGATACATTTGTGGCACTTCTTACAAACCGATCAATCCTGAATATCAGTAAAGCCGATGGAACCATTCTTGAAGTTGTACATGCAACAGAAAATATCGGGGCTCCATACAGCCGTATTGAGTATGAAGGCTATGGCACCATTGATGGCTTCAGGCTGCCACGCCGGATGACAATCTACAGCCGTGATGGTGAATCACGAGCTGCTCTGCTGGTGCAGCGACTTGATGTGAACGCAGAACTTCCCGAACTTTCCATCGTTTTACCCGATGATGTACCTATTTACAGGCCATGATTAAAAAACTCTCTTTATTATCGGTTATCCTTTTTCTTGCCCTTGCCGATATGGCATCCGGCCAGACATCTTATGACTATTTGCGATCGCAGCTGATGGAGAGGCAGCAATCAACACGATCGCAAATTGAAAATCTGGACCGGCAAATTGAAAACATCACCGGCCGCCTCGACGAAGTAACACAGGAGTATGATGAAGTTTACAGGCGTTTTGAAGAGCTGAATCGTCTTATTTCTCTGCAACAGGAAAGGCTCCGGCAGATGAACCGTGAACAGAATCAGATTGCAGAAGAGATTCAGCTGATCGAAAGAAACCTGCGCCAGCTTGAGCAGCAGCTCGCAGAGTTAATTGATCAGTATAAATCAACACTCACCTACCTCTATAAACACGGCCGAACCACCGAGCTTGCACTGCTGCTCACATCCACCTCTATCAATCAACTGATGATTCGCTCCTACTACCTCGCTCAATTCAATAAACACCTTCAGGGGCAGGTTGATGAAATTGAACAGACACAAACTCAGCTTGAACAATCCAAACAGGATCTTGAATCAACCCGGGTGAGAAATGAAGAATCTCTTGCTGCCATTCGAAGGGAAACATCAACCCTTGAGCAGCAGCAGCAACAACAGCAACAGGTTGTACAAACACTGAGAAGTGATGTTACCAGCCTTGAACAGCGCCGAAATGAATCGCGTCAACAGCGCGAAAATCTGCAGTCTGCAATGGAAAACCTGCTGCGCGAACAGGAACGGCTGAGGCGGGCTGAAGCCTCCGGTGCTGAAATTGTTCGCCGGGAAGTAGCTGTGAGTGAAGAAGAGATTAATCAGTTTGAAAACCGTTTTCGTGAACAGCGCGGGCAGCTTCCCTGGCCGGTAGAAAATGGAACCATCACCGAGCGGTTTGGCGAGCGGATACACCCGGTTTACAACACCCGTACACAAAGTACAGGTATTGATATTTCAACACTGCCTCGATCGAGTGTACATGTGGTAAGTGATGGATATGTGTATGGAATTCAAAATCTGACCGGTTATGGCGATGTGGTTTTTGTAAACCATGGTGGATACAACAGTGCTTACGGAAATCTGAGTGATATTTTTGTGCGCCGAAACCAGGTGCTTCGTAAAGGCGATGTGATCGGCCTTTCCGGTGATTCCAACTCCATACGCGGGCCGGTATTACACTTCCTGATCAGCGAAGGCAGCCGAATGGTTAATCCTGAACCATGGCTCCAGCGCCCTCAGCCTTGATTTTGATGCAGTTCAATCAGCAGAAATCAAAACAGATCAAATAAGTCTCAGGATTTTATTCAACTTCTGATTCAATCGGTTCACCGCCGCCTCAAACCTCTCAATTTCACGGTGAAGTTCTTCATCCGATCGTTCATCCTCAAGAATGTACCTCACTCCCGGAATCATCCATGAGGCGTACATGCTCCAGGGGTCGGTAGACGCGTAAAGTGACTGCTGCCACTTACTGAATGGCAGGCCATCATCATCCAGGAAAGAGCGCTCAAGGCTGATTAACTGTGCGTTTACTTCCTGCAGAGTTTCACCGGATGGATTTGATTCAACAAAATTGGGAATTGACGCCTCAACCTGCGTTGCCAGCTCCATCGTTTCAGAAATCAGCATTTCAAGGTTTTCTATGTTGATGGATCGTTCAAGAACTTCTGCCCTGTAGCTCAGCGTACCGATGTGATCACTGATATCCGTTGCATATCGAACCACGTCGTACGGTAAAACATCGGCCTGGGCAAAACGGGTAGCCACAACCCCATATACACCGGCCAGCGCCGGGCCATAACTGAAAGTGCTGTCGAGGTACGTTTCATAAAACCAGAATGTATCGAAATTGGTGTGGTAAATCGGCACACTCCCCGAAATAGAAATTCCGGCTGATGGAATTCCCGCGTGCATGTAAAAGCCCACATGGTCTGATCCGCCACCCAGATTACCAATCCCCGGTTCATCCTGCCCATCCAAAATCCATGTGTCGTAAATGCTTGTGCCGCTGTCCGGATGTTTCACCACTTTTGTCGCCTCAATAATCGGCTTTTTCAGAGATGGTGATGCGGAAGACCGAAAATTTGGTCCGGTTACCGACATATCCGCATTCAGGTAGAGTACAGCTTTTGCATCAAGTTCTTCCCGAAGCTGCTCTACCCACTCCGACGAACCGATCAGCATAAACTCCTCCGCATCCCAATGGGCAATCATAATACTTCGCCGTGGCTGCCATCCATTTTCTACCATTTCTCCCAGGCTTTCTGCAAGGTTAAGCAGCATAGCCGTGCCGCTGTTGGGATCTGTAGCACCGAATCCCCAGGCGTCGTGATGCGAGCCGAGTATGATCCACTCATCCGGGTAGTCACTCCCTTCAATGGTTCCGATCACATTGGTGATACGGGTAAAATCGTGTGGCTGGTCCACTTTCAGGTTCACCTTTAACTGATCGCCACCTGTAAGCCTGTAGGTAAACGGGAGGCCGCCTTGCCAGCTTTGTGGAACCGCCTCTCCTTTCATTCGCGATAAAATTTCTTCTGCGGCTCCGTATCCAATCGGAGCAACCGGTATGGTGTGAAAGGCAACCTCTTCGGGATCAAGACGCTCAACCTGAACATCACCATCGAGCGGAAGGGCGGGCTCAAAGGGAGTCAGCGGATCTCCAAAATAGTCCAATGTTAACAGAGATCCGCGCTGAATAGCACTTTCATCGCTGTAAATTCCATCGGGATATGTGAGGCCGTTCACATAGCCGCCATTGGCCGGGTCGGTATAGATAATGAGCCCGGCTGCACCTGCCTCTTCAGCAAATTTTGCTTTGAACCCCCTGAAATTGCCTCCATATCGGGCGATCACGATTTTTCCGGTCAGATCTACCCCAAGCACCTCAAGCTTTTCAAAGTCCTCCTTTCGTCCATAATTTGCATATACAATTTCAGCCGTTATCTCTCCCGAACCGCTGTATGCATTCCAACCATGAAGCAGATCAGGGTGTGAGGTGTAGGGATCTTCATCATACACATACTCCTGATTGTTCAGCGGCATCCGGATGGGTCGAACCAATGAAATACTTGCACTGCCGGGCTCTGGCATCCATGCATCATAATCGTAATGGGATACCGCAAGACCGGCATTTGCCATCACTTCTGTGATGTACTTTATCACTTTTTCACTGCCCGGTGTGCCGGCAATATTGGGATGCTGTGTTAAATTGTAGAGGTGCTTTCGGTACGTTTCGGGCTGATGAAATTGAATCATCGCCTGTTCAAGCTCAAGCTGAGCCGGTACCAGGGCATCCATAAATCCGGTTAGTGATGCAGGCCTCTCCAAATCCTGGGCAGTGGCTGTTGTGAAACAGAAAATGAGAGTGAAAAGAGTGATCAGGGTTTTCATTGTAATGACTGGTCTGGTGTTTGAATTTTGAAACAAGTACGTAATTTTTTTCGACAGATGTTTAGGAAAGATGGATGACTTTGTCAAAGTAGCTTTTTACTTGCGTACGGCTCAGGAATGGATATTCCGGCTAAACTCTTCTCTGTCTTATCATTTTATTGTTTTTCTGGTTTCCTTCGATGATATTCATAATACGTTTCGGTTTTATCGCATCTCTCCAACATTTAATTTAATCGGCCGGTTTTATGAATCCACTTTCAAAGCACCTCACGTTTTCTTCACTGTTACTGTTTTTACTGTTCGCGGGGTTTATCAGCTCGTGTGATGAGGCACCTGAATCTTATGATCGCACCAACGGCGGTAATGTTCTGATGGCCGTATTTGCCCACCCTGATGATGAAACCCTGGTCAGCTCCGTTTTGCACCAGTACGCCAATCGCGGTTACTATGTTATACTTGTTACCGCTACGGATGGGCGACTCGGTTTCAACGAAAATACCGATATAGAAGATGAAGACGAACTTGCCGCTGTTCGGCGCGTAGAGCTTCAATGTGCGGCTGAACTTCTCGGTGCAGAACTTATTCATCTCGATTATGAGGATCAGCTTGGCATGAGAGACGGTCACGGAGCTATCATTTCACAAACGCGCGGGTTAAAACAGGATTTGCACCGCCTTTTTGAAGAGTATCAACCGGATGTAATCATCACCTTTGGCCCGGATGGATTTTCAAACCACCTGGATCACAGAATGGTGGGTATTGCAACCACTCAGGTATTTTTGAGCCGTGAATGGGATTTCAATCCATCACTCTTTTTCACCGGCATTCCAACCTCACTGCTTGATGATGATGAGTGGATGTTTATGGGAGTGGACGATCAATATATGACAGTGGAGATAAAATTTTCGGATGAAGAGGCCGATGTAGCCATTCAATCGGCACTTTGCCATGAATCGCAGTTTTCACCGGAGTTTGTGTATGGCTGGTTTGATCGGCTTGAGAATTGGGGAAACAGACTCTATTTCAGGCCTTTCACCCCATCCGGCGGCCAGTCGAGTGATCTGTTTGAAAAATCGGGAAGATAATTTCTGTATATAGATAAATCATAAACGCCCCACTTAAACAATCTGCGTTCACAATTTTTTGCAGTGTATTCAATCGGAGATCAGGATCGTTTCAGTAGCGTAGCACTGATCACTTCATCCTGCCGTGTGCGAATACTCTTCATGATTTTGTCAGATGGTTTTGCATCAAGCTGAATGGTACAGCATGCGGTTCGTTTTCCATCAAAAATTACATTGGTAAGCTCCTGTGCATTGATATCTGCATCTTTCAGTTCGGTCATTACGTTGGCAATTACACCGGGTTTGTCGTAATGCCTCACTACAATTTGCCACGGCGCATCGGTCTGATCACACCGGTTCAGCCAGTTTCGAACATGACCTTCTTGCACATATCCGCGAACAATATCCACTGCATCATTGGCAACTGCAAGCTGTGCCTGAGTTGTACTTGCACCGATATGATGCGTTACATAGGCATGACTCAAATCCTGAAAACGGCTGCTGAATTCCCCCTCTTTAAATTCCGGCTCATTACTAAACACATCGAGCCCGGCCCACAGCCGTTCTGATTTTAATTCACTGTATAATGCCTCTTCATCCACCACACCCGCACGGGAGGTATTAATCACCATAGCGCCATTTTTTAATGCCCCCAATATCTCTTTTGATATGATTCCTTTCGTGTGCTCATTCTGTGCAAGATGGATTGAGAGTACATCACAATTTTCAGCAACTTCCTTAACACTTTTTGCCCGAGAAATATCAAGTTCTTCAGCCAATTCATCTGTAAGCGATCGGGACCATGCAATTACCGGCATTCCAAATGCCTTTGCCCGTTTGATGACCTCCCGGCCGATTTGCCCTGTACCGATGATTCCAAGCACTTTACCATAAACTCCATCTGCTTTGCTGAATGCTGCTTTGTTCCACTTTCCGGTTCGAAAATCAGATACATTATCTGCGATATATCGATCCAGAGAGAGAATAAGCCCCATGGCCAGTTCAGCTACAGCAATAGAATTTTGCCCCGGACAGTTGGCTACATAGATGCCCATATTGCTTGCGGCTTTCATATCAATATTGTTCACTCCGGCGCCGGCCCGGATAATCAGGCTAAGCTCCGGGCTGTTATTAATACAGCTTTCACTCACAACCGTGGAGCGCACTATCAGTACCTGTGCCCGACCAATCCCTGCATCAAGCTCTGAAGATGTGGCTTTTGGGTTTGATACAACATCCAGTTTTAGTTTTTTAAGCTGGTCAACAGCTTCATCGGGTAGTTTATCGGCAAGGTATACTCTCATGGAAGTACATTTTAAATTTTAATCTTTCTTAGAAGGTACTGAAAGCCTGATACATCCTGAAATAATTGAGGTGATCTTAACTCAATTTTAAAGTTCAATATTGACAAGCTGCTGAATCTTTATGGCTGGTTGAAATGCTGCTTTAACTTAGCCTTACTTTCTCTTTCTTAATCAGCCCGATAGCAATCCATATAGTGGTTGCCACAATAAGTGCTGTAGCGCCAAACGGCAGCCCAAAATAAACAGCAAAGAGAGCACCACCCCAGGTTGGGCCAATCATTCGTCCGAGACCTGACAGCCCCTGAGCAGCACCCATCACAGCGCCGACATTATCTGCTTCTGCCTCTTTTGAAATCAGGCTGGTAATGGTAGGTGAATTGAGACTTTTCCCGATTGCCATCAAACCAAGAAACATGGCAAGTGTAACTGCATTGTGAGCCAGGGGTATCAGTCCAAGACCGATTACCATCAGGATGTTTCCCGTCATAAAGAGCTTCTCTTCTGCAAATTTATTGGTCAGGGGTTTGATCAGAAATCCCTGCACAACCACAGCGATAATCCCGATGTAGAAAAACTGAACACCAACCTGTTCGGCCGTCATATTGAGCTGCCCCTCGGCAAACAGCGGAAAGGAACTGTACAGGCTCGATTCGCCAAATGAAAGCAGAAAAAAGCCAATAACGAGCGGAATCAGATACCCCCTTGAAGATTTTCCTTTCTGCTCTTTAAGCAGGCGCCAAAAGCGCGGTGTAAAAACACTTGGCCGCCTGAAAGCGGCAGGCCTCTCTTTGGATGTATCCACTGTTTCAGGTAACAGGAAAAGTACCATTAAAAAACTACAGAGTGAGAGAAAAGCTGCAAAAAATCCGGGCAGTGCGAACCGGTTTTCACCCATCCATTTGGCAAATTCAACAAAACCTGCATTTGCCACAAATTCGTGAAAAGATGGATGTATTAATGCCGTGGCACTGGCCGGTCCAACTACAAAACCAATGCCAAAAGCTGCGCCAATAAGCCCCATTCCGCGTGCGCGGTTTTCGCTGTCGGTAACATCCGCAATGTAGGCCTGCGCAGTTGAGATATTTCCTCCCATCATTCCGGCAATAACACGTGAGAAAAAGAGAACTCCCAGGGATTCGGCTAAACCAAAAATAATGTAGGCAATCACCGCCCCAAATGTACTGAGCAGCATAATGGGCCTTCGCCCGATTCTGTCGGACCAGCTTCCCCAGATCGGTGAAAAGATGAGCTGCATAAACGAATAGACACTGTAGAGCAGCCCAATCATCACGGCCGAAGCGGCAAATTCCTGCGCATAGAAAGGGAGTAGCGGCAGAACGATTCCAAATCCCAGGAGATCGATCACCACTACCAAAAATACAGTAGCAAGAGCAGGTTTATTCATGATGGTTGTTCAGTTTGCAGACCGGTAAAGATAGACTCTTTGAGTAAACATTTCATGAAGTAAGTTTACCCGCCAATTATAATTGAATGCCGCCCCGAAATTGCATAATCTCGACTGTTCGCGTCTGTTAACCAATTTGTCTGAAATTCTCATGTCTTACATACACATCTGTTTTCGATACACACTCTTTTTTATTCTGATCTATTGGATGACAGGCTGTTCACCTGACCGGAAAATAGAGCTCAACGAAGGTGATTCAATAGCGATTATTGGCAACTCTCTTGCCGACAGAATGCAGCATGATGGATGGATGGAAACGTATATCCACGCAACGTTTCCCGAGCATAATCTGGTGATACGAAACCTGGGATTTACAGGAGATCATATACACCATCGGCCGAGGGCACATGAAAATTTTGGGGATAGTGACTCTCATCTTTCACGGGTTAAAGCGGACGTTATTTTTGCGATGTTTGGCTACAATGAATCATTCGATGATCGTCCCGAGGAGTTTCGTGCGCATTTGATGGCCTGGATTGAACACACGCGCGAACAAGCTTACAATGGTGAATCAGCGCCAAAGATTGTGCTCTTTTCACCTATTGCACACGAAAATCTGAATGATCCGAATCTGCCCGATGGCAGCGAAAACAATCGACGACTTGAGGCTATTACCAGGGTGATGCAGGAAGTAGTCGGGCAGGAAGAGATCGCTTTTGTTGATCTGTTTAACGCTTCACAGAGTCTCTATGATCAATCCACAAAGCCGCTCACCATCAATGGTGTTCATCTTTCTGATGAAGGAAACCGGCAGATTGCTCAAGTGATTAATAACGATCTTTTTGGCGGTCTTCCCTGGGGCCGCGGGAACCGGATTGATGGAATCCGGGAAGCTGTACTTGATAAAAACTGGCATTGGTTTAATCGCTACCGTGCCACAAGCGGAAATGATGTATGGGGAGGCAGGGCCGAACTTCACGGAAATTACGAAACACTCCAGCACGAACTGGTTATGCTCGATGTGATGACAGCCAATCGCGATGAAAAAATCTGGGCACGTGCACGAGGAAACGATTTAGAAGTGGACGATAGTAACGTGCCCCCGCCCAAGCCGGTAGAGACCAACTTCACCGGTGAAGCAAACTACATCAGCGGTGAAGATGCCATTGAAAAAATGACGCTTGCTGAGGGACTAACCGTAAACCTGTTTGCTTCGGAGGAGATGTTTCCAGAACTGGTAAACCCGGTTCAAATGCAGGTAGATACAGAGGGACGGCTGTGGGTTGCCGCCTGGGCAACCTACCCCAAATGGGAGCCGATGAAAGAGATGAGTGATCGCCTCATTATTCTTGAAGATACAAACGGTGATGGTGTTGCCGATAAATCTACTACTTTTGCAAGTATTCACAATCCAACCGGATTTGAGTTCTGGAATGGCGGTGTGATTGTGGTCTCTGCGCCTGATATTCTCTTTCTCAAGGATACCACGGGCGATAATAAAGCCGATGTGCAAATCCGCATGATGGGCGCCATCGACTCGGCCGATACCCATCATACCGCAAACAACGTAATTTACGGTCCGGATGGCTGGATCTATTACCAGCGCGGGGTTTTTCATCTCAACAATGTGGAAACCCCCTGGAGGAAGAATATGGAGTCGGATGTTTCGGGACTCTACAGATTTAATCCAAGAACATTTGAGTTCGATTTTGTGGTAGAAAATATCTACAACCCGCACGGCATCAGTTTTGACCGTTGGGGAAATCAGTTTATCACCGATGGCACCATGGGAACCGCTCACCAGGTTTATCTCGATGGCGACCGATTTGAAAAACGCCCACTGCTCGATCATACCATACGCCCGGTTCCGGGTAACCAGGTATTGTCAACCAGCCAGTTTCCGGAGGAGTTCAGGGAAAACTTTCTCATCTACAATGTGATCGGATTTCTTGGCGCCAAACGGTATGAACTAAGCTATAACAACGGCCATGTATGGGGTGAGGAAATCGGTGATCTTTTCTACTCCGATGATCCAAATTTCAGACCAACGGATGGAGTTATCGGGAATGATGGGGCACTTTACATTAGTGACTGGCACAATGCCATCATCGGCCACATGCAACACAACCTGCGCGACCCCATGCGCGATCACATCCACGGGCGAATCTATCGGATTACTGCGGATGATCGTCCCCTGCTCGATCCTGTTCCAATCCACAACGAACCGGTTGAAAACCTTCTTGAACTGCTAAAACACCCCGATAATGGAATTCGCCACAGAGTACGGGTAGAACTCAGCGGCCGTGAAACCGATCACGTGATCTCTGCTGTTCAGGATTGGATTCAGCAGTTTAATCCCGGAAACAGTGACGATGCCCACCCCCTGCTTGAAGCGCTTTGGGTGCACCAGCAGCACAATATGCCAAACTATGATCTGCTTCAGGATTTGCTCAACTCACCCAAAGAAAATGCCCGAATCGCTGCTGAAAAAGTTGAGTGGTTTTGGAGTGAACGGGATCCGGCAATAATCTCTGCTCATCTGCATACCGATTCTGAAACACCATTGTCCGATTCGTTCGATCGTGCTGGTATGGAACTCGATTTTTCAGATGAAAAAATCGCAGAGTTTACAATCAGGGCGATCATTGAACAGATGCGGTTTGATGTAGCACGATTTACGGTTCGAAGTGAACAGCCCGTTCGCCTCACATTTGACAATCCCGATTTTATGCCGCATAATCTGTTGATAACCGAGCCGGGTAAGGCGGATGAAGTCTATCAAATGGCGATTGATCTGGGCGGGCGAGGTTTTGAACTGCATTTTATCCCTGATAGCCCCGATGTACTTGTGGCCAGCCGGCTTCTTCGGCATAATGAAAGCGAACTCCTTGAGTTCACCGCACCATCCATACCCGGCAGATATCAGTTTATCTGTACGTTCCCCGGCCATGGTGAGCTTATGAGGGGTGTAATGGAAGTAGTTGTTGATTGATAATTTTTTTTAAATACAGTTTTCATGTTTAAATATAGCATCCTCATTTTTTTGATTACTTTTGCATGTACAAATGAACTCGGTTCTGATCCGGTTATCAGTTCTTATCATCCCGATTCAGACGCGCCTCACATTGTCTTTGTAACCGGTGATGAAGAGTACAGATCGGAAGAGAGCATGCCTATGCTTGCCCGGATTCTCGCTAACCGTTATGGTTTTAATGTAACGGTAACATATGCATTAACAGACGGTGTGATTGATCCAAACCGACAGGATAACATCGAAGGTCTTGATGTTCTGGAAGATGCCGATATGATGGTTATGTACACCCGATTCAGAAATTTGCCGGATGAGCAATTGCAGTACATCCTCGATTTTGCAGAATCGGGCAAACCGATGGCCGGGTTTCGTACAGCTACGCATGCATTTAGCTACGGTGAAGATCATCGAAACCACCATCTTGATTTTGAGTGGCCACAACAGGTATTTGGGCTACCGTGGATCAGCCATCACGGCGGACAGAATTCAACGGATGTATTTATTCATGACGGATCAGAAGCGAACCCTGTTCTTCGTGGTGTTGAACCTTTTCACGTACGAAGCTGGCTCTACCATGCAACTACGCTTTTAGATGATGTGGAGCCGTTGCTGTACGGACGCGCGGTAGAAGGAGCTGAACCTGGAGGTGATTATTTTGATGATCCCCATACCGTTGCATGGGTTCACTACTACGAGGGAGAACACGGAACAAGTCGTGTGTTTTTCACTACTCTTGGCCATCCCTACGATTTTTTTGATGAAAATATGCGTCAACTATCCCTTCAGGGGATCTTCTGGGCTCTCGGCCTCGAAGATGAAATTCCGGAAGATGGGTTGGGTGCCGAAATCATCGGTGAGTATGAACCCAACCCGGCTGGTTTTGGTGAACAGTTTAAGCCCGGTATCACACCGGGAGATATCATTTTAAAAGTTGATTAAGCCCCAAAAAGACATGGTCTCTTCCGAAACCATATCAATCTTCAATCATGGAACAAGAGTTTGTGGCAAATTGTAGAAATACCATGTCTGTTAACTGACCGATTTAACTACGCCAATTGATTCATCTGCTGCTGCGATGGTTTTATCGAGCATTTCGTATGTGAGTGTATTTGCCAGGAACCAGCTCTCGAATGGAGATGGCGGCAGGTAGATGCCACGCTTCAGCATCTCGTGGAAAAACTTTTTGAAGAATTGCTGATCGGTTGAATTGGCTCCTTTGAAGTCTCGCACCTTCACTTTTGTAAAGAACAGGCTGATCATCGAACCAACCTGATTCATATGGTAATCCAGTTCATGCTTGTTCAGCACATTGGTCAGATTCTTTTTCAGATATTCTGTTTTCTCTTCCAGATCCACATAAATTTCCGGATGTTTTTCGAGAGCTCCCAATTGTGCAAGGCCGGCACTCATCGCAAGCGGATTCCCTGAAAGCGTGCCCGCCTGGTATACGGGCCCAACAGGTGCTACTACATCCATGATCTCTTTCTTACCGCCAAAGGCACCCACCGGCAAGCCGCCACCGATAATCTTGCCAAACGTTACCAGATCGGCCCAAATATTAAACCGTTCCTGGGCTCCGCCTCGTGCAAGTCGAAATCCGGTCATCACTTCATCAAAAATGAGAACAGTTTCGTGTTCATCACACAGCTTCCGAAGGCCTTCCAGAAAACCGGGCTCAGGCGGAATGCACCCCATATTTCCAGCAACCGGCTCAAGAATAATTGCAGCCACATTGGCTTTATTCTTTTTCAGAAGTTTTTCGACACTTGGCAGGTCGTTATAGTCAGCGTTCAGGGTGTCTTTGGCCGTTCCCTTTGTTACACCGGGGCTGCTGGGCTTGCCAAGTGTTAAAGCGCCACTGCCTGCTTTAATCAGAAAAGCATCGCCATGGCCATGATAATTCCCCTCAAATTTGATGATTTTTTCTTTTCCGGTATAACCGCGCGCCACGCGAACAGCACTCATACAAGCTTCTGTTCCGGAATTTACCATCCTTACCCTCTCTACATTCGGAACCATTTGCTGCACCAGTTCCGCCATCTCAATTTCAAGTTCGGTGGGTGCACCAAACGAAGTGGAATTAAATGATGCATCCTGAACAGCTTTTACAACCGGCGGGAAGGCGTGGCCGAGAATCATCGGGCCCCATGAGCCAACATAATCAATGAATTCATTTCCATCTTCATCAGTGATTACTGAACCTTTTGCCTTTTTGAAAAAGACCGGTATCCCTCCTACTGATTTAAATGCCCTTGCCGGTGAGTTGACCCCGCCGGGAATAAATTTTTGTGCTTTGTTGAACAGGTATTCGCTTTTGTTTAATAGCATGGGTCAGGTTGTGTTGGATAAGTCGTTTAGTTATTTGAAGTCAGAAGAATTCCCCTCTTGAGAGGGAAAAGTGAAGGTAAAGAGGCAAAGCCTGCTTTACTGATCGAGGGGTGTGTTCGATACGTTGATTGAGTAAAGAATCTGTTCAAGATTTAATTCCTCTCATACACATCCCTAAATCCCCTCTCAAGAGGGGACTTTCGAAACATCGCCACAATACCAGATTTCTAAATTCAGTCGCTCATATTCTGGAGGGCCGCAATTCGCTCTTCCAGCGGCGGGTGTGTTGCAAAAAGTGCTTTGATTCCTTTTCGTTTTCCGCTTGTAATGCCAAATGCCTGCATCGATTCCGGCATCTGGTTTGGCACATTGCTTTCTCTCTGCAATCTTTGCAGCGCTGCAATCATGCCTTGTCGGCTGCCGAGCCGTGCGCCGGCTTCATCAGCTACAAATTCACGTCTTCTGGAGAACCAGAACACAATCATCGATGCAAGGAATGCGAGAATAATCTCAGTAACAATTGTGGTTACAAAATAACCGATGCCAAGGCCTTGCTCATTTTTCAGCACCACACGATCTACCACAAACCCGACTATACGGGCCAGGAACATCACAAATGCATTCACCACACCCTGTATAAGTGCCAGGGTAATCATATCGCCATTTGCCACGTGACCAATTTCATGGCCCATTACAGCGCGGATCTCTTCACGATCGAACCGCTGCATCATCCCTTCACTAACAGCAACAAGTGCTTTGTTTCGGTTTGCGCCGGTTGCAAATGCGTTAGCCTGCTGTGCAGGAAAGATACCCACTTCGGGCATTCCGATTCCGGCCGCTTTTGACTGCTCTTCAACAAGCCTCATCAGCCACTGTTCACGCTCATTTCTTGGTTGATCAATAATCTGAACCTTCGTAGTCCATTTCGCAATTTTCTTTGAAAAAAGGAGTGATACAAGGGATATACCCATACCAAAAATCAGGCAGAATACAAGCAATGCCTGCAGATTGAGGTTGGTTCCTGATTCATCCAGGAAAGAACCGACGCCCAACAGCGACATCGTAACGCTTGCCACAATAAGTATGGCAAAGTTGGTAGCCAGAAATAATAAAATACGCTTCATGATATACTTCTATTTAGTTGATTGATACTCTTTTTGTCACCTCTGATCAGAGGATTTGTCTGTTTGATGATACTATTTACAACAATCGTGCCGCATCTTTTGCAAAGTATGTAGCAATGAGATCGGCTCCGGCTCTTTTAAACGCAATCAATGCCTCCATCATTGCATGCTCTTCATTAAGCCAGCCTTTTTCGGCGGCAGCTTTAATCATGGCATACTCGCCGGATACATTATAAACGGAAACCGGTACATTTACCGATTCTTTAACCGCACGCACAACATCCAGATAGGGAAGTCCCGGTTTAACCATAATAATATCAGCACCTTCAGATTCATCTGAAATAGCTTCTTTTATGGCTTCTTTAATGTTCGCCGGATCCATCTGATACGTTTTTTTATCCCCAAAACCGGGCGCAGAATCGAGCGCATCACGAAACGGACCATAGTACGAGGATGCATATTTGGCACTGTACGCCATAATTCCTGTATTATGAAATCTGGCGTCTTCAAGAAACTGTCGAATAATTATAACTCGGCCATCCATCATGTCGGATGGTGCCACAAAATCGGCACCGGCCTCTGCATGACTCACCGCCATTCTGGCAAGCAGCTCCGCACTTTCGTCATTAATAATCTGACCACTCTTCACGATACCATCGTGCCCGTAGCTGCTGTATGGGTCAAGAGCTACATCGGTCATCACAACCAACTCAGGAAACTCTTTTTTGATAGCCCGTACTGATCTCTGCATTAAACCATCCGGATTCAGAGCTTCGGTGCCTTCGTTATCTTTTTTATCATCGGGCACTTTGGCAAAAAGTAAAACGGATGGAATGCCGAGTTTGCTGATCTCCTCCACCTCTTTCAAAAGCAGATCTAGCGTAAACCGATAATAACCGGGCATCGATGGAATTTCTGCCTTTTGATTTTTTCCCTCCATCACAAAAAGTGGTGCGATAAAATCATTAACTGAAAGCGCATGCTCCGCCACCATCTTGCGGATATTTTCCCCGGCCCGAAGGCGCCTTCCCCTGAAATATGGATATTCTGAATGGCTCATATATACCTGATCTGTTTTGAGTTAGTACGTAGTCGTCATACGATTCGGAACTACAAGTGTTATATCGGCCGATTGCAATTCATCAGGATCTACATCCAGCGGATCATCAACCGTAATGGTATTGATGGTTAGGATGTTGTAACCGGAAACCATCTCGTTGATGTACCATACAATTCCCTCCCAATCATTTGAGTGGTACGATCCGTTCAGGTGGAACATCCGGTCATCCAGGCCCATATTGAGTAAGATAAAATGCGCCATGGTGGCATCTTTCACGGCCTGTGCATAAATCAGATTGTCACCTCCGTGGCCATGTGCCATCTGCAGCATGTTCTGATATGCGGGAAGATCTTTATCAACTTTGATTGGCAGCGGGGCAACCCACTGTTTAGCTTGAGGACTAAGCACATTCAACGCCTCAAGACCGTCTCTGTAAACCGCGGATGCATATCTTCTCGGAATGTTTGTGGCGATGAGTTTCAGATCGTTCAACCTGGCAAACTCAACAATTGGCTTGTAATCGGTTTGATAGTTATTCCAAAGCCGGGCTTCACTCTCGAAGCTGCTCTGGCTGATGGCTCTGTTAAAGTATTCATCAATCAAAACCTGCTGATCGGCTTCAAACATCTCCATGCCGATAATGGTATTACGCGAATCATCTTCGGCCAGGTGCCTCACCATTTCATGCTGAAGCCAGTGAGCAATTGCACTGTTATGCAACTCACCGAAAAAGATCAGATCATTCTGAAGCGCAAGCTCTATCACTTCAGAATAACTGATGACTTCTGCATCTTTGGTATAGAGCAGATATGCTGGCTTTTCTTCAACTGTATTTGTAAAACCCCAAAAAAAGAGTGCCGCTAACAACAGCGAAAAAATGTGCTTCATAGATGTTAATTGAACGCATTAAAACCATGTAAAACTGATAATTTAAGCTACAGCTTTTACATGAATTGGCTGTTAAGAATGTTTATTGAGCGTCTTCAAGCATTTGCAAACGGATCGCCTCAAACTCATCTCCGGGGTACCACTCCATCATCTCATTTGCATTGATGATGTCTATCGAAGCGCGGAAAATCAGGCGTGTATCGGTTTCCATACCGGTCATATCCCAATATTCATTGATCTCATCCGATAAAGCGTGATAATTGGCTGCCGTAACACTATCGGCAATTGCATTAAAACCCTCGGGTTTATCCAGATATTCACGGCCCGGGTTGGGAAAGATTGCCGGAATTCCAACTCTGGCGTAGGAGAAGTGATCTGACCTGTAAAAGAAACCCTGTTCCGGCTGCAGATCGGGTACAACTGTACGGGCATCTCTTTCTGCAAACTCCCTAAAAATAGAAGTCATCGTATTTCTGCTATAGCCAACAAGAACAAGATCGCGTGTTTCACCATAAATTTGCATGCTGTCCAGATTAATATTGGCTGACACTTTGCCCGGATGAACCGTTGGATTTTCAGACCAGTAACGCGATCCAAGCAGTCCCATCTCTTCTGCCCCCACAAACATAAAGAGCACACTTCTGCGCAGATCTCCTTCAATCTGTTTCAGGGCGTTTGCAATCTCAAGTACAGCTGCCGTGCCCGATGCATTATCCCAGGCTCCATTAAAAATGGAATCGCCATCTACCGGCTCAGGTGCAATTCCAAGGTGATCGTGGTGGGCCGAGAAAATCACATATTCGTCACGCAGATCAGGATCATTTCCTTCAATTTTGCCGATCACATTTCTTGAAGACATATCACTGTAATGAGCTGTAAGATTTACATCCATCGTTACGCCTTCAAGAGTTACCGGTCGAAATTCACGGTCTGCAGCTGCGTCGAGCATTTCATGCAAATCGAGGCCGGCATGGCTGAAAAGTGCCTCACTAACCTCTTCTGTAAGCCAGCTGTTAAATACAGGTCGTCCGGCAGGATCATCCGTTCTGGGGAGGGTAAATCGCTCGCGTCCCCAGCTGTTCTCCACTACAGACCATCCATATCCTGCTGTTGGTGTTGTGTGCACAATGATTGCACCCAAAGCACCCATCTCTTCAGCTTTTTCAAATTTGTAACTCCACCGGCCATAGTACAGGCGTGAATCGCCATCGAAAATATTTGGATCGTACGACGGATCACTATTTTTGTATACCAATACTTTTCCTGCTACATCCACATCCTTATAATCATCCCAGTCAAATTCGGGAGCCTGTATTCCATAACCCACGTATATCAGCTCGGCATTCTGTACTTCAACCTGCTCTTCTTCATTGCTTGGCCATGCCATAAATTCGCTGCCAAATGATAAAATTTCAACGGTTTCTCCATTTCTGTTGATGCTGATTGATGAGGCCGGGCCATCCACTCGCTGGCCTAATAAGGGAAATTCTTGCACAAAAGTACCATCATCCATTCCGGGAGCGATGCCAATATTTTGAAGCTCATTCACCAGGTAATCAATGGTAAGATCTTCGCCCCTGGTGGCAGGTGCGCGTCCCTCAAATTCATCTGACGACAGTATTTCGATATGATTTAAAAGCGATTGCCCTGTAATGCTTGATTCAGCACGGTCTGTTTGCGATCCGCAGCCAATCAGAAACAGAACTGCAATTGGAATAAGTAAAGTATAGTTTTTCATGAGAAGATTTGTTCATTTTGGTTCAAGACAAGCAAAATACATCTTTCCACACCTCACTAACAAATGTTTGGTTTCTGATCGCTTAATCTCACATCCCTGTTTGATTCCCGATTATTTCTTTTAAATTGAAAGGAGTTTCTGCCATATCATCTAAATGCTTTACACATGAAATTTTATGCACTTTTTATCTCACTAATGATGGTCCTGCCGCTGTTAACTGCCTGTTCTGATCAAGCCGCTGAAATCAACGAAATTATCTATGCCGGCACGTTTGAAGGACGCGATAGTGAGGGCATCTATATCTTTGAGTTTAACAGGGCAACCGGCGAACTGATTCATATCGATACGGTAACTGACCGCATCGGGCCAAATTTTCAGGCAATTCACCCGAATGGTAAATTTCTCTACTCTGTAAGTGACGACCCATTTAATGATGAGGAGCCATATGGAACACTTTCAGCCTACTATATCGACAACAGCACAGGATTACTTCAACTCATAAATGAACAATCGGTTAACGGAAGAGGTACCGCCCATGTCAGCGTTGATCCGCTTGGCAATTACGTTTATGTATCCAACTATTCGGAAGGAAATCTCAGCATGTATATGATTGATGATGATGGCACTCTTTCAGAGTCTGTGGATATTGCAACTCACGAAGGGAGCAGCGTAAATCAACAGCGACAGCGGGCAGCACATGTGCATTCAGCTATTCCCTCTGCTGATGGTCAGTTTCTCTATGTTTCTGATCTCGGTATCGACAAGATTATGATCTATCGGATTGATCGGGAAAATGACACTCTTGAACCTGCTGAAACCCCGTGGTTTGAAAATGAACCGGGATCAGGGCCAAGGCATTTCACTATTCATCAGAACAGTCGCTTTGCATATTCGGCCGAAGAACTAACATCAACCGTTGCAGTTTTGATGATTGATGAAAATACTGGAGCATTACAACAAATTCAGCGAATTACGATGTTACCTGATGATTTTGATGTGCAAAATTCCGCCGCTGATATTCATATTTCACCTGATGGGCGGTTTCTATATGCTACCAATCGCGGGCACAACAGCCTTGTTATTTATGAAATTGATGAGGCTAATGGAACGCTCACTTTAATTGGGCATGAATCTACCCGGGGCGGACATCCACGTAATTTTATGATTGATGAACTTGGAGAATTTCTACTGGTTGCCAATCGTGATGATGATAACATAACTGTTTTCAGGCGTGATGCAGACTCAGGGTTGCTTAATTTTGTGAATGAACAGACAGGTATCCCGATGATAGTCTGCCTCACTCAGCACATTCTTCAATAATACGCATTCACTATTTGGGCTCTTATGAAGCACTTTTATCACAATAAAATCATACTTATTACCGGGGCGGCCAGTGGTATCGGGAAACGTTTTGCTGAAAAAATATCGGAAATAGCCGATGTTACTCTCATTCTTTGGGACAGAAATCCGGTTGAACTTATATCCATTAAGGAACAAATAGACGCTTCGGCTACAGTTTACACAACCGGACTGGATATTACTGATACAGAACGGGTTCAGTTTGAGGCTGAGAGGATAATTAAGCAGAAACTTCTGCCGGACATTATTATCAATTGTGCCGGCATTGTTGTGGGTAAATATTTCCACGAACACTACATCACGGATATCGAAAGAACCATGCAAATTAATACGTATGGCAGCATGTTGGTTGCACGGGTTTTTCTTAATGAGATGATCGAACGGGGATCCGGCTCTATAGTCAATCTCGCGTCAGCATCCGGTTATATTGGAAACCCTAAAATGAGTGTGTATGCATCAAGCAAGTGGGCTGTTCTTGGATGGTCTGAATCACTGCAGATCGAAATGGATCACTTAAATAGTGGCGTAAAGGTACTTTCAGTAATCCCAAGCTACATCAATACAGGGATGTTTGATGGCGTAAAAGCCCCTCTCTTTGTACCCATTCTTGAAACTGATGATATTGTTGATAGAATGATTACCGGTATCTATAAAGAAAAACGAACCATCAAAGCGCCATTTATGGTTCATTTTGTTCCGTTTTTAAAAGCAATTTTACCTGCTTCCATTTTTGACTGGCTTGCCGGGCGAGTATTGGGTGTCTATTCATCCATGGATCGGTTCCAGGGAAGAAAACCAAAATCATCATGAAGTTAATGCAATTAGTAAAAGATCAGAAGGCCGCTTTTCTCGATGGCCGCACCCGATCGTTAAAATCACGAGAAAGCAGTCTAAATCAATTACGTAAGTTAATTTACAGGCATGAAAAGGAACTTTGCGATGCAATCAATGAAGATTTCGGAAAGCCTTATATAGAATCGTATATCACTGAAATTTATACACTTCTTGATGAGATAGATTACCATTTAAAAAATCTTTCAACATGGATTAAACCTGTTTCTGTTGGCGGACCTATTGTTACATTCCCATCTAAAAACATAATCTATCAACAACCAAAGGGTACTATTTTGGTTATTGGTGCATGGAATTATCCGGTTCACCTGAGCCTGATGCCTTTAATTGGAGCTATTTCAGCAGGAAATACCGCTATTCTAAAACCCTCAGAATTGGCCCCAGTCACGTCAGCAAAATTAAAAGAGTTATTTGACAGATATTTCAAACCGGAAATTTTAGCTGTTGCAGAAGGTGGCGTTGAGGAGACAACAGAACTTTTAGAACAGCCTTTCGATCACATATTTTTCACCGGAAGCAGCCGGGTTGGGAAAATTGTTATGAAAGCAGCCGCTGAGAATTTAACTCCGGTTACTCTTGAACTTGGAGGGAAAAGCCCTGCGATTGTGCATGAAGATGCAAATATTGAAGTTAGTGTAAACCGTATCTGGTGGGGAAAAACCATCAATGCAGGCCAAACTTGTGTAGCTCCCGATTATGTTTTGGTGCACAAATCGATTAAGGAGCAATTTATTCAAACGTCGAAAAATGTTCTTTCATCATTTTTTCAAAACGATTTTCAGGTGGGTAAAAACTACACCCGAATTGTGAATGATGATCACTTTAATAGATTGAATGAATTATTGAATAAGAGCAAAGTGATTCATGGCGGTTTAACCAACAAACAATCGAGATTTATTGAGCCTACTTTGATTGATGCAAACTGGGAAGATGAAATTATGAAGGAAGAAATTTTCGGCCCACTACTACCGCTGCTTACATATGATGATGAAAAAGATATTCCTCAATTGATGAACAGTATGTCTGCCCCGCTTGCACTCTACATGTTTACAGAAAACAAAGAGTTTCAGGATTTCATCATTGAAAACGTACCGTTTGGCGGTGGGTGTGTAAATGACACAATCAGCCATTTAGGAAATCACAATCTTCCATATGGGGGGACCGGCTACAGCGGAATGGGATCCTATCGCGGCAAATACAGTTTTAATACATTTAGCCGGGAACAGGGAATCTTAAAAAAGCCATCCTGGCCCGACCCTGATGTTCGTTATCCGCCTTATAACGATACAAAATTAAAATGGTTCAAACGATTGTTTATAAAATAGTTAGTAATGGAGAATAATTCTTATCAAGCTATTGTAGCAGAAGAGTTTAATGGAATTTTTACTCAATCTGTAAAAGAGTATTTTATTAAAGATTTGCCGGATAATTATGTACTCATCAGGGTTCACTACTCTTCACTCAACTACAAAGATGCACTTTCAGCAACAGGTCATAAAGGAGTTACCAAACAGTATCCTTTCACCCCCGGTATCGATGCCGCAGGTGTAGTTGTGAATAGTAAATCGCCTGATTTTAAAACTGATGATAAAGTAATTGTAACCAGTTATGATCTTGGTATGAATACTCCGGGCGGATTTGGACAATTTATTTCTGTTCCTGCTGAGTGGATTGTGCCGCTGCCTTCAAACCTCACACTTAAAGAGAGTATGATGATTGGCACGTCCGGATTAACGGCAGGTATTGGAGTCCACAAGATCATCACTCACCCTTTCCTTTCAAATGATATAAATGTACTTGTAACCGGGGCCACCGGAGCAGTTGGTTCATTCGCTGTTGCTCTGTTATCCCATCTGAATATTAATGTTACAGCTGCAACCGGAAAAGTTGATCAAACAGAATTTCTTACATCCATTGGTGCGAAAGAAGTTGTTCACAGAGATAATATTAATAATGTGACCGACCGGCCAATGCTATCCGGAAAATGGAATGCCTCACTGGACACTGTAGGCGGCAACATGCTTGATGCCGTTTTAAGGCAAACTGAGCACAATGGAATCGTTGCATGCTGTGGAAACGTCCTCGGAAATGAACTTCAAACATCCATTCTTCCATTTATATTGCGAGGCATCACGTTGGCGGGTATCGATTCAGGTATAGCACTCATGGAACTTCGTAAAACCATTTGGCACAAACTATCAACTGACTGGAAGTTGCCGAACATGCAAAAAATCTCAAGGGAAATATCATTAACAGATTTGCCGGGAGAGTTTCAGAAAATATTGGAAGGAAAACAGGTTGGAAAAGTTTTGGTGAAACTTTTTAAAAAATAGTGTAAGGTTTTTGCTTTTTGTGGTTCATACAATAAAAGGTGTTTGTATGAAAAGTATACATTATAAAATTCATCAGTTTCTGCGTGGTGACCTGTCGGATGAGGAAGCCGATAAGCTCAACAAAACGATTCTGAACAAAAAGGTTTGGCGCGACTATTTTATCACTGAGTTGACGGCATATCAAATCAAAAACGAAAACAATTCTGATATTAGAGAATTGATTGATCTCTACAGATTTGATCTCACTTCTGGAAAAGATCAGCCGGCTTGTTGATCTAACATCTCCCTCAATAACTCCTCTCTTTTTTTGATAAGCTCTTTCGGCCCGAGAATTTTCACTCTGTTTCCGAACTGCAGCAACCACTCATTCAAAAAGCCAAGATTTTCAAAACGGAACCAAACTTTAATTTTTTTATTATTTTCGGCCGATTCCTTAAATATCTTCGTTGGCAAATTGGCCCTAAACGCACGATCGGCGCTTTTATCGACTAGTACCTTTACATCCGTTCCTAATTCGTTAGATCTAAAAATTAAGCCCTCTGCGTTGATATTTTCCTTCTCTTCAAAATTTTGGTCCAAAATTTTGACATTTTTCATTCTATCGAGCACAAAATTCCGAATGGCGTCTCTTTTGTGTGAAAATCCGATCATGTTCCAATGGTCGCGATAAAAGACCAACAGATATGGATCCACTTTTCTTTCCGCCACCTTTGAATCGCTCTGGCTTTTATACTCAAAAGTAATTGTTCGCCTTTCGGAAATCGCATTGCTTAATGCATACCAATTTCCACCCTCTTTCTTTTCATGGCCAAAATGAAGAAATGGATCAACAATGGTTTTGTTATCCAAAGACTCCATGTATGCCTTCAGCTCTTTTGGCAGTGCATTTTTAATTTTCAGCTCCACACCCTTTGCGTCATCAATCAGGTTTTTATCAACTTGTGATTTCACAAAATTAAGCCCAACCAGTATAGTGGCCAGTTCTTTTTGATTGAACATAAGTGGAGGGACGGAATATCCCTCCATAATTCCATAACCACGGTATTCATCCCATGTAACGGGCACCTCAACTTCAGATAAAGCGTTGAAATCTCTAAAGATAGTTCTCCTGCTTACTCCAAATTCACGGGCCAGTTTGTCCGCAGTTATTCTCTCTTTTGATTGCTGAAGTTTCAGGATGAGTTTCATCCTTCGTTCTGAGCTTTTTAGTCTTGACATCGCTTTATTGTTGGTTTCTGTTCCGGTTTTTTTGTGCGCAAATAATCGATAAGCAGCACTTGATTCTATGCTAAAATAACGTGAGTTCGAAATAAAAATGAATTATATGACTGAGCCCGTCATATTGAGCGCATCCCGATGCAGTTCAATCGGGAGAAGTCGCTCATCTTTTGCACGCGGAGCGATATATGAGTTTTCACTTCGTGTTCAGAAAATGAGCGACTTCGACCCTCCTGAAAAGCGTCGGGACTGCGCTCTAACTGGCGATTCTTTTAAATGTTATATCGAACTTACGCTAAAATAAATACTTTCTATCAGGGTGCGAATTAAAACTCCGGCTATTTTTCTATCACTACAATAGCCTTACCCTCATAAAAAGACTCTTCAGCGCCAAAGCTGAACTCCAAAATTTGAGCTTTTATTCTTTTTTTGGATCTGCGAATCTCATTTTCAGCATCGACTGCACCCTTCCACATAATGATTTTTTCCCACGGTTTTTTATTGAGCAGGCGCAACAGGTCCTCAATTTTAAAGGCATGCTTTGTAACAATTCCTGTCCCCCGCTTTATATCAATTAGCGAAATACTTTTCGCTGCGGTGCCGGCATTTTTCAACCCGAGCCCCTGAATGATATCATCAGCAGCCCTCATTTTTTTCTTTACGTTATCATTCAATATCCACTTTGAATTCTCGCAACAGATGGCCAATGGAATACCCGGAAGACCACCACCGGAACCTGCATCGATCCAGTTTTTATGGGTATCTACGATATTTAATGCTACCGGAATCAATGAATGAATAACATGTTCTCTCACCGTTTCACGTGAAACAGTACGGCTCACCAGGTTAATTTTTTCATTCCAACTGAGAAGCAGGTCTATATACTGCTCAAGTTTTCCTTCATTGATTTTATAAATTTCTCTTGCTGATTTTAGCACCTCAGCATCTATCTGCTTTTTAATAATATTTTGTTTCACGTGAAACACCTACCCTTTCAAATAGACCATAAGAACCGCTAAGTCACTTGCGGATACCCCGCTGATTCTCGATGCCTGACCTATGGTTTCCGGTTTAATCTTATCGAGTTTGCTTTTTCCCTCGTTTGAAAGGCTCTTAATCTTCTCATAATCAAGCTTTTCGGGAATTCTGGTGTTTTCCTGTCGGCTTAGCTCTTTAACCATTTCGAATTCCCGCTGTATGTAGCCATCATACTTAACCTGAATTTCTACTTGCTCAATAACATCTCGGCTTTTTGTGATTACTTCTACTTTCTCGTTCAGCTCATCATCCGCATCAAGCAGATCTTGCAGGTGAATTTCCGGTCTCGGTATTAAGGATTTCGCTTTTACGGGCTGGCTTAGAACCGTTGTACCTTTTTCAAGCAGCATAGAATCCATCTTTTCAGGACGAACCGTGTAATCACTGATCAAATCATAAAGCCGGTCGATTTCACTCTTCTTTTTTACATACCTGTTGTATCGCTCTTCATCTGCCAATCCAATTTTCCTGCCCAGCTCGGTAAGGCGAAGATCTGCATTGTCCTGGCGAAGTAGTATTCTGTGTTCTGCCCTTGAAGTAAACATTCTGTAAGGCTCTTCAGTACCTTTATTTATAAGGTCATCTACCAATACACCAATGTATGCTTCAGAACGCTTGAGAACGAAAGGTTCTTTTTCCTGCACAAGAAGCGCAGAATTAATTCCTGCCATCAATCCCTGGCACGCAGCCTCTTCATATCCTGTAGTGCCGTTAATTTGCCCCGCAAAGAAGAGTCCGTTTACACGCTTTGTTTCGAGACTTCGCTTAATTTGATATGGCGGAAAATAATCATATTCAATAGCATAACCCGGGCGAAGCATCACAGCTTTCTCAAATCCGGGAATGGTCCTCAGTGCATGATATTGAACATCTTCAGGGAGTGATGTGCTAAATCCGTTCAGATACATTTCATAGGTATTCCACCCTTCCGGCTCTAAAAAGAGCTGATGCCTGTCCCTGTCGGCAAATCGATTGATTTTATCCTCTATACTTGGGCAGTAGCGCGGTCCGATCGATTTAATTCTGCCATTAAACATAGGACTTCGGTCAAAACCTGTTTTAAGAGTCTCGTGAACGTCACTGTTTGTATAGCCGATCCAGCAAGTTAGCTGCTCATCAACACCGGGCAATTCATCTGTCATAAAAGAGAACGGACTGGGTTCTTCATCTCCATACTGTACTTCCAGTTTCGTGTAATCAATGGAACGGCCGTCTATTCTTGGCGGTGTACCCGTTTTTAGCCGCCCAATTTCAAAACCAAGCTTTTCGAGTGATGCTGAAATACCAATAGACGCTCTTTCGCCGGATCGTCCCCCTCCGTACTGACTTTCACCGATATGAATAATACCATTCAGAAATGTACCGCTGGTAAGTACTACAGATTTAGAACGGAACATCTGTCCGGTTTGAGTAACCACCCCATTAACCATTTTACCCTCATCATCGGTTAGTATATCCACCACATTATCCTGCCTGAAGTGGAGGTTTGGAATCTTTTCAAGTTCTTCTCTCATCAACTGCGCATAGAGCATACGATCACTCTGGCATCGCGGGCTCCACATAGCCGGACCCTTGCTTCTGTTCAGCATTCTGAACTGTACACCGCTTTTATCGCTAACAATACCACTCAAACCACCCAATGCGTCAATCTCTCGAACAAGCTGGCCTTTTGCAACACCACCCATAGCAGGATTACAGGACATCTTAGCAATAGCGTCCATATTCATGGTGATAAGAAGAGTTTTTGCGCCTAATTTAGCGGCTGCTCCGGCCGCCTCACTTCCGGCGTGTCCTGCTCCTACAACAATAACATCGTAAGCAGGGTATATACTATCCATATATATTTATTTTTATTTAGTTTATATGGTTATATTAATGGTGTTGTTTGGTGTACTAAAAATATTGTTTTTTAATGAATTATTAAATGATTTGATTTTTAGCCTAATCAAACGAACTTAACGATATAACAAGCCCAATCATATCTAAAAGATTAAACTTCGAATTCTATGTGGTTCAACAAGAAAAAAGAGGCGCCTTCAAAGAGATACTTTTCGGAAGAATGGATGGTGTCATGGAAAAACAATCTCGCAGAAAGTAAACTCTATCGTTTAAAAGCAAAAGATTGGAATGCATCTGTTCTATTAAGAATGGAGCCACCCTCAGATATTCTTCAAAAAAATGACGCCATAGGGTTTTTCTTAGACCTGCAGTATGGTGAGTGCCATGAATTGAGATATGCACAAGAAAAAGATATAGATCTCACGGATATCATTCTCGCAGGAAGTGAGAATACCTGGCTTAAGCTGATAGAGCTGAAAAAAGATCCGGCTATAATGATCATGAAAGGCGCCTTAAAACTGGAAAAGGGCAGTCTTGTGATGCTTACAAATCAGAAAGAGGCAGCGAAAGCTCTGCTTCAAACAGCACCCGCATACATAGAAGCTGATCTTGACGAACCGTTCATATCAAATAAGATTGAAAAAATGAGTATTCGTAAAGAGCACTCTTCATTCAAAACAACAACAGGCGGGCTTGATTTTGACAGCTTCCCCATGCAGCTATTTCAAAAATCTAAAAAACTTGGAGTTTGGGACCCGGCTGACATAAGCTTCGAAAAAGACAAAGAGGATTGGAAGAAATTTTCTGAGGAAGAAAAAGAGATCATCATCCATCTTTCGGCACTTTTTATGGCCGGTGAAGAAGCTGTAACGCTTGATCTGTTGCCATTGATACAAACACTCTCAAAAGAGGGTCGACTTGAGGAGGAGATCTACCTTACCTCTTTTTTATGGGAAGAGGCAAAACACACCGAATTCTTTGCACGATTTGTAAAAAGCGTGATGGTAACGCGACCCGATTTTGAGAGATTTCATAAACCATTTTATAAAAAATTGTTCTACCGTCAGCTGCCTGAAGACCTGAACAGGCTCTACTCAGACAGCTCCCCTCTTGCCCAGTTAAAAGCTTCCGGAACGTACAACTTAATTGTAGAAGGAACACTTGCCGAAACAGGGTATGAAGCCTATCATAAAATGCTGCGCGAGAATAATTTGCTGCCGGGTTTACAGGAAGGAATCATAAAACTGAAACAGGATGAATCCCGCCACATTGCCTTTGGTCTCTACTTAATAAATCGATTATTGGAGGACAATCCCCACTGCAAAGAATCCTTTGAAAAACACCTTGAAACGTTACTTGATGATGCAACAAATGTAATCCACGAAATATTCGAACCGTATGATGTGGTTCCATTTGGCCTTGAAAAAGAGTGGTTTTTAAATTTTGCCATTAAACAATTTCAGCATAGAATTGATAAACTTGGTATATACTAATCCCAATCGTTTAATACGTTAATGAATGAACGATTAACTATATAGGTTCAAATTCTTCAGACACATTTAAGAACTTAACTCGTATTCTTATAATCTTTTTCAGATGCATAATTTTCTTACACCAAAACTATTCATTTCTCACCTTCTGTTTTTTGTTCTGATCATCACATCTACACTTGATGCGCAAACAGTAAATGAACTGTTCACGGCAACAGAAAGCACTCCACAAGGATGGGCGGCAAAAGACAGGTCACAAATTTCTGCCGATGGCCTCGAAATCAATACAGATATACTCTACAGCCTTAGAGATCATCATATAAGCGACTTTTCCATTACAAACAGTGCCGGTACTGTGTATCCAATAGAAGTTCAGCGTGTAATCCATCATGATGAAAACAATTGGTCGATAACAGGCTATATTGATGGAAACTGGTATGACAGTATTACCATGTCGTATTCAAACGGTCGGGTAACATCGAACATCAAAAATACTACCAATCATACTTATTACAGGGTGCAATTTGATCAGAATATCCAAAAGCATGTAATGCTACACATTGATCCGCACAAAACTGATGAAGTCTCCTGTGGGGTGGATCATGACTTAACATCAGAAAATATTCCTGCTAAAGAATCACTGAAAGTTCCTTCCTTTTCAGCAGATCCCGACAGGTTGGATGTTATCGATGTGATGATTGTGTATACCCCACTTGCTGAAGACTGGGCGAATTTGAATGCTGGCGGAATAGACAATGTAATAAATGAATCGATGGCCGTTGCACAACAATCTGCTGATAATGGCGAGACTAATGTCATTTTTCGTTTAGTTCACAGGGCATTGGTAGATTATCGTGAAGATCAGGGTATTGGAGATAACAGGGGGTCTGTTAGAGATTTACGCCGTTTAACTGCTTCGCCAACCTTTAATCCTTTTGGTTCTGACTATGCAGGTTATTTGGAAGAAGTACATGAATGGAGAAATGAATATGGCGCCGATCTTGTGGCTATGTTCACATTCGTAAATGATGTAGGCGGTATAGCGTGGCTGATGAATAATCCAAATGGAAGGCCTGAGTTAGGTTTCTCCATCACCCGGATTCAACAAGCAATGGGAACAACTCACGCTCATGAAATGGGCCATAATATGGGCAACAACCATAGCAGAAATCAACAGGCTAATCCTGCAGGCAATGCAGGCGGTATTTTTGAATATTCAACCGGGTGGAGATGGACAGGAAACGATGGCCGTGGCTATGTTTCTGTAATGACATATAATGAGGGCGATTTATCCTATAACACCTTTTCAAACCCAAATGTAACCCATCTTGGGGCACCAACCGGATCATACACGGCTGGTGGTGCACCGGCAGATAATGCACGTAGTATGAGAGAAATAAAACACATAATTGCAGACTACAGAGACGGAGATCCGCTCTTTTTTGTGCCTACAATTACTATTAATGATGTAAAGGATATAACAACTAACTCTGCCACAGTTGAAGCAGAAATTACAGATGATGGCGGTGAAGCTATCATTACAAATGGTATTTGCTGGTCAAAATCTGTCAACCCCTCGTTATCAGATACGTGCATAGAACTGAACAGCAGAGGCAATCAACTTTCTGCAACTATTACCGGGCTTGAGCAGAGCACAACGTATTATGTAAGAGCTTATGCAAGAAACCGAACAGGTACAGGCTACAGCCAAAACCGAAATTTCTTTACTCTTGGAACGGACACACCTGAAATTACCACAAACGAACCGCAAGCTATTGGATATTTTGATGCTATAATTGGTGGTACCATTATCGATAATGGTGGCTCTGAGCTAATTGAAACCGGCGTATGCTATTCAAAAATAGAGATGCCCGGTTTTGCCGATAATTGTGTGGCAACTGATTCACCACAAACAGACTTTACAGTATCATTAACACGCCTAGAACACAGCACCAATTATTTTGTGCGGGCGTATGCTACAAACCTAAACGGTTCGGCATTTGGCAATGAGGTTTTAATTACCACGGATATTCTACTACCCCCTGTTGCTTTAGATGCCACCAACAGAACAGCCGTCTCATTCCGGGCAAACTGGGAAGCAGTAGATGATGCAAATAATTATCGAATAGACGTTTCCCGTTCGGAAGATTTTGAGGATTATATTTCGGGCTACCAAAGCCGAAATGTTGGCGGAGGCACAGGTTTTACCGTAACGGGACTTACCCCGGGAACAACATATTACTACCGGCTAAGAACTCAACTTGAAAATGGACTCAGTTTAGACTCAGAAGTTGTGGAAGTTACCACTGTGAATGTAAGCGCATCTGCTTCGCAAGTTGAATTCACCAGAGATCGTGTTTTAGCCACCGGAATTCAGGACAGCGAAGTACGGGTGCAGGTATTAAATACACGCCTTGATCCTGTACAAGGCATCACCGTATCCCTTCGGCCAACCGGCGGCAACCCAACAATTGTTGCTATACAGGAAGAAACCGATGAAAACGGAGAAGCCATTTTTTCAGTCACCAATACAAGAGAAGAAAGAGTTACATTTACTACCGTTGCCGCGGGGCTCGATCTTTCAAGAGTTATCGCTATAGAATTTGTATTTGCTGATGGTGAATTAACCCTGGGCGATAATTTCCCAAATCCATTCAGAGTAAATACTACCATTCCAATTGTAATCCCCGAACAAACCCGCGTTCGAATTGATCTGTTTAATTCGAATGGAGCACATATTCGATCCATCAAAGATCAGGAATTCAATACAGGTTATTACGAAGTTCCCGTTAACATGAGCGGACTATCATCCGGCGTCTATTTCTACAGAATGGTAACAGACAACGATGTAAAAACGGAGAAGCTGATGTTGATACAGTAGATCAAGTGATTAGTTTCTTTGAAACTTCTCTCGAATTTTGTCTATTGAAACATAGTTAATTACTATTTCTCAGGTTGAATCGGGACTGCAATCATCTATAATAATGAACTCCAAATTATCATAGTCCTGGTTCAAAACACTTTCAATACATTCTTCTAAATATTTTTCCCCATTATAAACAGGTGTAACTACAGAGACTAAAGGTTTTTTCATAAAAACAATTTGTTCAATAATAGATTATGATAGAGCAATCATAATATTTATACTCCCAAAGTTGCTTAAAAAAAATTTGCCTGATGAAGCCTGGACAACATCAGACCACACTTGAGCAGTTTGATAAATAAAAAGTGTAGCTATTTATTTTTGATTCCTTTATCGGACCGGGGTACTAATATATCATTACGTAACTACAAACATATACGAGATAACTCGCTCTACCGGATCATTATTTCTGGTTCTCGTACAGATTATTAAGAGAAAAACTGAAAATGGGAAAAAGTGTTGACTACCTTATTTTAGGAAGCGGACCAGCCGCACTATTTCATGCTATTTATTTACGAAAAAGGGGCAATAATCCACTACTTATATGTAGTGGGTTATTTGGCCAGTTACAACCCAAAAAATATGATCCTATAAACAATCAGCCCGTGAACATTCTGCCCATTTTTCCTGTATTAGGGTCAGGTTTATGGAATGAGATAAAATCGAGTTTCGATTCATACAGCGAGCTTTCACTACATAAAGTAAACGTCAATCATAGCACTATAAAGAAAAAAGGGGCAGCCGGAAGCTACTATGAATATCTTACTCAACATCAGGAACAGCCAGACATCCCACTTACACTGAGTTATAAACAGTTTGGAGATTTAATCTTTTCACATCCCCTGCAGGAATTGCGTAAAAAACTGAACCGTAATTACACGGCGGGTACACCAAATTTTTCAAAAGTCGGGTTTACAAACGGACTGTCTCCCTATTACCTTTTTCTGAAAAGCTTTTCCCAATATCCAATTGCTGATCAAAATGTTCGATATATAGATATCGTAAATAAAAAAGTGCACACAGATAAGGAGGTTATACAATATGACAAATTGATATGTACGCTGCCTTACCAAAGTGTTTTTGAGCTTACTCACTTAAAAGAAAACTTTACTTCGCTGGCTGGTGATGCACGGTTTGTGACATTTTACTCATCAAAAACACTACCTGAAAATCATCTGTGGTACGATTGCAAACCTCATTCACCCATTTACCGGATATTTACACCTCATCCAAACATAATCACTGCTCAATTGGCAAGAAAATCCTGGGAGACACAAAATAATGACGTAGGTAAAGTAATTGAAGATCTCTTAGGGCTGAACAATCAACTCAGTTATTTGAGCACTGATACTTATACTAACTGCTACCCCCTCGATGTTTCTGATACTGGAAAAAAAGACAGGCTCATTTCGTATTTGGCAGAGAATGATATTTATCTTTCAGGGCGATTTGGTACCTGGAGATACATTGATCTGCATGAGGTTGATTATGAGGCAGAATTATCGATACGTGTGATGAAGGGTTTAAAATATGAGAGCGGTAACTGACATCACAGTATAAAACTGAAAAACTGACTTGATTCGGCTATACCATTACAAAACAAGATATAACTCATAATATATTCTATGAAAGCGGTTTAGAGCCTCCCGGTAAATTACCTGTGATATCTGCAAACATTCGTTTACTTCCATATAAAGCAAAAGAGGTTGGTTTTGCTTTATATGAGTAATGATTCTATCACAGAAGAAAATTACGCACAAAAGAGAGAGTAACATCATGAAAGTACAACAGATATTTACAGCTGTAGTACTTTCTTTATCCCTGTTTATATCATGTTCAACCAAATCGAATCCGGTTTATACTCTAACCACATCAACTGATCCGGCAGCCTCCGGCACAGTGATGCCTTCACAAGGTGGATTTGACGAGGGATCTGAAGTGGAAATTACTGCATCAGCAAATGAAAATATGGTTTTCAGTGGCTGGAGAGGCGATTATACAGGCAGCGATAACCCTACCGTGGTTACAATGAATAGAGATATAAATATCATAGCCTTTTTCATTGACAGAAAATATCCTCTAAGCATTCTTATCGAGGGTGAGGGAACAGTAAATGAAAGAGTTCTCGAAGAAAGGTCGACAGAATACAATCACGAAACTTTTGTTGAGTTAACAGCCAAACCCGCTGAAGGCTGGAAACTCGCGGAATGGCGGGGAGATCTATCCGGATCAATAAATCCGGTCGTGATCAAAATGGACGAGACCAAAGAGGTAACTGCAGTTTTTGTGAAAAGAGAATATCCACTGACCATCACCATTGAAGGCGAGGGAAGTGTGGCAGAACAAGTAATACAAGAAAAATCCACTGATTATGAGTATAGCAGCCACGTTGAATTAACGGCTCATTCGGCAGATGGGTGGATATTTTCAGGCTGGGATGGTGACCTGGAAGGGAATGAGAATCCGGAAACAATTATCATCAATCAGCCAACAAATGTAACAGCTATTTTTATACCTGTTGACGAGTTGTTAACCTTAACTGTTCATGGTGAAGGTACTGTAGATATTGAGCAAATTGAACCTGATGATAACTCTCTTGCAGCAGTGTTTCAGTTAACAGCACGGGCTTCTGATAGCTGGAGGTTTGCGGAATGGACCGGTGATGTTACAAGTACAGAAAATCCGGTACAAATTATGTTAGATGAGGAAAAAACTGTACATGCTGTTTTTGAAATCAGAGAATATCCACTCACGATACATACAGATGGTGAAGGTACTGTTGCAGAACAGGTGATTCAGAAAAAAAGTAGTAATTACGAAGATGGAACAGTAGTTGAACTGACTGCCAATGCAAATCAGGGATGGAAATTTATAGAATGGCAGGGAGATCTATCCGGCTCAGAAAATCCCAAACAAATTACAATCGACAACCCGAAAGAAGTTACAGCCGTATTTACCGAAGAATCTGATGATCCCGAAGAAAGCACATTTGAACTGACGGTGAATCTTGATGGAGAAGGTTCTGTAAATGTCGATCCAGAACAGGATGAGTATGAAGACGGTTCGACAGTTGAGCTGACAGCAACTCCATCCGACGGCTGGGAGTTTGTGGAATGGACCGGTGATATCAATTCGGCCCGAACTTCGGTTGAAATTACGATGGATACCGACAAAGAAGTAACCGCCGTATTTTCTGAAGAACCGGAGGAGCCTGAAGAAAGTAGATTCGATCTGACGGTGAATGTTGAGGGAGAAGGTTCGGTGAGTGTAGATCCAGAACAGGATGAGTATGAAGACGGTTCGACAGTTGAGCTGACAGCAACCCCTTCCGATGGCTGGGAGTTTGTGGAATGGGCCGGTGATGTCAATTCGTCTCAAACTTCGGTTGAAATTACGATGGATGCCGACAAAGAAGTAACTGCGGTATTTGAAGAAATCTTGTTTGATTTAACCATCAATATTACCGGCAATGGCACTGTAAACATCAGCCCTGAATTAAATGAATATGAGTCCGGAACAGTTGTTGAACTAACGGCTAATCCATCGGATGGGTGGGAGTTTGGTCGATGGGAAGGTGACCTTACAGGAACAGAGAATCCGTTTTCAGTCACCATGGAGAGCTCAACAGAAATTACAGCCCTGTTTATTGAACAGGAAACAGCATTCTCGGGCGGAGATGGCTCAGCGGAAAATCCATTCCAGGTTTCAACAGCAGAGCAATTACAGACAATCAGTGAGTTTTTGAGTTCCCATTTTATACAGGTCAATCATATTGATGCCGGTTCAACATCCGGATGGAATGGCAGAAGCGGATTTAGCCCGATTGGCAGTTCTTCAAATCCTTTTACAGGAACGTTTAATGGAAACGGATTTGAAATTTCCGGATTAACTATTGACAGAGATGGGGATGTACATGTCGGGATGTTTGGGGTTACAGGGAGCGCACAAATTATGAATATCGGTCTTGTGAGTGTAAATATTACGGGCGAAGACAATGTTGGCGGGCTGGCTGGAATCAATAACGGACAAATTAGCAATTCGTATGTAACGGGTAATGTAACCGGAGACAAATCAGTTGGAGGATTGGTTGGCATCAATAACGGGCAAATTACAGGTTCTCACTCAGAAGCCACTGTTACTGGTGATGATGATTATATTGGAGGATTGGTGGGTATCAACAGTAGTGAAATCAGCAGATCTTTTGCCACGGGTAGTGTAAGCGGTGACGAATCAGTTGGAGGACTCGTTGGGGCTAACAGAAATGGTGCCCAAATTGTAAACTCCTATGCTACAGGGAGTGTATCGGGTGATGATGAAATAGGTGGTTTTGTAGGCAGAAATTGGCGAAATGGTGTAATTGCTACTTCTTTTGCCAGCGGAAGTGTTTCCGGGGATGAACATACAGGTGGTTTCATTGGCAGAAACCAGTCTTCATTAGATTCCTGCTATTGGGACAACCTTGCGACCAATCAAAGCAGTGGAACAGGCCGTGGAACGGAGAGAGGGTTAACAGGGCTCACAACTTCAGAGATGACGGGTTCTTCCGCCGAGGAGAACATGCCCGGTTTCGACTGGAGCAACGTGTGGAGAACTTCGGGGAATTACCCGGTTCTTCAATAGAAGCCAGGAATTAATAAAAATAACTGAATGGGCTTTTGATCGATTTACTGGTTTTGAATTCGAAATAAAATCAACTGATATCACATTTTTTACTGTAACCGGGCTGTAACTGCGAAATTTTTCTACAAACAAAAAAGCCGCCAAGACATAATTGAGCAGCTTCTAATGCGATTCCGAAAGTCTTCGGAACTCGAACCCGCAGAGCACTGCTCCGCAACATCAACGCTCAGAGCTATTTCACAACCACCAAAAACAAAAAAAGCCACTCAAAATTAATTGAGTAGCTTCTAATGCGATCCGGAAGGGACTCGAACCCTCGACCTCCTGCGTGACAGGCAGGCGTTCTAACCAACTGAACTACCGGACCATTATTTCAAAATGTTTTGCTTAGTGAATTTCAAGCAGATTTAAATATAAACAGGTTATCCACATGAAGTCAACACCAATTCGAAAAGATGATGAGAAAAAAACAAGGGCTCCGGGATCAGCCGGAGCCCTTTATCGGGATGGTGATGGGATGTATGTAAGGAAATAAATTCTTTTTAGAGAGTGCTTAAAATTGCTTCTCTAACCTCTTCACTTTCAGGTGATACATTAGTTTTAAACCTTCTTTTGAGATTTCCGTTCCGATCAATCAGAAATTTTTCAAAATTCCAGGAAATATCTCCGGTAAAGTCGGGGTTCTCGAGGTTTGTAAGCAGATCAAAGAGCGGGTGTTGATCATCTCCCCTCACAGATATCCGTGAAAACAGAGGAAATGTTACACCAAAATTCATTTCACAGAACTGCGCAATCTCCTCATCCGTTCCCGGCTCCTGCCCTCCAAAATTATTTGCGGGAAATCCGAGCACCTTAAATCCTTTCTCAGAATACTCTTCATAAATGTTCTGTAACCCTTCATACTGACGGGTAAAGCCACACTCCGATGCAGTATTTACAATCAGAAGAACATCCCCTTTAAACTCTTCAAGAGAAATGTTTTCCCCGTTTATTAGGTTAAGGCTGTATGTGTAAATATCTTCATTTGAATCTGATTGTACTACCATTGAGAGCATTAGCGTTAGAATTACCAATATTGTTTTCATAATTCGTACCATCTATTTTGACGATTAAATCTTGTTATTGCATTTATCATTCCAAATATGAATAATTTTTTTGTTAAAACGTTCTCATTTCTGATCCTTCCTGTAATTATCACTCTTTTTCCAATGCACTCTCAGGCTCAAATGTTCTCAATTGGAGATCCTGAGCAACGCAGCTCTCGTCCATTGGGTTCATCAACTATAATAGGTGCCGCCTGGGAATTTGCTGATTTTAGCTATCAGGCAGAGGGCGCAGAAGAGTTTCAGCGTCTTGATTATAACGCTAACCTGCTTCGCTTGTTTTTGAACAGCCCGGGACTGGATATCAGCCTCGCTTTTGGCGGATCCTATACGGGAATGGACGATCACTCTGCCATAAATATTAATGCGCGGCTTTATAATAACTTTTTCATAAAAAGGAACCCTAACTTTCAGTTTGCAATACCTATTCAGCTAACTACCGACCTGATGCAGGTGCGCCGCAACGAAACAAGTGCCGAGTTTCAGCAGAGTTCACTTGTGTTTGGTACCGGCGCGTACACTGCCTTTCGGATGGGTGATCGGTTCAGCCTTACCGTAAATGCCACACCAAATTATGGTTTTAGCTTTTCCCAGGGTTCGCTTTTTGGAGGAGGATTATTCCGCTTTGATGCAGGTACTTTTTTGATGATAAATGAACTGTTTGGAAGCAATTCACTTACCATTGGTTATAATTTCGATTTTCGTGCATATCGTATTGAAGGGAACTTAAATGATTACGATTTTACAAGTCATTCCATCACTTTGGGAATAGGCTTTTAAACAGACTGCATGAAAATTGAAAAACTGCTTCTCGAGCTCGAGTCACTTTGCGAAAAAGGCGGGTTTACAATCCGAAAAGAACGTGGCGGGTTCCGAGGAGATCAATGTATCATCGAAGGCGATAAGCTGATCGTTATCAATAAAAACAGACCTGCAGAGTCTCAGGCAGCCATTTTGGCCCGTGTTATATTGAAATTAAATCACGACGATCTGTTCATCAAGCCGGCTGTTAGAAAAGAACTGGAAGCTATCTGGAGCCGCCTCAGGAAATTTGAGGAAGCAGAAAAACGTATTGAAAACGAGTAAAAAGAGATGAAATGTACATTTCTCGGCACCGGCACATCGATGGGAGTTCCCGTAGCCGGAGGATTTGGTAAGGAGCTCATTGATGGCGATCCGCGAAATCAGCGTACCCGGTGTTCGGCATGGATTGAATCCGGTGATACATCCATCGTGATCGATATCGGTCCAGAGTTCAGAATCCAGTCCATCCGGTCTGACATCCAAAAGATTGACCTCGTTCTCATCACTCACGAACATATGGATCACATCGCCGGGCTGGATGATTTACGCGCTTATAATTACTCACAAAATGGACCGGTACCCCTATTTACATCAAAAAAAGTGATCCAATCGATTGAGTCGCGGTTTGATTATATGTTTGGTGAGAAAAAATATCCGGGATCAACATCTCTCGATCTGCACGTAATATCAGAACCGATGCTGTATGGCGATGTTACCATCACTCCACTTCCCTACAATCATGGTTATATTGATGTTACCGGGTATAGACTCAACGATTTTTCATACATGACAGATGTTAAACGCATCCCGGATGAAACTCTTGAACTGGTAAAGGGAAGCAAAGTATTGGTGTTGAGCGGATTACGATGGGGGCCCGAGCATCCAACACACCTCACCATCCCCGAAGCGGTAGAAATTGCTACCCGCCTAAACATTCCAAAAACCTACCTGATTCACATGAATTCCTATGTAAATCATGAAGAGAGCAGTGCCCGCCTTCCTGATCATGTGGAACTTGCATACGATCAGCTTGAAATTTCGATTGACTGATCTACTCTGTTTCGGCCAGACGGTCAATCTCATCCACCACCTGTTTCACACCCTGAGCCTGATCCAGATTAACAACTAAAATAGCATCCTCTGTTTCCACAATAGCGATGTTGTTTACACCAACCAGTGCAATGGTTTTTCCGGATGATGCATCCACAAGATTCCCTGAAGCCTCCTGCAGAATTACGGTAGAGTCGCCAATTGCATTTCCATTTTCATCTTTATCAGCCAGTTCGTGTACTGCTTTCCAGCTTCCCACATCATTCCAGCCAAAACTTGCCGGCACCACATGCACATTTTCTGCTTTTTCCATAATCCCATAATCTATCGATATGGATGGGCATCCTTCATAAAATGCGTTGATATGTTCTTCGTTTTTATCAGAGCCGGCAAGCCGTTCCATCTGCTCAAAAATTTCGGGCAAATGTTGCCTGAAGGCCTTTACAATGGTTTCCACTTTCCATACAAAAATGCCGCTATTCCACAGGTAATCGCCCGATTTCAGGAAATCACGGGCACGCGCAAGCTCCGGTTTCTCTGTGAAGTTTTTAACCCGGTATACATCCTGTCCATCGAAATGAACATCCGGATTGGCTTCCCTTCGGATGTAACCATAGCCTGTTTCCGGGCGGTTTGGCTCAATCCCAATCGTAACCAGTGAATTTTGTTCACTTGCTGTTTTCGATGCCACCTGCAGAACCTCTAAAAATCGCTTCGGTTCAGTAATGCGATGGTCCGCCGGTAGAACAACCATTACCGCATCGGGATTTTCGTTATATAAAAGAGCCGCCGCTGATGCAATACAGGGTGCTGTGTTTCGGGCAAGAGGTTCGCCAATAATATATTTCTGCTCCAGCCCGGGAAGCTGCTGGTTTACAAGGTGAACGTAATCGTTATTGGTGATAACCATCACATTCTTTTCATCAATAAAGCCCCTGAGACGTTCAACAGTTTGCTGTATGAGGCTCTTTTTTCCGAATAGTTTTAGAAATTGTTTTGGTTTCTCTTTTGTGCTTTTTGGCCAAAATCGTGTGCCGGCACCACCGGCCATTATAACGGCTACATTCATAAAATATCCTCTCAGATTTACGGTAGAATTAGAAGAAGAAAGGTAGGCAAAAGCGAATCAAACCAAAACGTTATTTGATCGGGTAAGCGTTAAACTGAATGTTGAGCCAAGCTCCGGTGTACTTTCAATAAACAGTTTCTCTCCATGCGCTTCCACAATATGTTTTACAATGGCAAGCCCTAAACCGGTTCCCCCTTTTTCTCTTGAACGAGATTTATCCACTCTGAAAAATCGCTCGGTAACCCTGTTCAGATCTTTTTTCTCAATGCCAATACCCGTGTCTTTTACATAGAGCAACAGCTTATCTTTCGATTTTTTGTAATCGTTGATGCCTATCTCTACGTACCCGCCCGGCTTGTTATACTTCATTCCGTTTTCAATCAGGTTTGTTAAGATCTGTTTGATTTGATTTCGATCGGCTTTTACCTGAATGTTTTTATCAAAATCTTTCACATGGATCTCAATATCCTCCTTTTGGGCTTTGTACTGAAGGGTTTCCACCACATCTAAAATAACATCGCGCAGGTACATATCTTTGATGTTGGCTTTCATCTCCCCCGTTTCAAGCCGTGAAATTTCCATCAAATCATTCGTGAGAAAAATAAGCCGGTTTACATTTCTCATAGCTTTTTTTAAAAAGAGTTCGTTCACATCATCATCGTGAACAGCTCCGTTAAGCAGGGTTTCTATGAATCCCTGAATGGCAAAAATGGGTGTTTTAAGTTCGTGTGAAATGTCGCCAATAAACTCTTTTCTGTAATTCTCAATCTTGTTGAGACGGGAAAGCTCTTTGTTTACAGAATCGCTGGCTTTTACTGTTCGGTGAATGAGCATATCGAGTTCATCTGAACTTTCGGACAAATCGTAGTCGTCGAACTTCTTGCGCGACATATTTTTTACAATCTTATTCAGCTGTTTTAATCTCTCTTTATGCAGCCTGTTTGTAACAGCATAAACCACCAAAAAACTGATGAAAAACACACCCGCGGCCTGCAGCACTAATTGAGGCCAGGCCAGGCCCATCCCTATCCACTGCAATCCGGCAAAAAGCAGTGTGATGAAAACTGCGGAACTGACTGCGGTGCGAAGTGATAGTGGTGAGAATGTTTTCTTATTGAAATCCTTGAGGCTCATTCCTTAAATCTGTAACCAACACCCTTTACAGTCTCAATATAATGATCTCCCAGTTTTTCCCTTATTTTTCTTACGTGTACATCAACAGTACGGTCAACTACGTAGATATTATCTCCCCAAACTTTATTTAGCAGTGTTTGGCGATCACGTACTTTACCACGCTTGCTGGCCAGGTAGTAGAGAAGTTCAAACTCTTTGCGCGGAAGCTGGAACTCTTCTTCGCCTTTCAATACAAGATATCGGTCTTTATCAATTTCGAGATCGTGCACTTTTAATATCTGCACCTTTTCTTCATTTCCATCAAATCTCCTTAAAACGGCTTTAATTCTGGAAATAAGCTTCGTTGTGCTGATCGGTTTTGTGATGAAATCATCAGCACCTTTGTTGAGCCCTTCAACTTCTGTTTTTTCGTCGCTGCGAGCTGTAAGAAAAATGATCGGGATGTTTTTCAGTTCAGAATCATCTCTCATTCTGTCGCACACTTCAATCCCATCCATCTGCGGCATCATAATATCGAGCAGAACAAGATTGGGTTTATACTCTCTGGCCATGGCAATTCCATCCAGGCCATTTTCGGCCCTTAAAACATCAAAACCCTCTTTTCTGAGATTATATTCGATCAGATCGAGAAGATCCTGTTCATCGTCAACTACAAGAATGGTTTGTTTCGGCAAAGCTGTAATAGTTTATTGCGATTTTTGTAACGGCTTTTGTTACAGCAAAGATAACGAACCAACATTAAGCCAATGTTATCTTTTGCGGCTGGCCAGTGCCTGTTTCACAATGTCTGATACGGAAGCGTCCGAATTTTTAGCAGCTATCTGATTCACCATCTGCACGGAGTCTCTCTTGCTGAAGCCGAGTGCTTCCAGCGCTGAAATAGCTTCATCATGGCGATTTCTGCTATCTGTTCGGCCGGATACTACTGATGGCTGCGACTCATCAAAAAGTTTATCCTTCAGCTCCAAAACCATTCGCTCTGCGGTTTTCTTGCCGATGCCGGATATTCCTGAAAGTGCCGTGGTATTCTGTGTAACGATGGCCTCCATCAGGGCCGGTGCCGGCATTCCCGAGAGTATGGTGAGGCCCAGTTTTGGGCCAATTCCTTTTACAGTTATAAGCCGTTCAAACAGATTCTTCTCTTTTTGTGATGCAAACCCAAACAACCTCTGTTCACTCTCTGTGAAGTGATGATAGATAAGCAGTTTTACGGCCTCACCGGCAGCAGGCAGTGTGCCAAGTGTCTGGTTTGAAATCTCCACACCATAACCCACTCCGTTTATATCAATCACACACTCATTTTCCCGTTTCGATGCCAGTTTTCCGTTTAGGTAGGAAATCATGTCTGAAAATTCCAGTTATCAAGCTACAAATTCCAAACAGGATGATATTTGGAGTTTGATGCTTGTTATTTATTGTTTACTCAATGTTTCTTCACTCTACCCGGGTTATCTTCAATAAAAGAAGCCCAGAAAGATTTTCGGTTGTTTTGGTGCATTTTCTTTGTTCCGGTACCGGTGCTGTTATTCCCTAAATGTGTATAGTGGCACCATGCCACAGCAAGAGCGTCGGTGGCATCGCCGCTTAATTTTTCAACCGGAATATTCAGCATTTTTTGCAGCATAAATGCTACCTGTTTTTTGCTTGCATTACCATTGCCGGTTATCGCTTTTTTTACAGCTTTTGGGTAATACTCAGAAACGGGAAGTTTCTGATTGGTAATTGCAAGAATGGCTGCTGCCTGTGCCCTTCCAAGTTTTAGCATGGCAAGCGGATCCACACCATAAACGGGAGTTTCAACCGCACAAGTTTCCGGTTTATAGAGTTTGATAATCTTTGAAATCTCCTCAAAAATAAACTGAAGCCGCTCGGTATGATCTTCCATTTGGTCCATACGAAGCACATCGCAGCACTCAACCGTAAACCGTGAGTTTTCCTCAACAAGAATGGCAAATCCTGTTGCCCGTGAACCGGGATCGATACCGAGAATTTTTGTTGCCATTCTTTTCAGATTGAGATATCAATTTCCGGCTGAATTGTATTCAATGCCGGAAATTGTTGTTCATAATTTATGCTTCGTCCTCTTCATCACCGGCATAGAGCCTCACCAGGCCATCGATCATCTCTTCCGAGATTCCGGATGTAACAAACCCGCCATCATGATAGAGATTCTGCATGGTTACTTTTCGGGTGAGATCAGAGAATAGAGTTACACAGTAGTCGGCGCACTCATCAGCCGTGGGGTTACCCAGGGGTGCAATTTTATCAGCGAAGGTGTACATACTGTCGAAGCCTTTAATGCCGGTTCCTGCAGATGTTTTCGTGGGCGCCTGCGAAACAGTATTCACACGAACACCACGCTTTGCCAATCGGCTGCCATAGTTTCTGGCAATACTTTCGAGCAGGGCTTTGGCATCGTTCATATCAGAATATTTGGAGAATATGCGCTGCGCTCCAATGTAAGAGAGTGCCACAACACTGGCTCCATCATTCAAAACACCTGTTTTTTCTGCATAATTAAGCACTTTATGCAGTGAAATAGCAGAAATATCCAGCGTCTGATTAAGCCAGGTGTAGTTCAGGTCATTATACTCTTTCTTCTTACGGATGTTGGGAGACATGCCAATTGCATGAAGAATGAAATCCACACCGCCAAGCTCTTCTTTGGTTTTATTCATAAGAGCTTCTACATCTTCCTCACTGCTTACATCGCATGGAATAATGGGCGCATTTGTTGCCTCTGAAAGTGCATCGAGTGTTCCGAGTCGCAGGGCAATCGGTGCATTTGAAAGCACAAAATCGGCGCCCTCGCGTTTGCAGGCCAGTGCAATTCTCCAGGCGATGCTTCTGTCATCAAGTGCACCAAAAATAATTCCTTTCTTCCCCTTTAGTAATCCATATCCTTTCTGTTCAGACATAACATCAAAGCATTTTAGTTAATTGATTGTTTCCGAGAAGAAAATAACATGTTCGGCCGTCACATAGAAATATTATGTGTGCCTGCAGAAATGACGAAAATGATGACTGGGATCAGTACGAATCTTTTTCTTGCTCTGCTGAGTATTAATTTCAGCCTACCTGATCCTAAATAACCTGTTGATATTAAAACCAAACCGGAACTCTCTGTCAAAAAAGTTGCCGTTATCGGAGGCTATCAGATACGATTCATTCAAAGCTCTTGACGTGGTGAAAAACATCTGGAACACATGCCCTCCGGTTTCTATATCTATTCCAATACCGATATTATTGCTGAGATTTTCTGCATCGGTAAGCGGCGGGATATATTGGAATGATAATGCGGTTCTCGAAGCAAATTTATATCGTCCCCCCACACCTATACTATAGTATGTATTTACCTCAGGATCTGAAATATTCAACTCCGGGCCTGTACGATTAAAATGGACCGCCATTGGTACAATCATCAGGCTGAAATCGCTGTTGAATTTCCTGGCAATTGGAAGGGCAAGACTGAAGTTGAGACGGTCTGAAAAAGAGTAATTCTCATTTAAAAAACCGAAGCTTGATGTGTTTATACCCACAGAAGGCGCGGCGGTTACAGATACAGGCACCGAACCATCTGTTCGCTGGCGTAAAAGAGTAATGCGCGTATTCACATCATATACCTTATCCATGCTCGATCGCCCAAATCCAACCGATATATTATCACCAAAACCATACTCAAAACTAAAGCGAACATTCGCACCCTGATCAACCCCCCACAGAGTTCTGACACCACTATTTACCTCACCAAACGTATGCATTATTGAGTAGTGAAGCTCCCCTTTTGATAAAGGCTCAACCGTAAAAAGATTAATATTTCTGGGAGCCATAAACGTAAGCTCAACAGCAGTATCCTGTACTACCCGCTCTCTCTGAAGCTGACCTAAAAGTAAGGATGGATATAAAATAACCGGAATCAGTAACATTAAAATTCTTGTATGCATATCATCAATGGGTCTGAATGGTTGAATTGCTAATCGTTAGATTTTAATAGAATCGAGATATTTACAGTCTGCTCTTCAGCCAGTTCATAGAATAGTACGCGCGGCCTGTCTATTTCGAAATCCTCAAGAAGAATTACCCAGCTTGCCTCCAGTTTCAGGGCATCACCCTGAGGTTCGAGAGTACCTTCTACTTCTATTTCGCGCTCAACACCATTTATCGAAAAGATTCCGCTCGTTTTTACAGCCTGCTTTTGTTGATTATCAGCATCAAAGCTTGTTAACAGTTTTCCGGTAAATTCGGCGAACGGAAATTTATCCGTGTTGAGATAAGTGCTTCTCATATCGCGATTTCTTCTCTGAATACCGGTATCGATGGTGTTGAGATCTATATAAAAATCGATCAGGTTCTCATCCAAATCGATAAAACCGGTAAGATGATCACTTTTCCCTTTGAATTCGAGAAGAGGTGCTGTTGAAATAAATTCAACATATCCGTCATCCGCCATAAAAGACTGGGCTTTTGAATCAATGTGGCTGCAGAAAAAAAACAATAAAGCGATAAGAAGAAGAGAAGAATATTTCATATCTATTTATTTATAGTAATCTTATTCCCTTCAACGGTTACAGTAAACTCTGTGAGATTACTTGCTGCAGGGCCTCTAACCACGCTGCCCGATGTATCGAAGCGGGAACCATGGCAAGTGCATTCAAACAAGTTATTTGAAAATTGCCAGTTGGTTGAGCATCCCTGATGGGTACAAACACTTGTAAAAGAACGATAATTATCACCGTCAACATTTACAATCAGGGTATTCGCTGCTGTAATTAACAACCAGCCTCCCTGGGCTAATAAATCTGATACTGAGTCTTTTGTAAGATCAATTTCAATGGTATTTCCACCGCTAGTAATTGAGATGGCTCCATCATCTGATGGTACCTGGGGAGGCTGCCCATTTACAGCATCTGTTGAACTGCTGCACCCATATATACCAATTCCGAGTGTGGATAATATCGTTAAGGAACCGGCTGTTTTTAAGAATTCTTTTCTGCTAACTGATTTTCCTGTTGTTATTTTCATGTGCTTTTAAATTAATTTTGTGTAGTTCTGGGAATAAATTCTAAAATCGAGCTCTATCGTTCCGCTTTTTACTCTATATAAATTACTACGAAGCTGATTAAACATCGGATGGTGTCTATATTGATTTGGCTTTATTTAGAAGCCTTTCTCTTTAACTCTCTTGCAGCCAATGAATAGGAAGGACGGATACAATTTTATGATTTATTAAGAAGTGTTAATTTCTTTTTTTATTCTAAGGAAAGAAATTAATGGTGGCATTTTTAATTTTAATTTTTGCCAATCCGGATACCCTTAACACTTCGTATAATCTTATAAAGCTTGATAGTTTACTGGCTTATATACTTTATTGGATTCGCATTTCAATCGAAAGAAGAGGAACGCGAATGGATGTACCGCGTGCAAAACGGCGATGTAGATGCACTGAAAAAGCTGTATCAGAGATACAAGAACCTTCTTTTTGGGTTGATACTATCTATCCTGAAAAACAGACAGGAAGCTGAAGATTGTCTTCAGGAAGTTTTTACCCAGGCTTGGGAAAAATCTGATCGGTTCGATGCATCAAAAGGAAACGTCTATAGCTTTTTGGTAACAATGGCCAGGAACAAAGCAATTGACAGAACACGCTCGCGGGCTTTTAAGGATGCAGGAAAGGAAGATCACATCATTAACGATTTTACACTTACACCCGAAAGTGATGGGAATAACCCGCATGAGAATCTTGAACTCGCTGAACGGGCTCAAAAAGTAAAGGAGGCTTTAAAAAAGTTGAATAAAAATGAGAGGCAGGTTCTTTACGTTTCTTATTACAATGGATTAAGCCAGTCGGAGATTTCAGATAAAATGAACATTCCCCTTGGTACTGTAAAATACAGAATGCGGCAGGGCATGATTAAACTGAAAGAAATGCTCCTGACAGAGGATATTCACTAATGGATAATCAGGAAAAACATAACGATTTTGAAGCGCTCTGCGCCGGTTACGTACTGGGTGCGCTTAGCGAGGAAGAAACCTCTGCTTTTGAAGAGCAGCTGCGAAATGCCTCCGCCGAGCAAAAGCAATTGTTAGAGGAGCTGAAAACTGTTCGTGATGAAATTGCACTAACCGCAGGATATGAAACGCCATCCCCTTCTGTTGAAGATAAATTATTCAGCTCAATTTCCGGCGGTAAACCAACCCACCAACCTGATACCAAGAGCACGAATATTATACCTATATGGATTTTTAAAGCTGCTGCTGCACTTCTGCTTGTTGGCACCCTGGCATTGGCATACATCAACATCGACCTCAGCGAAACGATTGAACAGAAAGAAGTTCAGATAACGGAGCTGCAGAGTGAGCTTGAACGACAGGATCAGTTATTAAATGTGTTGGCAGCTCGTGAAGTAACCTTGATTATGATGGGAGGCCTTGATCCAAGTCCTGATGGGTTTGGAAAAATTTTATGGGATCCCGAAAACCGTCAAGCCGTGCTTCAGCTTGCCAATCTGCCCACACCACCTGCCGACAAAGATTATCAGCTGTGGCTTATTAAAGATGGGCAGGATCCAATAAGCGCCGGTGTGTTTAATTTTGAACAGCCTTCAACCGATCTTTTCTTTAAAGTTGAGCACCTGGAAGAAGCGCCATCTCCTGTATCGAACGCTTTCGCAGTTACGCTCGAGCCGGCCGGTGGTATGCCACAACCTACCGGTGATATGTTCTTATTGGGCGCTCAGGAGTAAACAGGTTTTACTCTAAAGCAAACATACTCTTAATATGAAACACCAGAAAATAGATCCATCAATGTGCGCCACCAATCCCACTCTGATGCGAAATGCATCATTATCTGCTGGGTAACCATCAGCCCGAAAGCCAGCACATAAGGAAGCCGTATTTTTCCTTTTCTTTTGTCATCATAAATAAGAAGCAGTAACACAACATTGATAAGCAGGTAGGATACATGCAGCGATTTACCAAAAGAGTCCACCCACGGTACATGAAACAGAAGCCGTGTTAATGCGGGTATCAGCGGGCCAAAAATAGTGCAGGCCATATAGCGGGCGTGGTATTGTGTATCTCTCACATTTTTGATGGCCAATACGTAGAATAGAACAAACTGAATCAGCACAAACAGGTCTATAAAGGCAAGCTGATAGGCGAGCGGCCCATAGGCTGGATTACTGAGCATCATGTGCATCATCAAAACTCCACCAATTACCACAAGCGGTACGAGCAAAAAGGTGGATCGGCCAACCATTCTGTGCACTTCCATTTTATTGAGGCGGTATAAAAGGGGCTGGATGATGAGAATGAGCATCCAAAGTGAAGCTGTGATGCCATGAAAATGATGCGCCGGTCCCGTTTCACCAAGCCGGCTAAAATAGGATGGCCAAAAGCCTGCTACCGTAACAGCGAAAGCCATTAGAAAATAGAGATATGCTTTTGAATAAAAACTGCTGTTTTTTCTTACTTCCATAATTCATCCCCATGTTTTTTTTAATGAATTTGGACTTCTCTAAAAATCAATCCTATGTAAAACCATATGCTCTTGCTCCTGAAGCAACAGGATTTATGATCTTACATGGTGGAAAGTAGTTAAGTGTTGATACCCAATTTATCTCCCAAACGGTATAGTAACGCCAAGCCACGGTACGCCTATCAGGCTATCGAAGTCTTCAAGTGGACTGAAAAGACCGAAATCAACGGCAAAATTCTCGGATGTCCATCGTGCTCCGAGCGATCCAATACCAGTTAATCCTGCCTCAGGTATGAAATAATTCTCGGAAAGAAGGTAGACTCGGCGACTTACCCTTATCATACCGCTTACATTAATCAAAGGTGTACTTGAAACTTCATTTCCGGCATATCCATACCCAATAGCTACAGACAGGTTTTTGTCGCGGTTGCCAATTGTACCCACTCCGTAAAAGATCCCCAGAGGATCAGATTCGGCACCTATAACCCCTCCAATCATTGCACCTGCACCAAGATGAAGTTTATCCTTTGCTATGGGAAAACTTACTTTTGGAAGAATCCAAACCGGAGTTGAAGAGGCCCCAAAAAGAAAGAGCGGAACAATGCCGCCGCCAACTGAAAAGTTATCGGACACCCCATAATTCACATTGTTGAAAAACACCCATGTATTTTGATAATATCCCTTTCTTTTTTCAAGCCCTATTGCGTTGGGTGCAAAAAAGTACCGGGTTGCCTGCGGATTGGAATACCAATAAACCCCATCACGAATTCTGCTTTGATCAATAAGGGTAATGCTCCTGATATTATTTCGATGAATAGTTACAGTACCAATTGATTCCGTTCGAATCACTATCTCATTGTCATCCTCTGATATAATCTGCCCGATAAACACATTGCCATCTGTTGTCTCAATGCGATAAAGATCACCTGATTGTGAGTACGCAACAGACGTATTCACTGTAAATGCAATTACAGGAATTAAAAATAACAGAACCATGGTGCGAACTTTCATAGAAATAATTACTCCTGAAATTTTTATCGATAATACAGAGTAATTGCAATCTTTCCTACATGATATCAGGTATTTACGCTGACCATTTTTACAAAAAAAGAACCGGACATTACTCATGCCCGGCTCCTGACCCATTATTTATGAATAATGGAACTTAAGGGATCGAAGTTGAATCGGGAGTTTATCTTGCCGTCAGCCCTAAAATTAAATAGGTGGTAAGGTCGGTTGTACTAATCTCCTGAGTGGGATCATGAACCACAAAAAAGCCTTCATAATTGTTGATCAAATCGCGATACATGATCTCTTCTGTTTCGTTTGATGCGCTGGCCATGCCGCCATTACCTTCAATACCGCCCGCAAATACATCACCATTTGGTGTCTCATCGTACGGCGTGCCATTTGGGGTTTCTTCTGGATCGGCTGCATCGTGCGAGTGTACAGGATAGGTAAATCCATCAAGCGTATTGCTTAATGTTACTGTTATTTTTGCCCGTCCGTCGATCAGCTCTTCTACCAGCATGGTAGCCATCAGGTCCCGTGGGTGCTCGCCGTCATAAGCAAAATTTTCATCATCAAGCAACTGGCCTTCATTAAAGCTGTATTCAAAGGTCATAGTTGCAAGATTTGGTTCACCAGCTTCAAGGTCTGCTGCAAAACTTCCCAGTACCAGGTAGGTAGTCAGGTCTGTGGTGCTTAAATCTTGTGTAGGATCGTGCACTACCAGAAATGCTTCATACTCTTCAATTAGTTCGGTATATGAAATATCTGTTTCGTTGGTGCTGCTTGCTGTTCCACCGTTGCCTGCAATTGCCCCGGCAAATACGTCACCATTTGGTGTTTCATTGTATGGTGTTCCATTTGGTGTAGTTGCAGGATCAGCTGCATCGTGAGAATGTACAGGATAATCAAAACCGTCCAATGTATTTTCGAGTGTGATGGTAACATTTGCCATACCTGTACCGCGCTCTTCAATGGTTAATGTGGCCATCAGGTTTCTTGGGTGATCTCCCATGTATGCAAGATCAGGATTGCCCAGTAACTGGCCTTCATTGAATGCATACTCAAATGATTGCGTACGGAGGCTCGATTCACCAGCCTGAAGTGTCTGTCCAAAAACTCCCAATACAAGATATGTGGTAAGGTCTGTGGTACTGATATCCTGGGTTGGGTCGTGCACAACCAGAAAACCTTCATATTCATTTACCAAAACATCATAACTAATGCCGGTATCATTGGTGCTGCTTACAGTGCCTCCATTACCGGAAATACCTCCGGCAAAAATGTCTCCGTTTGGTGTTTCATTATAAGGAGTGCCGTTCGGCGTGGTTGAGGGATCCGCTGCATCATGTGCATGCACCGGGTAATCAACCCCCGAAATAGTATTCATCAGGGTTACCGTAACTGATGCATTACCATTCTCCATCTCGCTGATTGTAAGCTCGGCAGTAAGATTGCGCTGATGCTCACCGCGATAGGCCGTTTCTACATTATCAAGTAGCTGCCCTTCATTGAATGCATAGTCGAATGATACTGATCGCAAATCGTCCATACCGCCAACAGGGTCGTTATCATCGCTGCATCCTGCGAAAAGAGTTAATGCAGCTGCTGTTACCAATAGAAGTGTAAAGTTTAACAGTTGTTTGATTGATTGTGTCATGGGTCTGAAAGTTTTATTGATGTTTAATTATTTGAGCCCGGCTGCTTTTTGCAGCCACTCATGACTTTCTTACCCGACAATACGCAGTGAATCTCCTATCGGATTGTCAAAAGTTTAAGTTTCTCTTTTATATCTGTTTTTATTTTGTTTATGTGTGAAATGTTGTCCAAAACAATCTGGTCAGATTGTTATTTCGTATGGTTTCACAGAGTAAACAACCAGATCAAAAACCCATAATCTCTTATGAAATCATTCAACCTTTTGTCCATCCCTAACATAGCTTGACCGTATTAAACCCACAAGTTATGAACACACGAAAACTCAATAAACGTCGTACATTTAGTAAACAGATCAAACGTCAGGCGGTGGCCGATTTTCGTCGGGGCAAGTATACAGCGTTAGAACTGGCAGAATTGTATCAGTGTCACCACCAAACCATTTACAATTGGATTTATAAATATTCACCCGGGGATTCCCCACAAATCAACGTCGTCGAAATGAGTGAT
>JAFIES010000067.1 GCA_020832415.1 Balneolaceae bacterium | reverse complement strand
CCGGCAAGAATGTGGACACTTTTCCACAGCAGGGATGCTGATTTGATGTTAGACATCCAAACAGGCAAAGCCTTTTTTACAAGACTCGAGGGCGACCTTTGGCTCATTTGAAAATAAGAAACTACGTGAGAGTAAATTCATCCTGAGCAGTATAATGGAACGGAAATATGAATATCAGACATACGGTAATCAATACAAATACAGAGTTTGACAATTTGGAGACAGAGTGGAATCTGTTATGCGAACAAACAAATTCTCATGTTTTTCAAACATTTGACTGGAACCGAACCTGGTGGAAATATTTCGGTGATTATGGGAAGCTTCAAATTTTTGTTCTCTATGATGAAGATAAAATAGCAGGAATAGCCCCACTTTTTTCAGACAGGTACCCGCTGTTTGGAATCACATCCTACACAACTCTTCGCTTGATTGGCTCTAATGTGGGAAAGACCAGGGATGGGCCATTATTGGGCACAAATGCGTACTCCGATTATCTGCAATTTTTGATACTGGATAAGTATATCGTCTCTTTCTATGAACATCTGATGGTTTTTATAAAGAACGAAGTGCTGTTTGATTCGATGATCCTTGAAGAGATACCTGAGCGAAGTTCAACTCTTGCACTGTTGAAAGAAGATTTTTCTTCATCAGGTTTAAAAATAGAGATCAAAAATGCTTCAAAAACAACGCGTATTACTTCAGAAGAGAGTGGATGGAGAGGGTATTTAAAAAAACTATCCGGTAACGAGAGAAAAAATGTACAGAAAAGTCTCAGAAAAATTGAACGCACTGAAGACAATGTATTCCGCATAGAGATGATAGATCGCAGTGAGAATTTTGAACTCCATCTAAATCAGTTAATCGAATTGCATCAGGATCAATGGAACAGAGAAGGGTTCCCCGGTACATTTTCACAAAAAAGCATGAAAAATTTCTTCCTGGAAACGTGCAAAAAATTACAGAGTAAAGATTCCATCCGGATCTATGCGCTGTTACCGGCAGAAGCAAGTGAAATTGCAAGCTCAGTAGCTATGGGTATTGTAATTATCTATAACAACCAAATGTATCTGCAACATGGTGGTATGGATATGACATCCCCGCTGATTCATATTGGCCCCGGAAAAATTTTGAATGCAGCCATTATCAGGGAGGCTGTGCAAGCGAACTTTACATTCGACTTTCTTCGTGGAAACGAAGTGTACAAAAAGCGATTGGCCAACAAAATCAATCAGAATAGTACCATTGAAATATCAACAGGATCAGCTCGTCTGGTTCTGTTAAACAAGATTGTAAATGCAACACAAAGACTGAAAAAAAGATCTGCAAATGAACGCATTAGAAAAGATATCGTAACAAAAAACCATTCAGTAGCTGCGGGGTTGTATCACTATACCTTATTCATGTTCGGTCGGATAGGAAATAAGCTAAACAGAGCGTGATGATCCAATAATATCGAAAGACAAATCAAGAGGGATACGATGAAAAAATTTTTAAGAAATTTCCAGCCAGAACCTATCAACTATGGCAATGCCGGACACGCCTTTTATGATGTTATGAAATGGGTTCAGGCCAACCGTCCAAAATCGAAACCGAATATCATTATGCCATCATACATCCCGGGCAAGCTCTATCGGTTTGTGATGGCAGCAGGTTATGAAACTAAGTTTTATGATGTATCCACACAGCTCGATTTCTCTGTTGATGAGATTCGTGGCCTGATTGATGATCAGACCCAGATGGTTTTTGCAGTCCACTTTTTTGGAGTACCGGTGGATATGGAACCGCTGAAAAACCTGACCAGCGAACTGGATGTTTTTTTAATGGAAGACTGCTCTCATACAATGGACAGTCACCTGAATGGCAAAACACTTGGAACAACCGGCGACTTCACAATTTTCAGCATTCGTAAAATGCTTCAATTTCATTGTGGTGGTTTTTTGATTCTGAATAATAAACCATGGCCCTTTCAGCCATCAACTACTAAAAAAGTGAAAAGCTTATTAACCGGTTATCATCTGCTGGGTTCAAGGATAAAATATAAGCTGAACCACTATAATCGTGGCAAAAATGTACTGCAAAAAACGACCATTCCGGTAATCGGTTATATCGATTACGATGAGGAACAAACAGTTACCGTAAAACGGATGGATCGGTTATTGAACTGGCTTTACCCTACGATTGATTTAGAGAAAATAACCCTGAAACGAAGAGAAAATGTCGGCTACTTGTGGAACCATATCGATGACCTGGAATCATTCACTCCTATAGGATTCGATCGGTTATCTCAAACAAAAATTGATGCCCATAACACAACATCCTCTGCTAATTCGGATCAAAAAAAGTATCAGTTAATTGAAGGGTATGTGCCTTTCAGCTTGCCTATTCTAACCCCGCCATATTCCAGAAATTTTATCCAGCAAGAATTACTGAGTAAAGGAATTATCTGCTATATCGGCTGGACTGAAGCGCCTTTTGGGCTGGAAGGATTTCCGGGCACAGAGCAACTACAGATGCGATTGCTCGAACTGCCCATTCATCATCATATCAATCAGGCTCAACTGGACATTATGGCTGACTGTTTGAACAGTTTAGAAATACCGGAAATCATAGATACCTACTCAATCAAAGCCGGCAGTGAAGAATCGATATTCTAAAGATTTTTCAACGCTTATATCTGCGTGCTCCTATTGCTTTTAAATAACTGAGATCACAATGTTTTCAATATGAAAGTGATTTATCCGACAATCTTTAAATCAATAAAGGGGAAACTTGAAATTACTTATCTACACAGGCCTGGTACTAATTATCATTATCTCTTTGACGGGGATGAATGTTGTACGGGTACTCCACAAAGAAAAACCTGTTGATGAAAACAGAACGGTTTATGTAGAAAAAACAGAATCAGGTTTTCAGCTTATACGAAATGGTGAGCCTTTTCACATTCAGGGGGCTGGTGGAGATTCTCACTTCAAAGAGCTGGCAGAAATAGGTGGTAACACTATCAGAGTGTTCAACAGCTCTGATTTGAAGGCTAAATTGGATGAAGCACACAATTACGGTTTAGCAGTAATTGTTGATATCTATATACCGCCCTACAGTACTTCATACAATTTATACGCAGACGAAGATGAAAATGTGCTTCTAAAGCAAGATGTAAGGGACCTGGTTTATCAGTATAAAGATCACCCGGCACTTTTGATTTGGAACCTGGGCAACGAGCTTAATTATCCGCTTGTTTTTAGAAAAAATGATTTCATCAGAACATTCAACGAGCTGGTATCCATCATTCAGGAGGTCGACCCCGATCATCCGGTTTCAACGTCAATTATTGGGGCCGGCCGAAAGACAATGAGCAGTATTTACATACATTCTCCTGATCTGGACATTGTTTCATTCAACACATTTGGTAATACAAAATTTGTCAACTCTCACTTAGCTCAAGTCTCTCTTTTATTCGGTTCCAGACCTTACCTATTTAGTGAACTTGGTCCGGACGGACCCTGGGAAATACAAACTACTTCCTGGGGTGCACCCATAGAGCCTGTAAGTTCCATAAAATCTGATTCATACAAATCAAGAAGTGGCATGTTTTTGGGGAATGAAGATTCAGCAAGTCTTGGAACTCTTTTTTTCTATTGGGGCACAAAGCTTGAGCGTACGCATACCTGGTTCAGCCTCTTCAGAGATGGGGAAAAATCAGAAAGTATAAATGCCATAAAATCGCTCTGGAGTGAATCGAACATCACCCCTCAAATGAGCGACATGAAATACATGACAGTAAACAGTAAAAGGGCTTATGAGAATATCATTTTTGTACCGGGTGAATTAAGCCAAGCCGAAATAGTTTTCGACAATAATTACAGTGACAGCCTGCGTATTGATTGGGAAATATATCCGGAAGCCTGGTTTAGCGATCGAGATGAGATCGTGGTCAGCAATTATAAGCCAATTGATACCTTCAACAGTTTTGATAAAAACGAAACAACCTTCCGTGCTCCTCTAAAAGAGGGGCCCTACAGAATATTCGCCTACATATACAATCATGATGGCACCTACGCCACCACTAATACTCCATTTTATGTTTTAAATAACCAGTGAGCTCAAATAACAAAATCATAAAAGAGCCTACAGCAAATGAGAAGCTGACACTGAGAATCTTAATCGTTCTCGGGCTGCTGAGTATCGTTAATTTTTTCTATTGGTTTCTTACACCCGAGTTCATCGATCATAAATTACTCTACTGGATGTTGATGGGCCTATTATCATTCGACAGCTTTCGGGTTATTTATATATGGTATCACTACTGGGATATTTCTGTTCCTGAGAAGCCGGTGCTTACCAAAATTCTTTCGGTTGATGTCTTTACTACCTATTTCCCCGGTGAACCCTATGACATGATTAAAGGCACTCTTCTTGCCATTCAAAAGATGAAATATCCGCATACTACCTACCTGTGTGATGAGGCAAATGACGCGCATCTGAAGGAGTTTTGTGAGAAGAACGGAATAAAGCATGTCACAAGAGATAACCGTATAGATGCCAAGGCAGGTAACATCAACAATGCGCTCAAGCAGGCAACGGGAGACATATGCCTGATACTCGATCCGGACCATGTGCCAAAAGAGGATTTCCTCGATGAGATTATTCCCTATTTCGAAGATAAAAACATCGGGTTTGTCCAATCTGTTCAAGCCTATTACAATGTTGATGAATCACTGGTTGCCAAAGCTGCGGCCGAACAGACCTTTCATTTTTATGGTCCTGTGATGATGTCAATGAACACCTACGGAACGGTAAATGCCATAGGGGCAAACTGCGTTTTCAGGCGAAAAGCACTTGATTCAATCGGTGGTCATGCAGCGGGTTTATCGGAAGATATGCATACCGCAATGCAGCTTTACGCAAAAGGGTGGAAGTCGATTTATGTTCCGAAAGTTTTTACAAAAGGGCTTGTGCCCGGATCGCTTACCTCATACTACAAACAGCAGTTAAAATGGTCTCGAGGCACCCTGGAACTGCTGGTCTCTGTTTTTCCGAAACTTTATAACAAGCTTACCTGGCGGCAAAAAATACATTTTGGAATCTTACCACTTCACTACCTTTCAGGTTTGGTTTTTCTGATCTGTTTCTTAATCCCAATCATTTCTCTATTTGCATCTGCTACACCGTGGAAAGGTAATATCATTAATTTTGGTTTGATTGTAGCCCCTGTTTTGGCATCAGTTTTGGGCATCAGGCTATTTGTGCAGCGGTGGGTGATGGATAAAAGTGAGTGGGGGACTCATTTCCTGGGCGGGCTGCTTCAGGCGTGTACGTGGTGGATTAACATTATTGGGCTTGTTTACACGATAACTCGAAAAAAAATCCCATACTTGCCTACTCCAAAAGAGGACAATGAACGCACCAGCTGGAAAATACTGGTTCCTAACCTCGCTGTTGGAGTGATTTCGGTTATTGCCGTAATCTATGGCTTAAGTGCAGATTTCACCCCTTTTTCAGTTTTTATGTCGGGTTTTGCATTGGTAAACGCCTCATTCATGTTTTACACACTGGTGTTTGCTTTTGAAAAGCCGAAGCCGGTAAAGGCTACTTTTGAGTTTGCTGTTCCGAGGAAATCTTTTTTCAACTCCGGGAAATATCTCTTCTTTAGCACGTGGCAAAAAGCAGCCCTCCCTCTGGTGGTTATCATTGCGCTGTTATCAGGTGGTTACTTTTACCATACGGAGTATATAAAGTGGGAAGGCGTTCAAGCCGAAGTGCAGGAGAAAAATGTCATAAACTACGTCGGTATTTTTGCCCCCCGGTTTGATGATGGAATTACCGGTATGGATCTTGTAAGAGATATATCTGACCAGATAGAGGAAAATTTCGACATTATTTCTCATTACCTGGCGTGGGATAAGGATATAGAGTCAAGTTTCCCCGACGCGATGATTGATTCAGTGTATTTGAATCAGTCTATCCCAATGATTACGTGGGAACCGTGGCTAAACACATTTGAGGATGAAATAAGCAGCGAAGATCATCTCTATGATCTGATCATAAACGGCTTTTTCGATTTATATATCTCGGAATTCGCAGATATACTCAAAGATCTCGATAAGCCGATATTTTTGAGGTTTGCGCATGAATTCGACAACCCGTTTTATCCATGGTATATGTCTGGAGATCAGGCCGCATCTTCATTTAAAGGCGCATGGATTCATACATATGAAATTTTCAAAAACAGAGATGCCCATAACGTAATCTGGATTTGGAACCCCTGGAAACCGGAAAACGTAGCGGCATTCTATCCCGGCCGGGAATATGTGGATTGGATTGGTATTAACATTCTGGATTACGGTGAGTTTAGTGAGGGCGGGCAGTGGTATGATTTTGAGAGCCTGTATAGTCCATTTCACAAAGAACTAAGGAAACTGCCACTAACACCCGTCGTCATTGCAGAATTTGGGACGTTACAAGATGGCGGAAATCAAAACGAATGGATTGAAAACGCGTTTACAGTAATTGAAAATAACTATTCAGAGATTAAGTCGGTAATCTACTTTAACAGCAGCGTGGATAAAAACTGGCCCGATGGCATGGAACCTGACGGCTATCTCGACTGGACCATCCCCGAAAACCGGGTCATAAAATCTTCATTTAGGAACAAGGAAGTACCGCACTACGTTTTCACGCCATTTCCAGTTTTAGAAAACAGTGTCTCTGAATCGAACAGAGAACTGAATTCCAATTCAAACTCAGAAGTACCAAGATTAGAAGGGACAAAAGGAATCAACCTGAAATACGGTAATGAGTGGCGGAAAAACTATCATGTATTGAACCGGAGAAAACTACTGTCTGATTTTGATCGAATTAAAAATCTTGGATTTGATTCTATTAAAATCACGGGAAATTCAGTTTATGTATATAACATTTTGAATATTTCCCGGGAGCTGGAACTTGATGTTTCATTTGGTTTCAGGGTTTCAGAGTCAATTGATTTTATGAATGACACTCTGAAAGCAGTTCAATTGCATGAATCGATTCTTAATGAGGTTAAAAAGCATAAAAATAACGGGCATATCTCCTCATGGAATATCCAAAATGATGTCCTATATAATCAGAAAGATTTTTTCCATAAACCGGAGTTGCTGTACCAGAATCGCGCCTATTTAATCTGGCTGAGTAATCTGGTTTCAGGAATAAAAGAGATGGATTCTACCCGACCAGTGATTGTGGATCTTGAGGTCAATTTACTATCGATATATCATGCAGATTTAATTGCTAAAAATGTGAGTGATATCGATTACGTTGGTTTAACAGTGAAAGACGATCAACATCTGCACTCAGTAATGGCCTATTTTGAGGAAATCGAAACGCAATTTATCTTCAGCGAAATTAATACAGAGAATTTAATTCATTCTCAAATTTGGGGTTCTAATCATATCTTTTTCGTGACTTCCTGGCAAGATGAACATGAGAGTAATAAACTTACTTTCGATGGCATCACAGACCGAAAGGGCCGCCCAAAAAATGAATATTTTCAACTACAACATCACCTGAGTGAAACGAATAACGTCAACGAGAATAATACTGTCCGTATACTGAAGCCTGCCAGACGTTTATATGAAAGTGACGTTTACCATTTCTACTCAATGATCTATAAAGATGAAAAGGGATGGGTAGATGGTCAGATGGCTGAAGGTTACTCTTTTGAATGGTCGCTGGTAAAACAGGATGAGCATGGAAATCACCTCGCTATAAGAGATATTCATGAAGGTCCGGTTTTAGAACTGAAGATCCCCAAAAACTACGACTATTTTAAACTGCTGCTTACCGTAACTAACAATAAATCAATTGCCACTACTATCACGAGATTAAATACCCCTTTGGTGGATAATTGATAAAAGAATTAGATACTCTAACGTGAGTTCGATATAAAATGAACAATATGACTGAACCCGTCATATTGAGCACATCCCGATGCAGTTCAATCGGGACTGCGCTCTAACTGACGATTCTATCTATATGTTATATCGAACTCACGTTACTCTAATATTCAGTTATCCCTTTCTGTTCTGATCCAGTCTATTTCTTTTCCCTTTCGGTAAGCGTTTATGTAGACCTTAATTTTCCAAAAAATATACACCGGTAAATGGAGAAGAGATTTATATAGATTTTTGTCTGCACCCGATACATACATGCCTATAAAAAAGTACACAATGCCAGTAAGTGCCAGCAGTGCCCACATAAACAGATGATACGTTGCAACTATCTCAAAAATCCATAATCCAAAAATTGCCATAAGCGAGATCATCACTAAAAGCATCATATTAACAAACGGAGGAGTTACCAGATCAATGAAAACATCAAAATAGGATGCAGAGCGTTTTTTGAAAGCCCTGATAAGAAATTTAGCCGTGTACATTCTGATGATCTGAAGCCGTCCAAGCTCCCACCTGGATCGTTGTGATTCAGCATTCTTGGCTTCAACAGGCATCTGGGCAAATACTGTGGCTTCCGGTGCAAAATCAATTTTTATACCACTTAATATCAGATTCAATCCATATTCAAGATCTTCAGTTAGTGACCAGGCTTTCCAGGGCACTTCTCTTAAAACTTCTGTGCTGAAACACATCCCATTTCCCCGGAGGCCCATGTTTAAGTTGAGCACTTTCCGTCCCAGTGGTTTTACATAGTTATGCAGTAAAAAGCCGATTCGGGTAGCCTCAATACTCCAGTTTCCCGGTTCGGGTAAAACCAGATCACTGCTTTGGATTACCCGGCTGCCGTTGTCCAGGTAAAAATTCATCACCTCCAGGTAATTCCCTGATATGAGGCTGTCTGCATCAACAACAATAATAGCATCATACCCTTTCTGATAGCCTAAAATTTGATCAAAAGCCCATCTCAGGGCGTACCCTTTACCCTTTTTTTGAGTGTTGGCTCTCTCTAAAACAATCACACCTAAAGAACGTGCAAGTTCTGCCGTGTTATCGGTACAATTATCGGCTATCACAAAGATGTCGTAATTACTTTTGGGATAGATCAGTCCGGACAAGCTGTAAATTGTTTTCGAAATAATTTTCTCTTCGTTGTGCGCGGGTACAACTATTGCAAATTTTCTATTGCTGTTTGACTCGAATCGGGCATGCAGCTTAGCATTCAATGCAAGTAAACTCAATACGAGTTGGTAACCTACCAGCGGGGCAAGGGTGACAAAAAGTGTTAAAAATAAAATTTCAGGCAGGTTCATTGAGATAGATATCTCCTATTTAGATGTTGTGGCTATATCTGATTTCTTTGTTGATGTTGAGAAAGCAGTTGTTACAAATACAAGAATGGCTGTGAAATTGATTGCCGGTTCATTCACCAGGTAGTTTTTAAATGTATCTTCGTAATTTTTTGCAGGCCGGGTGGAAATATTCCTGTCATTCAGTAAAAGATGATTATTTGGCCCGCCAACCAGCATACCCGGTACCGGTGCAGAAAATCCGCCCATTTCAGAAAGCTGGTGATATGGATTCTTTACCGATACCGAACCCACACCGGTTACCATCGACAGGTTCAATGGATTTCTTCCCAATATGAAGTGGAGCTGATCAAGCGCTGCAAGCCTGTATTCTAACTCTCCTGAAATTTCAAAGGCATGGATCAGATCAAAAGCGTACGCCAAACCCACACTGTTCGAACCCCAGTAATATTGATCTTTCTGAAGCAGATTTTTATAATTATTGGCCTTTTGAACTTCCAAAATGGAGTCTGCATGGTTTATAATGTGGGTTTTTATAACCTCTCTTTCATTTGAATACCTATCCGGAATGTTGGATGAAAGAAATGCACGCAAAGCCAGACTCTCCGCATCGCGCCAGCTAATGGGCGGAATATTTGATAAGCTCAACCTGTTGTAGTTCTGTATGAAAAAATCGAGATAAACTTCCGAATCTGTCAGATTAAATAATTCTGCCGATGCCCAAAGCCGTTCATCCAGATCTGAAGGATCTCCGTACTCACCACCGGTAACTCCGGGTGGATTTTTAAACCCGCCTTCAGGTTCGTTACCGGGATTGTTTTCCAAAAAATCCCACGCTTTCTGGGCGGCACTATATAATTCGAGGGAGAAAGATGGATTGAACTCCTCCAAATGACGGGCACCCAGTGCGGTTGCGGCTGCAAATGATGCTGTTGCGGCGCTGCTAACATCAAAGATATAGCGTATGGAAGGATCCTGATCAGGTAAAAACTCTCCAATCCACTTTTCCTGGGAAACTTTATGATACACAGCTCCATCATCCCGCTGCATTTTTAAAAGCCACTTTAATGCCCAGCTTACTTCATCAAGAATATCAGGAATACCATTTCCGGACTCAGGTATATCCAGTTGATGATCAGTAAAGGCAGCGGGATCTAAATCGTAAGCATATAAAAGCAGACCCGCACTTAATGCTGTATTACCGGAAAATTTGTTATAATCGCCCGCGTCGTGCCACCCTCCGGTAACCCGCTTCGATGTTTCGGGATCCCTGAAAAAAGGAGCATCATCCAGATGGCAAACGTTGTAACTCCATTCCGTTTTGTCACCAACGGCGGTACCGCACCTGTGGTAGTAATAACTCTTAACCATGGCGATTAAAGCATCATGGTATACATTCTCTTCTATTTTAAACGGGTGAGAGATCAGGTCCGGTTCACCTGATGTTTTAATAACATATTCTCCGGGAGTATTTAGACCGGAAAAATCGATGATGGCTAACCTGTCGCCTGAAATGGAATCCGCTTCAGCAAGCTCTTCTACTCTGCCTGAAAGAACAACTTCAGAGTTGTGCAACCGGACGATTTTAAAATCTGTTGATTCAGTATTTATGACGAAGGACTGTTTTGGGCTGTCAGCCTCGTAACCAACAAGGTTTACGGCGATAAACTGATCCTCAGGAAGAAGAGCACAGCCCGGTAAAACAAATATCATCACGATGAATGTGAATAGTTGGCGGAGCGTGTATTGTAAAATTTTTAAGGATCGTATACTGGTTCGTTGGTTTTTCTCTCTCAAACTATCACCATAATGAAATAATTTTTAAATACTTCTTATTTGAATTACGCTTTAAATTTTGAAAGCTTTTTATGAGAGACACCATTTAAATTCCAGTGTTTGCCATTTAAAGTAGTTTCAATTTCATTTTTAATACTCTCCACAAACTGTTCGATATTGTGAGTCTCTTCTATGTAGACACGGGCTCTGCTGCCCATTTCTGCACAACGTTCGGGATCGTTCCACAGATCGAAAATGGCAGCCTGCATCGCCTTAACATCGCCCTGGGGCACTAAAATACCGGTAACTCCATCCTGAATTACATCGATCTGACCATCCGTTTTTGTACAAATAACCGTTTTGCCCATTGCCATCGATTCGAGTATCGTTGTTAGCCCGTTGTCAGAATCAGAGGGAAGAAGTGGAATCACTACAAACCGTGAACGGGCATACAGTTCACGCAATTCTGATGGTTTTTTTTTGCCAACGGTTATGAAATCAGGTAAATCCTTTACACTGTGCAGCCTTTTTATGGTGTTGAATATTTCACCTCTTGCTACTCCTGCTGCAATGTGGCATGGAATCTCGAGTGGGCGCAATGCATCAATCAGAGTTGGGTAATCCCGTGCCTCCATCCCTACTGAGCAGATCATATCGGTTTGCCTGTTTTGACCCTTCCAGAACTTTTGGTCAATTCCGCGCTTTACAAGAATCATCTTTTCAGGGGGTATACCAAGCTCTTTTATGGCAATTTTGCGCTGCGAAGACGACCAGATAATAAACTTGGAAATGGAATCTTTTGTCTTTTCAAAAAACCACATTTTTTGCCGGGATTTTTTTTCATCCACAGAAGTAATTCTGGAAATAATAATTATGTGAGGTTTACTGATTTTGAAAACCTTCATCCATAAAGCAAGGGGCAGGCCTACTTTCTCCTTGTGCGATAAAATCACATCATAGTTTTTTAATATGATGATCGCTTCAATCAGTTGTGATAAGCTTACAGGCAGAAACTTGTATAAAAATTTTCGAAAACCCGGAGATTTTTCCCGTAAATATCGTTCGTCTAAAAGCTCGGCTGTAATTGCGTTATCAAGAAGTGAGGCTCTTGGAATTTCATTGTTTTCTTCCAGTTGCTTCATTTTCAAATCTGAAAACTTATTCATCCCTTTTGATATGATGTAAAGTGTTTTCAACGTATCCGGTTTTTCAATGTTTGACTTAGAAATTCCATTATGCATTGTGTTCATGAAATTCCTTTGAGTATTTACTATCTCCATTTCTGCGCATACTGACGGGACTCTCTATCATTGAGTGTTCATCATTCGATTTTTTCTTGAACGATTTTATTTGATGATAAAGCCACTCTACATATTGATAGGGGGTGATCAGTTTAAGCATGAAAGATTGAATACTGGTGTGTTGATTGATCGCAAGCCTTCTGAAATCATACATCGTTTCCCCAAATTTTGGCGAACCTGTGTATACTCCGCAGGCAAATAAATAGCCTGATTCAGAAACAATTTGCTCTATTCGTTTATCGAATTTGCCATATGGATATGCAAAACTGTGGATGGGCTCTTGTAAAACAGATTCAATCACTTCTTTCGATTTTCGGATGGTGTAACTTGCTTCAAGATCAGAGAGTTCAGAAAGTGCAACATGCCGCATAGTGTGAGAGCCAATTTCAAATCCCAGTTTTTTGGCGATCTGTATCTGCTTGTCCGTCATTAAGGGGCATATGTCTTCTTCATCTCTTTCATCCCATTTAGCTCTCTTTAATTTTCTGTTACCTATTACGAATACCACACCCTTCATACCCATCTCTTTCATTATCGGAATGGCATTTTCGAAGGTATCCATGTAGCCATCATCAAATGTCAGAATAATTGGTTTAGAAGGAAGTGTTAGTTTGTCCTCTTTGTATAGCTGGTAATCTGTAAATGTTATGGGCGTATACCCAAGGCTGTCAATCAGTTTTAATTGTTTCCGAAATTCAGCGACGGTTACGTAGTGCCAGTGGTTGTATTTTTCCGGTAACTCCTGAACAATCCGGTGATACATCAGCACTTTAATTTTATATGTTTTTTCTTTTTCTCTCACATCATGCTATTAAATGTATTCTCTGTCTCTGTTGGTTAATAGTATGATTGCAACAAGTGTGCCACCTTCGGTAATTTTCTCTTGTTAAACCGTTTTATGCAGATCTCTTTAATCAGAAGGGCTTTATTTAATTATCCCGGTGAAATTCTGATTCACAATTGTGGCAAAAAATCCCTCCTTAAATGAATTCGTGTAATTTTTTTACGATTTGATTCTTCCTTCTAAGGCTAATTTCTAATACTCTTTATCCGAAAATTCAGGTATCCCCAAATCATTTTAAAAAAACCTTCTTTGTTCTGTTGTACTTTCAACAGAGTAACTTCACGTTGGTAGTACTTGTACAAAATTGAGTAAAAATGAATCATCATAGATAAAATGATATCTGATCTGTTCTTAGGCTGTGCAGGAATGGTAATTTTCCAGTTAGTTATTTCTTTTTGGGTGAAGTCATATTTATACCCTTCTTCTCCTCTCAAAAGCTCTATTGTAGTTACATTTTTACTAAATGATTCATTGATAAGATTTAACAGCAAGGCAATTCCAGGTCGAAATTTTGCGGATGGGCTATCATCATCATAACCACTCATGAAATCATAATATCTTCCATTATGTAACAGCAGAGCTCTCACCGCACAAACACCCTTACTATCATTTGCCTGTTTAAGCCATAGCTGGTTTTTTTTATGTGCGCTTAACACAATTTCTTTGAAAAAATTCCTGAACCTTTTATCGTGAAATGCCCCGGGGAAACCAACATCATTCCATCGTTTTTGGTGCAATTCCATAAGGCTATCAGTCATCACTTCAACCTCAGCTACTGTCCTGGCTTCCTGAAACAGATATTCTTTTTCAGGCCCCTCAGCTCTGAAAATCTGCCTGAATCTTCGCCTCGCGTTAGACTTGCACTGATCAACAAAAGTGAGGAGATTGTCCGCCTGTGTGAGATCAATAAATGGGCAGATATCCGTTTTCTCTGTATCAATCGGCCATTTTTGCTTTACCAATATTGGATAAATGAACTTTTTGATATAACTATCCTCTCGTGCCTCGTTGAGAATAATGCGATAGCCGGAGAGTTCAGAATTACTTAGCAGCGATGTAAAAAGCTCAGCAATCTGCTCGCTGTAATCAGGGTCAACAATAAAATCAAGAAAATCACTGATTCCGTAATTATCTGAAAAACCCCACTGTTCATTCCGGTTACCGCCGCTGCCGATGAGTTGAAGCCGTTGCTCAATAATTTTTCCGGCGATTGTGGTAACACCTTTAAAAAATGGAAAAATCGCCACCAGTTTTCCGTTATCATGCGCGGTAATTATGAACAGTGAACGCTTTTTATTCTGCCCAAAGTGCTTCCACCAGCTACCAGCCCAATCCGGCGACATATACATAAGCTGACCCGACTTTTCAGCCAGTTCATTCCAATCCCAATACAACTGGTTTAATGCACCGGGTTGCCTGAATATGCGGGTTGTAAAGAGTGCCTTTTTTTGTGTGTTCTGTTCTAAAACTTCATCTTTCGTAAATAGTATCTCCGATTCATTGTGCATTTTAGCACCATCTGGTTTACTTTTTTATTTATAAATTCCGTTGGCTTCATACTTCATCCGGTCTGCATCATCAGTGGCTCCATCAGTTTTTGAGCCGGTCAATTCTTTATAAGCACGATCCATCTCTTTCCCTATACTTTTCCAGCGGTACTTTTCCATCACCAGGTCATAGCCCGCTTCTGTGAGTTTTTTGCAAAGCTCATTATTTACAAACAGTTCTAAAACAGCGTTAGCAAAATCTTCCGGTGTATCGGCTATTAAAGCATGTTTTCTATGTTCAACATCAATGCCTTCGCAACCAATACTTGTTGTTACCAGCGGAATTTTTGATGCAAGGGTTTCCATAATTTTGAGCCGGGTTCCTCCGCCCATTCGCAATGGCACCACATACACAGAAGCTTCATGCATATATGGACGGGTATCATCCACAAATCCCGTTATGATGATATTTTTATTTGCTCTTCGCGTTATAGAAGATGGTGCATTCTTGCCTACAATGGTTATTGTTGTTTCGGGAAAAAGAGCTAAAATTTTGGGGAAGATCTCATCCAGGAAAAAATTTATTCCATCGTAATTGGGTACATATTTCATCATACCTACAAATACCAGTGAATGCGGCTTAGGAGTAGTTTTGGTCGGGTAAAAATACTCTTCATCAACCCCGTTCGGAATCAGGTATTTGGGTACTCCTGGAACCGATTTATCAAGTATTGAGATGTCTCTTTCGCTGCATACAAATAGTGCACTCTGTTCCCGGCATGCGGCTGTCTCCTCCTTATAAAATTTGTACGATTCCAGATGGTAGAACAGTTTTTTCAGAGGATTTTTAACCTTTGCCATACGCTTAAAATTGTCATACTCAACATTGTGTGAATCAATAATTTTAACAGCGGTGCTATTGAACCGGTACATTCCCATTACCGGAAATTCAGACTGGATTACATCGTAGGTGTCGTTTTCTAATAAGCGATCTAATATCTGCTGAAGCTCTGCTGACCTTGTACACTGGTACCAAAGGCTATGAGAACTAAAGATCGATTTGAGTAGGATTCGATATCTGGAAGAGTTCATATAGGGGTCCTGCACGAAGTGGGTTTTCCCCTCTAATACAGGAAAGTTTTTTAATAACTCTCTTTCCTCATCGGGTGTGCTAAAGCCCGCAACGGTAACATCGTGGTTGCTGCACAAATGGTCCAGAATATGATAGATACGTAAAGATCCGCCAAAGGTGGGATTTGCAGGACTGTATGGAATAAAATATAGAACTTTCATGGGGACTTCACCTGAAATAAAGGGTTAATTTTTCTTGGTTTGTTGAAATAAAACTCTTGATCAAATTCAATTCTTCGTGGTTAAATGTTTTCAAAAGAAGTAGTGCAGAGATATAAAAAACAGCTGCAAGCATAAGGGTTAGCATCCAATACAAACCTGTAAACAAAAACAGGGTCAGTACCGGAATTATCATAATTACGGTTGCAAATGCCGGCTTGAAAATGTAGCTGCTCTTAAATGATTGCAGATAGCCCTTAGGAAGCAGAAAGAAAGCGAATCCCATTACAAAGAGCTCAGTGATAAGTGTAGCAATGGCAGCTCCTATCCCTCCATTTGCAAACATTGACTGCGCGTAAGGAATGAGGATATAGTTGGCAGTTACATTGACGAATATGGCACAAAGCCCAATCACTGCCCAAGCCCGTTGCCTGTTTGCAGCGCCCATCAATGCACTTCCCAAAATAATGTCGATAAAAATTACAGGAATGCTGAGGGCAAATATTTTCAGCACAATAACGGACGGGCCATATTCTGCGAGACCCATGAAAAAGTGAATTATGGATTCTGAAAACAGAAAAATTACAGCAGCTGTTGGAATACCGAGTACTATCATGAGCCTTAAACTCTGGCCAACCGTATTCTCTAAAACCCCCTCTTTATTATCCCATAATCTTGAGAAAACCGGGAAAATTGCTGTTTTATAGATTAGTGGCAGTACCATTACAATGTCAAAAAATCGAAATGCGCCGCCGTACCAGCCTGTAACTTCTTCCGTAGTCATTGAAGCAAGCATAACCGCATCAATTCGGTAGTAGATTACTGAAAAGAGCGAAAACAGAAAGAAGGGCATGCCAGACCGAAGGAGTGAGAAAATTTTGGGGTCGAATTTGTAGCTTACACGCACAACCCTTCTGGAAAACCAATAGATAACAACCAGGTTCAGAAATGCTCCAACTGTCATCACAATTGCTACCCCTATGGAATCGGCACCCATAAGCAGTGCCCCTACAGCAACAATTGCCACAAACATTTTTTCAACAATTGTTCCCATTGAGGGGTATTTCATCTTTTCAATTCCCTGGAAATAGGCACTGAAAGCGGTAGTTCCACCCTCCCAGAGTTTGGCTATGATAAGTATGAGAATAAGCAGATGAACATGCCGGGAGTAACCAAGAAGGTTCGATATCAGAAGAATAAGCCCGATTGATAGTATCCAAAGTGCAATTCGCAATAAGATGTAACTGCTTAAAATCTGTGCCCCTTTGCTTTCAGACCGTGCTACTTCTTTGGGAATGAGATAATTCCCGCCAAAATCGATGAGCAGTCCGAGTATCATTTTTATGGAGAGAGCAAGATAGAGCCGCCCAAAATCTTCCGGGCCAAGATACCTGGGCAAAAAGTAAAGCAGCAGAAAGCTCGAAGCCCAGGTAATAACCTGTGCACCAAACATAACTGATACATTATTCGCAACGGATTGTCCAATGCTGCTATTTGTATTCTGCTTATTCATCTAAGCCGTCGTTATCGATATCTTCTCTCGATTTTTCTTCTGATTCGATGTGACTAATCACTGGAAGCAAGCCCATTAAACATCCCAGGTAAAGCATGCTTCTGTAGTAGGTAAGCTGCAGATCAAAAAAGGAGACAACCAGTTGATTGATTACTGCAATGATGACGACAAGTGTTACGGCTTTCAGAAATGGATCTTTCAGCCTCATAAACAGCTGTGTTCCTTTGGCGGCAAAACAGTTAAAAAAGAACCAAAAGGCGAAAAAACCCACAGCTCCCATTTTTACCAGGATCCAGTAAATCTGGTTATGGGGAATATATTCGCTAAGCGTAAACCGGATAGTAACTAATGGTATGGGTTGATCATATTTCACCCCGAAACCTGTGCCGAGAACGGGATTGTTAACCACAGTACGGGCCAGGTTATAATTTTCATTATCACGATAGAGGTTTGAAGAATAGTCTCTGAAATTGGTCTCCTTATCGGGTTCTACAAATCCTGATTTAATCATTTGTACAGGCCTTCCATATGTACCGTCGTTATTCCAGAAAGCCGCGCCGTAGAGCAGAAGTACAAATAAAACCGGCAGAAAATATTTTAAAAACTGAATGCGCCTGATTGTTGGCAGAAGCACGATAAATGCAGAAATGGATACCATCAACGAAGCGTAGGTTGCTCTTCGCTGAGCTACATAGAAGCCCAAAAACAGAATGAACAACGAGATGAGCAGCCATGCTCTCTGTTTCCCGCCTGTATGGAAAACAAGAAAGCCCAGAAGAAGTATAAAAATTGTAATCATGAAAACGGGATCTTCATGATTTGTGAGTACATCGAAGCCACCTGTGGTAAAACCCAGGGCTACAAATTTTGCCACGCCTTGTAATGCTTTTATGGTGATACCTATGATAAAAACCCAAAAAAGTGCGGTTATCTGCTCCCTTGTATCCAGGATTTGAGGCACTATTACATACATCAGGCAGAGATAAAACAGCGCTCTAACCTCCCATAATGCAACCATTATATCGCCGCCGCCCCGCATGCCATTTACAAATGAGAAAATGAGCAGGCCGGCGAAAAACAGAAAGGCACCCCAAACCGGGATTGGTTTAAAAGAGAACGAATGCCTGATGCTGGCATGCATCAGCAAGGCCACTGTTATAAAAAGCAGATGTATTTCAAAAGGGCTGACAACCCCACTGTGGATGTAGGGCACATATGGGATCTCTTTAATGTTATGAAAAAACCGAACATCGAACGTAAATGAAGTAAACCCCGGAATGGCATATTGGTCAAATAATATGACCGTAAACATGAACAGGTATAAACTGAGATCTAAGCGAAGTACACTCAGAATCAGCACAAACGATAAGTAGATGATGCCGGCAACCAGCGGAACATTTCCATCAAACAGGTATAACCCGCCTCCAAGCAGTGCTGCAAAAAAAATGAGTAACCATAATACAAATGAGTTTTCGCGATCTAAACCTAACCCCGAGAGAAGTGTCTTTTGGTTAAACGAGCCGGAAATGAAATCGCTTACTGTATTCATTTTTCAACACTTATGATTCGGGTACAGGCATGATAAACATCATGATTACGACGTAGATGACCAGCAGTACGGTTAAAAAAAAGGTTGACAGAATGGGTATGCCACCATCAATGGAAAACTTGGCTCTGTATAAAATCAACATGTGGAAAAAAATAATCCCCATTAAAATTTTCATGAGTTCTCTGCCCGGTTGAAAACATAACCGATAAACTGACTCTCATCGAGGTGTTTAAAGATCTTATTGAATTCTCCCTTTTTTGTTTTCTTGCTGTCTATTACGCCAACAAGTCCATCTATTTCATTTATAAAATGAATTGGAAATTTTTCGATGGGAAGAATGGAGCCCATATCGATGATCACGAAATCAAATTTGCTCTTTAAGGCAAAAAGAATTTTTCGAAGAACCAGCGTGTGTTCAATTCCGGGTGTTAAACTTGTGCTGCTTCCTGCTGTCATTAAATACAGATTTGCAATCCCTGTAGGCACAACTCTTATTTTTTCACTGGCAATGGCATCGGATAATCCGGGCCGCAAATCCGTGCCAAATACACGGTGCATATCGGGATTTAGAAAATTCATATCCACCAGCACAGTCTTTTGATTATACCCGGAGGCAAGCGAAACGGCCATATTTGCTGCCACCAGGGTTTTCCCATCTCTCCTTCCGGCACTGGTAACTCCTATCGTCATTTTTGAGCCGTTGAACGCTGAAGCAAGTTTAGAAAAGTTGAAGCTGTTGTAATATTTCTTTGAAATACATTTATAATCTACCTGGTTTTCAGTTTCGGGTAAAAAAAGTACGGGTAGTTTATTCGCTTCTTGTGCTACTAAATTATCTTCAACAACCTCAATAGAATCTATGTCTTTATTGTTAAATACATTTTCTTTGCTCATGGGTTTGCCTGTAATCTTATCCACTGGTTAGGTATGCAATTATAGGTTTTTGATAGGGTATATCTCGTTCATCACGCAGAGTGGTGTCCATCACTTCCGCCACTGAGCTTGCTGCAACGCCCATTATGATTCCTATGATTAAGCCAATACCAATAACAAGCCGTTTGTTTGGAGATGCAGGTTTCTCGGGGATATTTGCAGCATCAAGAACAACAAATTGGTCACCTGCACGCTGGCCTATATCGCGGGTCATTCTTGCCTGCTCAAGTTTCACTCTCATTTCATTCAGTAATCCCTCATAAATGCTAAAATCTGATTGTTGCGAACTAACTCTCTGGGTGGCAACAAAATATTGCTGCATATCACTGATAACCCGTTGTTTTTGCTGGGTTAAATCGCGCTTCTGTGAATTTAAACGCTGTATATTCGATTCAAATGTAGAAGGAATCCGGTTTGCGACAACCCTTATCTGCTCTGACAGAGCCCGAAGCCTTGGATAACTTTCTGTGTATTGCTGCTGAAGTGTATCATACTCATTTAACAGATCCGATAGCTCACCGCCAAATTGAATTTCTGAGATTGGAAGCCTGTAAAGATGCATAATGGCCTCGGTTTGATTGGTCTCTGTTTGATAGGCTGTGATAATCGCTAGTTTATCCTCTTCCCGTACAAGCTGCCATTCAATTCCATCTAATTGTGTGTTAATTACCTGCAATCGATCCTGAAGGCTTTCGGCACTGCTTGGCAGATCTCTCATACGGTCTGATGTTGTTGAAACTGACTGATCTCTCTGATTTCTAACAATCTCTTCCAGCTCTTGTAACTTTACAGTGAAGAATTGCACGGTTTCTTCGTGCCGTCGGGTTTCCATGCGAAGTTTTGAACTGATAAAATAGTTGGCAAGAAGTTCAGCACCATCCCGGGCACGAACAGGGTTGGTATCATAAAAACTGATTTCAAATGAATCGGATGCTCTTGATCGGGTCTCAATATTTTTTTGGGTTTTCTCAATTAGGAGCTGCTTTTCCGCCTCTGTCCGTATGCCTCTCTCCAGCTGAAGACTATCTATTAATACCTCCATTGTAGATCTGCTGTAGATAATTTCATTAAGTGATTGCAGCCTGTCTTCTGAAGCGATGTGAACTGCTATTTCGTAAAGTACAAGGGGATTCAGAGTTTCATCCTGCTGTACCAAAATTGTGGTAGAGGATTTGTAATTCGGCTCAATAAAATAGAGGGCCGTAATTGCTGCTAATACAAAAAGGATGGGTGTGAATATTAACAACACCCATCGCCGTTTTGCAGCTGATTTAATATCCTGGGAAACATCTTTAATCTCGTACATGGAATTTGATGATTATATACAGTCTTGACCTGATGACGATTATCGTCAGCTATCTGTTTGCAATTGTTATGCCAAAGTGGGGAACTTTAGCCTGGTGCAGAATAAAAGGGGCTTTATTACTATCTGGTGCGGGTTTTGAACGGATTCTTTTTTCAGCTCATCGTTTTGTGCAATCACTCAAAATCAAATCTGATTCGTATTTACCCAGATTCAGCAGCTGATGTGTGCAATTACTTCCCTACACCTGTTTGATCTTTCTGAAATATAGACGTTGCCCATAGTTTATAAGTGAATTTAAATATTGATTATCAAACACTTAGACTACTTTCAAAAATGATGTTTAATAGTTTGGCACTGTTGTTGTCTATAAAGAGGCACAGCATCACATCACCAAATTTAGATTGTATTGAATATCATGAGAAATACACGTCGTTTTCATTATCCCACACTTCTGCTTATCTGTTTCCTGGGGATTCTCCAGGCTTGCACATCAACCCGTACGATCAGTGATGACAGGAACGTGGAAATTTTGAATCGAGCTGCATCAGAGGTTCAAATTTCTGATACAACATATCAAATACGGCCCGGTGATGAGATTGAGATCCTTGTTTGGGAGCAACCCAGCTTTAACACACTTACTACTGTATCAAGAGTGGGAACGATAGCTATTCCATTGGTTGGTGAAATATCTGTAACCGGTTATACACAAGAACAACTGAAACGATCTCTCGAACTCAAATTGATGGAGTATATAAGAGGAGATCTGAACTTGACGGTATCAATCCGTAACACGGATACAATGATTGTATCCATCATAGGAATGGTTGAACGGCCTGATAACTATTCGGTTGCTGACCAAACATCCATTTTCAGGTTAATTGCCACGGCGGGAGGGCACACTGAGCTTGCAGATTTGAGTAAAGTAAAGCTATACAGGCAAGCATCACCCGAAAATTACGTAAAACTCGATCTGCTTGAATATCTGGACAGCGGACAGATGAACTCAGCGCCTCTCATCGTGCGGCCGGGTGATATTGTTTATGTACCGAAGAAAGAGAATGTGGTTAGAGAAATGTCAGAATTTTTGAGGGATATCGTAGTCCTCTTCGGAATCTTTAGAGTATTCGGGTAACATGAGGAAAAGATTTCTATATAAAATACATGTTACAGTTGTTCTTCTGTGTGCTATCAGCTTGAGTTTTCAAGCAGTAGTGAAGGCACAAATCGTTACACCTGATGAGTATAAAGGAGTACTCACAATCCAGCAATTCGACACACGCTCGTTAGCCCTGGGAAGCGCCACGGTTTCTGATCTTTATGGGAGAGCATCTTTCGGTATAAACCCGGCACTTTCCGGATTATATCAGAATAACTTCGTACTCCAGGCAAACTCCAATCACATCTGGAATACAAATTTGATACAGCATAGCCTCACATTACCAACCCTGTCGATAGACAATCACCATTTTACAGTTCGGGTTGGAATGGTAAATCAGGGTTTTGAAGAACTTGATTTCTTTGGTAACTCCCGGCTTCCGGAACCTGATGTAAAACTGTATCACGCTCAGGCTGCCTATGCATATTCAATAACCGATGTATTTAGCCTGGGTGTGCTCCAAAGTGTAACATACTCCTTTAATCAGGACGCCAGGTATTGGACATACTTTGCTGATATTGGAATTCTATATGCACCCGCTAAAAATATTTCCTACGGAATGGTATTTCGCGGATTAGGGCATGAATCAAACTATGAAATTATTGAAACCGGAGTCACAACTCTGGGCAGTAATTTAATGCAGCAATCGCTTGAACTGGGTGCAACATTCCGGTTCCCAATAGAAGAGAGAACCTATATGTCCATTTCGTTTGCCAACGAAAAGCGATTTGGTGAAAGCGGAATATGGTATAAAGGCGGACTCGAACTGATGCCAAATTCAATTCTTGCATTGAGAGGGGGTGCCATATTTCATGTAGGCCAGTCAAAATTTATTCCAAGGGCCGGTATTGGCTTGAACTTTAAATATGGAAGCCTCAATTATATGGCTTCACCAAAAAATATGGATGGCGAATATTTCCATCAGATAGGATTAACCATTCAACTATAACTATGACACCTTCATCCGTCAATAATACACCAGGTTTAACCGATTATTTATCAGAAGAGAATGGCTTAGGAACCGAAAGTATATTAATGAGAGATATTTTCACAAAAGTGAAAAGCATTGCACTTCTCGAACAGCATATTGTTTTGATTGGGGAGATTGGCGTTGGCAAAAAAAGGCTTGCTCAAATTATTCATAGATGCAGCCTGAGAGAGAATGGGCCATTCCACACATTTTACTGCATTGATGTTACGGAAGCCAAATTTAAAGAAGCGTTTTGGGAGCATATCCATTTTGAAAATGAGCATCTGCAAATTAAATATGAAGCACTGGAAAAAGCCGGTGGCGGCATTCTCTACCTGGATCAATTTTCAGAGCTCTCGGGAGAGTATATGCTTAATATTGTGAATTCATACATCCGCGGTTGTAACCAATTGTTTAAGTACAATATCTCGATGTTCCCGCGGCTAATTCTATCAATCAGCCAGGATTCGTTTCAAAAATTAGCAAAAACAAAAGTTTGGGGAGAACTGCTGAAAATACTCAATCCAATTTCCATAATGCTCCCTCCCTTACGGGAAAGAAAAGAAGACATTCCCGCATTAATAAAAACGTTTCTGGCTGAGGCAAAATCTTCTGAACCCTCCTGGCAAAATCTTGCAATAACACCTGAAGCTGTGAATGAATGCAAAATCTATGCGTGGCCGGGTAATGTGAGGCAACTTAAAAATGCCATACTTCAGGGATCGGTACTCTCTCATGGCAGTACGATTGAAAGCCACCATCTGCCATTTTCTATGAACTGGAAACTGCCCTACAAATGATAATCAAAACACAAACCCGGATTATAGACTTACAGGCTATCATAAAATGACAATCGCATATATCTATTCGATTATTCTGCCAATTTTACTATCACTCTTGATTACACCGTGGGTAATCCGGTTTGCGAAAAAAATTGGTGCCACAGATGCACCAGGAGAGCGAAAAGTGCACTCCACGATGATGCCGAGAATTGGAGGACTTGCCATATTTCTCAGCGCCGGCATCTCAATTCTCACCATTTTCTTGCTGTTTCCGGATGTATTCACACAGGTGTCGGAAAATGGCACAACGGCTGCAACACTTATCTTTTGTTTCGTAGCCCTGTTTGCACTTGGATTCTGGGACGACCTTAAACCACTCTCACCGGAAGTTAAGTTTGGAGTACAGCTTCTTCTTGCCACACTCATCTACTTCGCCGGATTTAAAATATCAAATATTACAAATCCACTGGGTGCGGGTATTCTGGATGTTGGCATTCTTGATTTCCCTCTTACAATCATCTGGATTGTAGGCATCACCAATGCATTTAACCTCATCGACGGGCTGGATGGCCTTGCTGCCGGTGTAGCTGTAATAGCAAGCATATCCATTTTTATGGTTTCGGCGATCGCCGGGCAAGTGGAAACCGCAATCATCTCACTTATAATTGCCGGGGCACTTATTGGATTTTTACGATTCAATTTTAATCCCGCAAAAATTTTCATGGGAGATTCGGGCAGCTTACTGATTGGATTTTCTCTTGCCCTGTTATCTATACAAAGCACTGCAAAAATTTCAACCGGATTCGCCCTTCTTTTTCCAATTCTTGTACTGGTACTTCCCATTACAGATACGTTAGTTTCAATGATACGCCGCCTTTTAGGCAGTTATCTTGAGCGAAACCCCGATGGTTTGTCCCGTTCGTCGCTACGCCGGCTCTATGGTATGTTTACTCCTGATAAATCCCATATCCATCACCGGCTTCTTTCACTCGGTTTAAGCCATCGAAACACCGTTCTGGTTCTCTACTTCGTATCCATCTTTTTTGCTTTCAGCGCCTTCCTGTTCATACAAATTGATACTACAGCACGATCTGTAACAATAGCCGTAATGCTTGGAATTATACTTGTTCTGTTCATTAAAAAATTGCGCTACTACGAAATTGCCATCTTCAACAATGGTTTGATGATGCCTTTTTATGAAAAATGGATATTAAACCGGCTGTCGTTTGTCAAACTGATCGACGTCTGTTTTATAGCGGCTGCATTCTTTCTCAGCTATCTGATGCTGAATAGTGTAAGTCCTGTAGCAATGGATCAGCTGCCTTTTGAAAACACAATACTCTGGATTTTGCCGCTACAGCTAACAGTAATGTGGCTAACCGGACTGTATCGTGAAAAGTTGAATCCTTTTGGGATAGGTAATTTTTTGAATATTTCCGCATCCATTGCTTATGCAGTAGGATTAACAGCCGTGGTTTTTGCGATAATGGAAGTATTACCGTTAGTAGCAGCCGTTCAATTTCTCATTTTAGATTTCTACTTCCTGTTAACATTCATTCTTGGGTTCAGGATGACATATCAGGCGTTAAGTTTTTGGTACAACCGCGATAAACCATCCGGAAAAAATGTACTGATTTACGGAGCCGGCCATAGCGGCGTTTCATTGCTCCATTCCCTTATTGATTCCTCCAATAACAACATAAAAGTTGTAGGGTTTTTGGATGATAACACAGCACTTAAAGGAAAACTGATTAATGGATTTCCAATTTTTGGCGGGCACTGGGAGCTGGCAAAAGCCTATCTGAATCATAAAGTAGATTCAGTCTATCTCTGTGATGAAAATATTAAAAATGAAAATCTCAACAGGTTAAAATCCACAGCTCATCAAAAAGGCATCTCTATTAAAAAAGTGCAAATGAGCTTCCAAGACATCGAAACTAAAGAGAAGAAAAACATCACACCAAAAAACAGGAAGCCTGATGAATCTGTCACCTCATTTAGTAAATCTAACATTCTACATCCGGATTAAATTTATGAAAACATCATTCGCAGGTATCGCGCTATCTCTCTTTGCATCCATTTTACTAATCTCCTGTAACATTTTTGAGAACGATTCAGGAATGCCCTCAAACGAAGATATTTGGGTAAATGCATATCTGGTTTCGTGGCAGCACAATCCCGAAACCCAATTGATAAATTCCGGGATACTAAAAACAGATGAAATTGATTGGGACGCCATGACCCACCTCACCTATTTCTCACTTGCTATTGGTGAAGATGGCCTTCCCTCTTTAAGCCTGGATCCCTCATTTAGAAATAATTTAAACACCGATCGAATCCAGTCAATCGTAACCGCCGCACACGCTAATGACACAAAAATACTTTTAAGTGTTGGCGGTGGAACCAATTATGAGGGATTTAGCGGTGCCATTGATTCAAGCCGTACTCAGTTTGTTCAAACTATTTCAAATATGATAACCGAGTTCGGATTCGATGGAATAAGCCTGAACATGAGCCCTATCGAAACCCGTGATTTTATAAACTACAGAATTTTTGTACGTCAGCTGAGTGCAGCATTCGACAATGTGGAAACGAACCAGAATAAGAGGCCACTGTTAACTGCAGGGGCTACGAAATCACCTGGAGTCAGTTTACTTTTCGAAGACTTGCAGCAGCACTTCGATCAGATCAATATCTTAACCTATGATATGGCCCAACCATGGCGCGGATGGATAGCCTGGCATAATTCGGCACTTTTCAATAAAGAAGTTACATTCGAGGAAGAACCAACTATTCTTCTACCCTCTATAGATCAAAAAATAAACGAATGGGTGGATGCCGGTGTAGAGAGAAGAAAGCTTGGAATTGCCATAAACTTTTATGGTTCTGTTTGGCAGGAACAGCGGTTTCTTGGAAAATGGCCAACCTGGCCCACTGAAGAGACTTCTTTCTTCAGCGTACAACCCTATTCTGTCTTAAACAGGAGATACAATCTGGATGATTACCAATGGGATGAAAAAGCCGGAGTTCCATATTTAAACTTATCCCAACCGAGGGTTTTTGTCAGTTTTGATAATGAAAGATCCATATCAGAAAAGATGATCTATGCGAAGACAAACCGGCTCGGTGGAGTGATGATTTGGGACATTAGTGCCGGTTTTTCTCAAAATACCACACCTAAAGATCCGCTTCTGAAAGCGGTAAAATCTCATCTTAATAATTAGAAAACCATGTCAACAAAAGCCTCATCGAACTATTTCATGGCCAGTTTGAAGAATGCATTTAATTTGCTGCAGGATGGATACTATTCGGTTTTTTTCAAAGAGTTTAAGAATCGGCTCTATTCAGAGTCTTTTTCATTTGGGCTGCAAAGAGACCTTAGCAAACCTTTTGAAGCACCATCAGCCAAAATTACCCTTAAAATCAGGCCCATAAAAGATGAGGATATTGATATTATTTTGGAAGATTCCGGCTTGGTTAACCCAAGAATTATTGCAAGCCAGCGGGCAATTTTAGAAGCAAAGATACCAACCTGTTATGTTGCCGTTACCGCCAGCAATACAGCTTGCTACATGCAATGGCTGATTGGTAACAAAGATAATGACAAGATAAAATCTCACTTTAAAAACATTTTCCCCACTCTAAAACCTCAGGAAGCTCTTCTTGAAGGTGCATATGGCAATCCTGAATTCCGTGGACTCGGAATTATGCCGGCAGCTATGGCCAAAATTGCGGAAAAAGCTTCTCTGACAAATGTGAGATGGGTAAATACATTTGTAGACATCACAAATATTGCATCATTAAAAGGCTGCCGGCGTTCCGGATTTGAACCTTATGTATTGAGAAAAGAGAAGTGGGTACTGTTTAACCTGTCTGTTTCATTTCATCCCCTGCCGGAAAATCTGATTGCTGACTACTTAATCAATACAGCTGAAAAGTCCGGTAAATCATTAAATGGCCTTGATGTTAATAATCAATTAAAACCACAAACGCTGGAAATATAATGAGCCTTAAAGGGAATTTTATTCTGATAACCTTCACTCTTTTTATAGGGTTGAATTGTACAAAAGATTCAGATCACCTGATCATGACAGCAATTAGTGTAGTAGATACCTATGATCCTGATTCACCTTTTGTGCAGGTAAAAGATGGAAAATTTATACTTGATGGTGAAGAGTTCAGATTTGCGGGTACAAATGCTTACTACCTTCCAAACTATGAAAAAATAGGTCCACATGTTGTTGAAAGCACACTAAATGCATTTAAAGCAGCCGATATTTCAGTAGTAAGAATGTGGGCTTTTTACGATGGTTACGATTGTGGTTATAGTTCGATTGACCCTAATGAAGATGTGATCCAAACACTACCGGGGGTGTATAACGAAGAAGCACTGCAAAATCTGGATCTGGTTATTGCAAAAGGTAAACAGAGAGGACTACGGTTTATACTGCCATTTATTAATTACTGGGATGAACTCGGTGGAATTTGCCAATACAATACATGGGCCGGTGCAGAGAACCCTTCTGTAAATATGGAATTTTTTCTGAATAATGAACAGACTCAAACATGGTACCGGGACTATATTTCTATGCTACTAAACCGGGTAAATGTCTTTACGGGCGTTGCCTATAAGGATGAGCCGGCAATCATGTCCTGGCAAATTATGAACGAGGGACGAAATAAAGGGAAGAATCCTGAAATTCTTCGGGATTGGTATCAGGAAATTGCCCAATACATAAAATCCATTGCACCCAATCAGCTGGTGGGTACCGGGGAAGAAGGTTTTGATAATGGCACACCATCCAACTATTCAGTTGATAAATATAGTAATACCTACGTACTCAGGGCCGATGAGGGTACGAGTTATATCCTGAACACCTCTATCCCTGAAATTGATTATGGAAATGCACACTGGTACCCAACTGAATTCGGATTTGGTTATACCATCACAGAAGATCTGCTAACAGCTCAAAATGCCTGGTTATCCGATCATAACCGAATTGCCAAGATGGAAGGAAAGCCATTTATACTTGGGGAATATGGTTTCCCGGGCTGGGGAGATGAGCGTGTTAGCGCAATGTACTCTTCACTTTGGAGTAAAGCCGAATATATTGAGTTGGATGGCAGCTTACTCTGGCAGCTTACTTCCGACTATGCAAAGTGTACAGAATATGGTGGTAATATTTGCTGGCCGGGCGGCAGGGAAGACACCGAACTTTTCAAAATGTTTATTAAGCACATTTCAAATATTCAGCAAAAATAATTGACCCCCTAAAAAGCAAGGCCGGTTCTCGGAAGGGAGCCGGCTTTTTATTTTTCCACCATTATTTACTTATCCATATGGTGGAATCTTTCTAAAGCGCTGAGTCTTTAGATTTATTAAAATATTTTTCTCCTCATCAAATAGATAACTAACAATTATTTCGGCTTGTCAGACTCGAAAATTTTGGTCTCAGTTTAAAATAAACCGGAACTTTTATTTTTATCCCGCCTCTACGATACAACTCTTCGTTCATTATAATTTATTTAATAAATCCAAAAATTATGTAACAATGTATATTTTTTTAATCCAAAACTTATGTAATACTATTTATTATTAATTTTTAATAAGTTTTTTCTAGAAACCATTTATGATTGCATTATTTGTAATAAATGGATTTCAATATTACTAATTCATCAAAATAATCACCTTTAAACCCCGCTTACAGTACGCACGCCTTTATAAACTTTAAAAACGCTCAAATCTAAAAACATCGGATTCTAAGGCAAGTTCTATATTAGAAAGCTCAAATCTAATTATGGCCAATCTTAGAAAAACTGATTTTAGAGAGCTCAACTCTAAGAATGGTCAATATGAAATCAATGAAATTGGTATTGCCAGTAGTTCTTCTGCTTGCAATTTTAACTCAATGCGATTCCGTTTCTTCGGATGTTACCCAATCTGATCCGGAATTAATAACAGAGCTTACTTCACCTCTCAATAGCTCAGTCGAACAGTCGGTAGATACCGAACTGCAATGGAAACAAATAAAAGGTGCTCAATCGTATCAAATAGTAATTTCCAAATCAAAGTCATTTGATAAGGCAGTTACTGATACAACTGTGAATGGCACTTCATTTACAGCCCGCTCCCTTTCCTCAAATACAACTTATTATTGGAAGGTATTTCCAATAAAAAACAAAAATTCCGGCCCCTGGTCTAAAGTCTGGAGCTTTACAACGGGTCAGAGTGAATCAGCAGTAACAACTGAAATGACGCTGCTTTCGCCGAAAAATAATGCCGACAAAGTGTCCTCCATTCTGAAGTTTAGCTGGAAGGAACTGCAAAACACCAGTGAGTATGTGTATCAGCTATCTGATAACAGTACATTCAGTTCAGTTATTCTTGAGACAGAGGTAAAGGGTACATCCTATATACCTGATATTCTTGAATACCAGAAAAAATATCACTGGCGAGTAAAAGGTGCCGGTGATGGTAACGACTGGTCTGAAGTATGGACGTTTACAACCGGAACAGAAGCAGATGATGAAGAGATCATTTCAGTAGTAACACTTCTTTCTCCTGTTCAAAATGCAGATAAAGTATCCACGAACCTGGAATTTACCTGGGAAGCTTTATCAGGTGTGAGTGAGTATGAATACCAGCTTTCCGATAACAGCTCGTTCAGTTCTGTTCTTCAGAAGAAAACGGTTGCAGGCACCTCGTACTCACCCGATGGCCTGGTTCATCAGAAAAAATACCACTGGCGTGTAAAAGTGGCTGGTGATGGAAATGACTGGTCTGAAGTTCGGACATTTACAACCGGCACGAAAAGTGATGACGAAACCACTTCGGTAGTAACACTGATTGCACCCGTTCATAATGCTGATAAAGTTTCCACGAACCTGGAATTTTCCTGGAAAGCATTAAATGGCGTAAGTGAATATGAGTATCAGCTTTCTGACAATAGCTCGTTCAGCTCTGTTCTTCAGAAAAAAACAGTTGCCGGCACCAAATACTCACCCGATGGACTGGTTCATCAGAAAAAATACCACTGGCGTGTAAAAGCAGCCGGTGATGGTAACGACTGGTCTGAGATTTGGACATTTACTACCGGCACCGAGGGTGAAAATGGCGGTGGTGATGATGGTGATACGAGTACTCCAGTTTCACTGATTTCTCCGCAAAATAACTCCTCTGATGTTGCAAGAGATGTTGAGTTTAGCTGGAATAAAGTATCAGGGATTACACAATATCTGTTTCAGCTTTCTGAAAACAGTTCGTTTGGTTCCTTAACTGATGAAGAGATCGTATTGGGAGCAACATACAAGTCTGATGCTCTGAACTATGATAAAACGTACTACTGGAGAGTCAAAGCGGATGTTGCAGGCTCAACATGGTCAACTGTATACAGTTTCGAGACCGAATCTGAAGCATATACACCACCTCCGCCCCCGCCACCATCATCCGGTTCATTTGTGAGCACTCATAATGCCAATTTTGTTCTGAATGGTGAAATTCTTCGCTTTGCAGGAACCAACGCATACTACCTGCCGAATTATGAAAAACTGAATTCAGCCGTAGTAGATCGTGCACTTGATCTTTTTCAAGATACCGGTATCACCGTGGTTCGCATGTGGGGATTCTATGACGGCTATGATTGTGGTTACAGCAAGAATGATTCCAGCGAAAATGTGATCCAAACCTCGCCCGGAGTGTATAGTGAATCCGCCCTGCGCGACCTGGACAATGTGATTGCCAAAGGTAAAGACAGAGGCATCAAGTTTATCATACCTTTCATTAATTTCTGGGATGAACTTGGTGGTGTTTGCCAGTACAATACTTGGGCCGGAGCCTCCAATCCATCCACAAATATGGACTTCTTCATAAACAACAGCCAGACACAAAAATGGTTTAAAGATTACATCTCTATGCTGCTGAACCGTGTGAATACGGTAACCGGCGTAGCCTACAAAGATGAACCTGCTATTTTTGCATGGCAAATAATGAACGAAGCCAGAAACCGTGGCCAGCATCAAAATGTACTGCGAGACTGGTACCAGGATATTGCACAACACATCAAGTCCATTGATCCAAACCACCTGGTCTCAACCGGTGAAGAAGGGTTTGATGAAGGCACACCATCGCAGTACTCAGTTGATCAATACAGTAATACCTATGCACTTCGGGCCAACGAAGGAACAAGCTACATAGCCAATACCTCTATTCCCGAAATTGATTTTGGAAGTGCGCACTGGTATCCCGGTGAATTTGGATTTGGTTCCACTGTAAATGAAGATATGCTGAAGGCACAGCGTGCATGGCTGAGTGACCATCAAAAGATAGCTCAAAATGTGGGCAAACCGTTTTATATCGGTGAATTTGGCCTGGCCGGTTGGGGAGACGCCCGTGTACATGAAATGTACGATGCACTCTATAAGCATGCAGAAGAGATAAAACTCGATGGTAATTTACTATGGCAGCTTGTTGCCGATGGTACAAAGTGCTGGGAGTTTGGCGGAAATATTTGTCATCCCGGCGGACGAGCAGACACCGATCTGTACAACAAGTTCAAAAATCATGTAACCAACATGAAGAATCTGAAGTAGGTTTATAAAACTCTTCAGAGGCATTACAAGCCGAGTCCGTTAGTTCGGGCTCGGCTTATTTTATATGTTTTATCAGTAGTGTCCAATTAAGACAATTTTAATTTCTTGTAAATCATTGTGGTACATATAAATAAGTACTGTTAAATTTTTTATCGACTTCAACTCGTAGCTTACCAGTGTCTGCGATGTTTAATTTTTGATCGATATACG